>NZ_JAKRNF010000018.1:0-38937 GCF_022347225.1 Corynebacterium sp. ACRPQ
GAAGGAGCCCGAGTATCCGGCTGGAAACAAGCCATCAACCAAATGGCCGTGGCCTACCCCGACCGCTTCGACAAATACCTATAAACCCAGCCCCACACACAAACAACTTGACACGCTCCTAGCAGGTGTTTGGCGGCGCTGTTGGCGGCGTCGAGTGCGTACTTGTAGTCTCCAGTATCCCCGTGCGCCCCAATAAACAACGCGCACAGGTGCGTGTCCTGGACTTCATGCACAATGCCAGCTACCCCTTTGCCCCTTAACCTCCGACCAACGACAACGCGTGCTAAACCCCGACATTAGACATATTCTTTATGAATGAGTTATGGCAAAAATACACCTAGCGAAGAAAACACACCAAAAGACGCTTCTCCGAAAGAACAAGATGCACCAGATAGGAACCCCTCTATAGAGAGCCATACCGAACAGGAAAAAGAAGTCACCCAAAGCACAAGTTCTGCTTCGCCTGCCCGCTCCGAATGGCTCCGCAACTTTTGGAGAGAGATCACTAATAAGCTCCGCGACTTTTGGAGAGGGATCCCTAATAAGCAAGGGCTCCGCGACGTTGGAATATCAGTCCTTGCCTCCATAGTGGTGGGATCCTCTTTGGCATGGGCGCAAATTACTGATTCTAGAACCCAGGCAGACACAGCAATTCGTGCTGCTAATACTCAAGCAGCTACAGCAGAGCGACTCGAAAATCTGCGATACGTTCGCGATCGGGCTCAAGTTGCGACGTCAGCTAACCTATCACCCCATTGTCTAACAGCTGACGGGACCATATTTACCCCTGGTACGCCCACTACGAAATCTTCCACAGATAAACCAGACCCTTCCATTCCTGAACTGCCTTTTAAAGACTTTGACCTAAAGGAACAAAATTTGAGTGGGCTTTGGCTTAATTGTGCAAACTTTAGTGGAGCAAACCTCGAAGGGGCAGACTTAAGCAACGCAGTTTTAATAGAGGCGAAGTTTGACGGCGCGAATCTAAGAAACGCGAATCTACAAGGTGCAATCCTTGAACTAGCACAATTAGGGGGTGCCGATTTGCGTGGTGCGGATCTAAGCAACGCGGACCTATCGGGAACTCCTACAGACCTTTCAATTCTTGAAACTGCAACTTTGCACGAGACCATTCTTCCAGAGGATAACTTGGCGTTGACTCCACAACAGAAACAACGCTTACAAGATTTAGGTGCGACTTTCACTAAGGAGGAAGACCCCGAACCATAGTATAAAAGTCCGATTAGGTACACCTAATAGTGCACCGTGGACTGCCCCACGCCGCGCTTGACCTATTGGATGGGGGGCAATTCCGACGTCTTTGTTCGCAGCAATCACCGAGGAAGAGGCACCTGGAGCCCGATATCTACGCTCATATCAACATTTAAGAAGAACTAAATCCACCAGGGGTCATTTTTGAGCCCAGACACTTCGACTCATCACGCCAAGTGTCGGTCAGCTCAATATTTCCCTAAGTGCTTTCTTGGCTCGATGGAGCCGAACTTTGGTTGCGGAAAGGGAAGAGCCCTGATGAAGTGCAATATCTGAGATTTTCATATCAGCTACTGCCCATAGAACGAGGGCTTCACGGGCCTCAATATTGAGAGTCTCGAGTGCGCGAGCAAGATAGTCCTGATTCTCTAATGACTCGGTGAATTCTGCGTGAAAATCCTCAAGCTCAACTTCGTTTCCGAAAGAGTCCTCATCAATGGAAATCGTATGCTTACGGGTTCTTATTAGCTGCAAGGAAGCATTGGTAGCAATACGGTAGAACCAAGTGCCAAACGAAGACTTGCCATTAAACTTGTGCAGATTCTTCCATGCTAAAGCCAGCGCTGACTGAAGGGCATCCTCAGCATCGTGATGATTACAACAGATTCTCAAGCACACGTTCCATGCGCGGTGGCGGCAGGCGGCTACAAGGCTGGAAAAAGCTCGTTCATCGCCGTTTTGTGCAGCTTCAACGAGCGCCTTCTCATCCACATAAACTCCTTAAACCGTGCACAACCATCATAATGCCTAATAGATTAGGCCGGATCCACTATCCTCACCAAAATCAGGGATTTCAAAATCTTGAATATCGTTGAATGAGTATCCCCCATCATTGTCGCTGATAGTGGTGTTCATGCCGTCTGTATCGTTGACGCCTACCTCATCTAATTTGGTGAATTCATCAGTATCTGATACACCGTCGTCGTCAGCCGTAGAGATTAGCTCTTCACTAAGGACAAGTTCTTCGTCCATATTGTCATCAATAGGCACCTCAGGCTCAAGGTCCATGTCTGGTGCGAGAGAGTCTTCATCAACGAAGGTCTCACCTTGGAGTGCTTTATGCAGCAAAGAGTTCCATACTGCGTCGTCAAGGTCGACGAGCTCAATCTCGAGCTCTGGATCGTTTACCATTGAGGCTTTCCCCTTACTCGCCTTACATCTCTGTTCTACAGGCTCGCCAGATTACACTTCGGAGGAGTAATCGTCCGTATCGGCATCGGACTCTGCAGGGTGTTCAATCATATCAATGAACGTGTCCATACTTCCCAAGTCTTCAGAGCCGAGGTCGTCAGCAGTCAAGGTGGTCTCGAGGACGCCATCGGTATTGTCGACATCTGCTAAAGCCGCATCGATTTTGCCGTCACCGTCTTCGTCAAAGTAAGCCGTGTTAGGAACTTCGTCCTTATCCGAATCGATGGTAGCAGCGTCGAAGGTACCGTCTCCATCGGAGTCGAATAGTTCCACGTCAGGAAGACCATCAGCATCTGGGTCGAGCATGGAATGAACTACCTTTCCGTCAACAATGGTGTCTTGCTGAATAGTAGCGCCAGTCTCAGCATCAAAGACCTTTACCTGGTCAACTTCGCCGTCACCGTCAAGATCTTGACGAGAAACGGAATGCTTTTCATCAAGCTCTTGAACGGTAGTTTCCAGGATACCGTCGCCATCGACGTCAACCTCGGTGAGGATGACGTCGCCGTTCTCGCTAAGATGATGAGTTTGATTCTGGCCGTCGAAAGTTTGAGTGTGGATGACGTCGTTAATTCCATCGTTATCTACGTCACGCTCAGAGAAGTAAGCGAACTCTTCAGGATCGAGGTTATTGCTTGGAGTGGTATTTCCGCCGCTCATAATGCTCTCCTTTGTTGGGTGTTTTGGGTGAACAGTTGTTAGATGCTTTAGTCAGGCTAAAAAGTTACAGACGGCTTCTTCTTTACAGATTCGAGTCTGCGAGCAGAGCTTTTGCCGACTCTACATCTTTGAGACCGGAAACTTTCATGTAAAAGGCGGTATCCACATTTACATAGCTTAGGGTGACTTTTTCGTCCGTCATTGCAGCATTTTCGATTTCCCATGCAATCGGATTTTGATTTTCATAAGAGGACTCTAAGGGTTTCCTGTAGCCTTCTCTTATGCTGGCACGCTCGCTACGGGCGCCGCTTTCATCTACGAAGATTTGTACGGAGGGCGTAATGCCGGACGCGTCAAAATTAAGGTATTTTTCCGCTGCAAGATTTCCGTCACCGAATTCGCATTGCGCTCCTGGAGCGCTTCCGTAGTCCCATGATTGACAAGTGGTAATCATAGATTTGATGTGACTGGGAATATTGCTAATTGCGGTATCGCGGGCAGAATCCTCCGATGCATTATTGGTAGCTGCGGGGGACTGCTCGACAGCAGAAGTCTCAATAGTTTCGGAAGTCTGCGGTTCTGCTTGGATTGACGCTTCATCTCCACCACCACGAGTTAGCGCGAACGCTCCAAGTCCAACACTTGCGAGAACAATAGCACCAATGCCGATGAACACAGGCAGCTTGTTCTTCTTTACATCCGTGGAAGTTTCTACTTCTCTAGCCTGTTGGGCCGGGAACGAAGCTGTATGCGCATGCTCTTCTTTCTCGCTGGTTTCCGACGAGGCCCCCGACGTTGGCGGAGTAGTAGTTGACACCAGTCCGGTATTATTTCCGGTAATGTGGGTGACTACTGGAATAATTGCAGACAGAGCTCCCTGGGCGACAACCAGCTTTGGATCGTCAAGAGTTGCTACAGGTGCAAGAGGCTTAAGCGCCTCTTGAACCATGGGAATGCGCGAGGAACCGCCAGTAAGATAGAGCGCTTTGATTTGGTCGGGGCTAGCGATACCTGCTTCATTGAATACGCGCCTAGTCAGATCAACAGCTTTGTCGAGATGAGGTGCAATAATCGTTTCCAATTCATCCCGGGTGAGCTGAATTCGGTGCGTTTCACCCGCCGCCTGGAAGTTGATGGTTGCCGTTGAGGCTTCGCTGAGCAGCTCTTTCGCTCGGCGAATGGCATCTTCCATGGCATGCCTCTCGGAAATGGGGGCTTTTTCTCGCAAGTAGACAAGCAACTCAGGGTCGAGCTCCTCGAGTTGGGCATCTATCCAGCGGCGAATCAAAGCATCAAAAGTCTTACCGCCCAAATTTTGGTCCCCTCGCGCAGTAATGACAGTAAACATGCCGTCAGCTTGCGCTTCGAGAACAGCCACGTCCAGTGTGCCGCCACCAAAGTCAAAGACTGCAATCTTTTCTCCTGGCTCCAGAGTTTGTGCTTGCGAGTAATAATGCGCAGCTGCTTGGGGCTCGGAAACAGTCCGAATCTTGTCTACTGGAAGCCCTAAGCCTGCAGCAGCTTCGAGGAGAACATTGACCTCTTCCTCCGACCATGCCTCCGGGTGAGTTAGAACCAGATCCTGGGGCGGGATACCGCCATGCTCGCGGGTTGCACGCTCTACTACGGACTTCAAAATTGCCGCAATCGGAAGGGAGCTCGGAACATCGAGACCGTTAAGTTGGAAAACGTGCTGTGGGACTAGACGCTTTGGAGAGGGAATAAAGCCTGCCGGATTCGCACTAGCGCGGTCGAGAGCCACGTCGCCAATAGCAACATTATCGACGCTGTCCAGATAGACAGAAGAGCTCATTGTGGTTCGGTTGTGGCTAAGGTTTACTGCTTCGACGTTGCCTTTAACCGGGCCGGTATGTGCTGCTGCGGTGTTCGAGGTACCGAAGTCGATGCCGAGAGACCAAGCGTTTCCCATGACGTTCCTCCAGGAAAATAGTAGGGTTTTCTAAATGGTGTTAGAGCCGGTGACATTAGCCACAACATAATTCGTGCCGGCAGGGGCCAGGCTCGGATCGCGAAGCTCATCATTAACCCCGTCAGTAACTACCATTTCGTAGTCGGAATCCTGCCACGCGCCCGCAAAGGTATTGATATCGACTTGCAGCCCATTACCTTCTGGCGTGCCCGGGTCAGCCAAAGTAACCATACCCGTATTGGTGTTGATTTCAGTGACAATAAGGGCGTGGTTGGCCGCATCACCTGCGTAGTCAGCCATTGCCTGCTCTTCCGGCGACAGTAGCGCCCAAATCTCTTGGGCGTCGACGGTAGCAAGTACTCCGCAGCCTTCTTCCAGCTTCACTGCGAGGTCTGTCATTGGGTCACTTTGGTTTGCCTGTTCAATATGCGCAGCCACACCATTGGCATTAAACAAATCGCGGATCTGAGTGGTGTACATTCCATCGGACAAATCGGAATCAATGCCAAGCTCTAATGCCTGGTTAACCATTACATTGGGATCGAAGATTCCAGTGTTAAAAAATTGATTGAGGATGAATGAGACAGAAGTGGGTCCGCAATATCCATCTACCTGCTGGTAGTACCAGTCGTCATTCCATGCGACTGAATTTCCATACACACCGTCATCGACATAGTTAGCCCACGGGTCTGCGTCTTCGAGTACTACTTCTTCGTTTGAAGTATCAGTGTTTTCCTCGAAAATAACCGCCTGGTCTGCATCATTTTCAACCGGGCTACCCTCTGCTGGGCTCGTGACGGTTGAGTCAGCTTCAGTAGCTGGGGGAGCAACCGGCTGCTCGTTATCAGCAGGCATCACGGCATCCGTGTCGTCATTGACATTGTGATGGTAAGCACCATCGTCAATGGACGCATCGTCAGGGGAGCTTACTGAATCATTCGAAGCCTCATCCGTGCTGTTGGTATCAGCTGGGTCTACAATTTCCGGATCAGTTGGTTCACTGCTTGGCTCAGAAGGCTCACCATCTGCGGGAGCAGCCAAGTCATTATCGGATACCTCCGGCTCGACAGTGTACTGCGGGGTTGCATCCCACTCCGGTGTGTAGGTGGTGTCCTCGGGAAGGGTCTGATCCGGTAGGTGACTGAGCATCGAATCCAAGTCATTGGAAGGAACGAAAGTGTGCGGATCGGTCATTATGAAAGTCCTTAAATCTTGAGGGGATGTTCTTCTTGACTGGTTGTTAGATGCCTTGGAGACAGCAGAAGGTTACATAGAAAAATACGTGGTCCCCTGCCCAAAATAGGTAACTGAGGCAGGGGAACTATCTCATCCCTTTTCTACGAGGTAGAGGTAGCCGAGGCAGACTCAGAAGCAACACCGGCAGGCTCAGATTCGTTGGGGTTGACACTTTCCGCAGGTTTTGGCTTGGTACCTTCAGGATTCTCCTTGGCATCTTTGAAAACTGCCAGCTGGGCGGCCATCTTTTGCGAGAGGAGCTTCTGAGCTTCCTCAAAGCTAGAAGCTGAGCCCGGTTTCCTGTCACTTGCGGTGGGGGCAGAGGAGTTAATGACTGTGCTGTCAGTATTAGTTTCGCGAGACTTATAGAAAGTCTGATCGCCTAAGGCAACCTTGTCCTCATAAATCATGACGCATTGGAGCAGTCCGCGGCCTGCAGTTTCATCCTTAGTGACGCAGGAAGTGTCGGGAAGGTTTTGAGGCTCGTCATAGTCGCGGTAGTCCGAATCTTTCGAGTCTGCAATGTACGCAGACTGGAAAACCTTTGCATTATCAGCATTCTTCGCTTGGATGACAGAGGTTTCCCACGCACCGACATTTTCAATACCGGCAAGGTCAAGCGCTTTAAATATGAACTCTGGGTCAGATTGTGTAGCTGCAAATCCGCGAGCATTAAGCCCACCAACCACGGAGGGAACATTGTAGCCTTCAGGGGTTTGAACTGCGTAGCGAGTTAGACCTTCAGGATCTATGGTTCCCCAGTTATCCAACTTTCCGTATCCCTCAGCAGTTTTGTGCGTGTCAATCGTATCGAGCAGAGGAATCTGTTTGTCGAGATAGGAGTTAATCCTCTCTTTCCCTGCCTGCGCATCGCCACTGAGATCTACCGTGAAATTATAGAGCAAGAATTCATTACTGGTCGTCATCGACTCCAGAACGGTTTGAACCTTCGTTTTATCGTTGAAGTCGGTTAGCTGCTTTTCTGAGATGAGGGTATGCTCCCTACCGTCCAACGTAGTTTCTGCCCAGGGGTGGTAGTTCTCATCATCGTCGTAAATCGAACTATCCTCGTTATCCTTGGGAATATTGTCGTGCAATGCCTTGGCAGCGGCTTGAGCCTTTTCTGGAGACTCAAAGCGAATGACCGCGCTCGTTAACTCCTTAGTATCATCAGCATCATGAGAGGAAGTGAAATACCCCGATTGGAAAGGAGTGTTCAGCGCCTCAAGTGCGTCAATGGAGTTTTCCGTTAAAAACCTAAAGGTATAGTCCGGAGAAAGAATCCTTGAAGAAGCACTCTGATCGGTCAAGTCAGGATCAGCCTCAAAACCAAGGACAAACGCATTAGCTATCCGGTTGCTTTCAATCATGTTTCCGCCGGTGAGCTCCGCTACTTCTTTCTTGAATTCAGTGCGGTACGTGGTTGGGTAGTCACCTGTGTCGTACTCGGCCATAGCCTCAGAGTCGGAGCCGACTGCGCTAGAGGCCTCGGTGCTGGCAGCTGCAGACGTTGCAGACTGGACTTGTGCTCCTTCGTCCGAGCTACAAGCTGCGAGCATACAGGTGGATGCCAGGGTTGTTACTAAAAGAGCAAGATTTTTACTCATGAGAAATCCTTTCGAGAAAGATCGGGCCTGCGCGGCCAGAGATCATCATTGTTGACTACTTGTTAGATGATCCAAGGAGCGGAATAGGTTACAGAGTGACGAGTATTCAGACTCAAAAATTATAACTAGGCACTTTAAGGGTGCCGTTATACCCTTCGAACCCTTCGTTCTTTTTCTCGCCTCAGGGTTCCAACTTACTGTTGGCCAATCTTCTTTCCCCATCCAATTGCCGACTTCTTGGGGGCACACCGCATCTATCTTCAGGGGAATTTCGAGATCGTAACCAAAGTCAGATTCCATGGCGTGTCGGATAGAATAAGACGCGACCTCTCCGACCTATAAAGGACATTTTTCCTATGCCAGATGGTGCGTCTACAGCCCAACGCCAAAGAGCTGAGGCTCTTTTAACGTTTCTAACAGAGAATATTTTAAATAAATACTCCAAGTCTGAAATCAGCACCTTGGCATGGGAAAAGTTTTCTACAAGACAACAGATGAAATCAGTCGTTGTCGTAGGCGAGGTTTCACGCGGCAAGTCTTCGCTCGCGAATGCACTGGTAGGAGTTAAAGACGCTTCCCCCGTGGGCGTCAATTTCACGACGGCCGTTTCCGTGGGGCTTGGTGCTGGAAGTGAAGATTCCACACCGAACTCGGCACAGCTTTTTTATTCTGACCACGAAGAATCAGTCTCCCGCGACCAGCTAGAGGAATACATCAACGAGCACCAACAGGCGGCTCGCCTCCGCAACGGCGAAGATGTGCCGACTCGAGCATTTATTCCCCTGACGTCTTCGTCTATTGATGCTGTCGTTATTGATACGCCAGGAGTAGGCGGACTAGACCCCTCACATACCAAGCTTGCAGCAACTTCTGCTGAGCAAGCCAGTGTACTGGTCGTGGTGTGCGATGCTTCATCTCCACTTACCGCCCCCGAAATGGAATTTATAAAGGCCACCGGTCGCCATATCGACAACATCGTGGTTGCGGTAACCAAGATCGACAAGCACTTTTCCAGGTGGGAACAGATTGTCGCTAACGACAAAGCCCTCCTTAAAAAGCATTTGGGACGAACTGTTCCCGTTGTCGGGGTGTCGAGCCTACTTGATGTCTACAGTGATCCCAATCTTCCTGATGCAGAGATTGATCGAATTCATCAGGCTTCCGGCGTCCCAGAATTGAGACGGCAGATAGTTGAGCGCTTTGCTGCAGCGGAAAACTTTCCGGCAATTAACGGGCTGCGTGTGGCACTAGAGGGGCTGCGAGATTTGAATGAAGAATTAAATATAAGGAAGGATTCCATCTCACAAGCTGAGGATGCTTTGCCTGAACTAAACACTCAACTAGCGAAGCTTCAGGACCTCAAGAAAGATTTGGAGCAATGGGAGCAGTATCTCAATCGAGATCTCACTCTCTCACGTCAGAAAGCGGGTGATTTCCTCGACACCAAGTTGGAAGAGATACGTCAGAAATGGTTGTCGACGATCAATCGTGAGGGGATGAAGGTGCTGAGACAGTCTTCACAGCACTACACTGCACAAATTGAGAAAGATTTCCAGGAAATCGTACTGTCCACCCTTGGGGTCTTCACCACGGATATTGAAGAACGCATCGTCAAACCCCGTTTCAAATCGAACAATGCCTGGGAAGAAATATCTCAGGAGATTGCCCTTGGCTTTAGCGACCGTGAACTACAAACCACAGAGGTCAAAAAGAAGACTGATGGAATTTTTGACCCCATGATGTTACTTATGGGCGCATCCGGCGGATCAATTATTGGTGCTGCGCTTGGCGCAGTGGTCTCCTTTTCGGGTCTTGGACTCGTTGCCGGTGCAGGCTGGGTGGCTTTTAACGTTGGCTTCCGTGCAATGCGATCCGGCAAACAGAACCTGGTCAATTGGGTTCAACAAACCGTAGCGGCCACCCGTATGTTCACCAATAGGTTGTTGGAAGCTGGTGTCGCTAATGCGCGTCCTGCCATTGTTATTCGGTACAGGGAGTACATTCGCAAAGCCATCGATCAGACCCAACAGCAGATCAGCACTGCCCAAAAATCGGCCAACATGGAAACCAAGCATAAGGCGGCCAGCCTTCAGCGCTTGGATAGGAATATGGAGATCATCTCCAAAAACATTGCTCGCGCCGAGACAATGATTGAAGAGCTCAAGTCTTCAGCCAAAAGTACAGATAATGATAAGGCGGAGCGCTAGACATGGATTCCCTAGAAAAGGCTTTAACCGTTGCTATTGACTCGGTGGCAAAGCTAAGTCCCGAGCTAACTGCTGAGGCTGCTATTTTGTCCGCATCGTTAACTGCAGCACCCCGTGTCGTGGTGGTCGGCCGCCTCAAAGCAGGAAAATCCACTCTGGTCAACGCGCTCATAGGTGCACCGGTATCTGAAACTGCAGCTTTAGAGGCCACTAATGTTGTAACTGTATTTCAATATGGCGCCCCAGATAGAGCTGAAGCGGTTCTCAAAGACGGCAGCTCAATTCCTATTGAGACGATGCGTGGCCAACAGGCAAAGTTACCTGTGCCGGCTGACCAGATCGCTTATGTAAATCGTTGGATTACCAGTGCTGCTGTCGACAAATATTCCCTGATTGATACACCGGGGTTGGCCACATTGACTGAAGCTAACGAGGATGCTACTCGCGCCGCACTTCTCGATGATCAGACTCGTGCAGCATCAGTTGATGCAGACGCTGCCATTTTCCTGTTTGATTCAGTACCACATCATGACGAAGTCGCGTTCCTGCAGGACCTCGGCTTTACGCCACTAAACACTTTGGGCATATTGTCTCGCGCTGACGATTTCGGCGAAGGGGCTCTCGGCGAGGATGACCCATTGGAAGGCGCCAAAGAGTATGCGGATGAACTTCAAGATATTTTGTCTCAGCACCTCACCAAGGTCATTCCGGTGGCAGGTCTCTTAGCGGAGACTGCTCATACGGGCAGGGTAACTGAATTTTTGGCCCGTTCATTAAGTGAGTTTTCTGCAATGCCCCTTAGTGAGCTGATACCTGTTCTCTTCTCGACAAGTCAAAGTCGAAAGAAAGAATCAGCGCTTTCTTTAATGTCACAAGTAGGGGAGTATGGATTCTTCAAGGGTCGCGCTGCAGCCACATTGGGCGGCGCTGCTTTGTCGGATTGGCTGGTAGAAAAATCCAATCTGGATCAGGTACGTTCCTTCCTCCTAGAATCTTTGACCCCTTTTGCCCAGCTTCATCGAGCAGGCCGCATCGTCGGTTCAATGGAGCAACTGTCCTACCGTTATCCAGAACACCGAGAGCGAATTCGATCCATCATTTCCCAACTGCGCAATGATCCTCGTATGACATCAGCGCTTTTGCTCCAGGACCTCAAATCATTATTGGAATCCCAGGCTCAGCCAGAGATTCTCGAAGAAGTGATTCGGATTATTGGAGGCAGTTCCCATGGTCAAAAACTCGGCATCGATCGATTTGCTTCGGGGTTTGAGATTGTCGAGGCAGTTCGGAAGCGTCGGGCGTGGCTTGATGGCCTTTCTATGACTTTCCTTTCAGCTGCTGAGGAATCCACTATTTTTAATCTCCGCAAAATCTACGCAGAACTTGAATTAGCTGGCGAAGCCCTAACTTAGTCACCAGGCCACTATCTGTTCGATCCAACCTCGCCACTATCCAGGCGAGTTTTCAGGCGCATTAGTACGTTCCAATATGAAATTTTGTGCCCCGTTTTGCACTACGGTCATGATTGACTTGTCTCGTATACACACCAACAGCCGATGATGCGTTTTTCTTTGGGAGAACCCGCCCCAAGCAATAATAGAAATCAAGACACATGCCTAGGAACAAAACTCAGGGCACTTCAGAGTGGCGACGTTAGGCGATCCGATCGGGACTGATGTAGGCAATGGGGTTCCGAGATGTACCTCGAAGGACTTTCGCCCCGAGAAGTTCCTGTTCTTCGGCTGCCTCGCGACTATCTAGAGGATTCCCATTTTCATCAACATGCCAGACCAGAACTTCGTAGCGGCCTGGATCTTCTTCCGATTTAACGATTCCTCGTATATCTCGCGCTGCAAGAATCGAAAGCTCAGGATGGAGGATAAGAACTTTCTTACATTCAATGGCTCGAGAAGCTTTCAAGACCCACCATTTTAGACCAGCCTCTAGGATCTCCTGCGTGGACATCCCCTCTGTATATCCAGCCCACTCATCAGGATGTTCCTTCCACCCCAGCCGGATAGTCAAAAATTCGGATGCCATGATAGCTCCCCTTTCGTGTCGGTGTATCAACTTTCAAATAGCCGCCCAAAGGGCACTAACCCATAGACTAGTTAACTTGTTAACAAGTTTCAAACTACAGACGGAGAGTCTCTCTTTGGGGTACACCCTATTGTTACACGCGCCTGTGGCGGAATGTTTCCTGTAAAATAGGGCCGTTCCTAGCATTGTTTTACACGTGTCTAGTGGGGTCTAGGCCTTATGTTTACAGAAAGTGGTGAGTGTGGTGTTATCGTCTGACGGTTTCCATATTGAAAGTCATATTGACTCTGTGCCCGCGTTGGCGCGAGTGAAAGATCTGCATGGTGGGTTGTCGTCGGGGCAGCAGGCGTTGGGCAGGATTGTACAATCCTTGCTTGCTGACGCTGATGGTCTCGACGGGGCACAGTTGTCTGACTTGGCGCGGGTAGTTGAGTCGTATCGTGATGCGGTCATCAAACAGGAAAATGCTGCCTTTAACTCTCCGCGAGGCGAAGACTAATGGTTAAAAGCTCTGGTTCGCATGGGCAGCGGGTGGGCTATATCCGTGTCTCGACGGTGGAGCAGAATAATCAGCGGCAAAAAGAACTACTCAATATGTCTGGCAGGATTGACCGGTTCTTTGAAGATAAGATTTCCGGCCGCACCAAGACTGCCCGCCCAGGACTGAGGGAGTGTATGGCGTACGTGCGCGACGGTGACGAACTCGTCGTTTCGTCGATCGACCGCCTCGCCCGATCGCTGACAGATCTGCGCGGCATTGTTGATGAACTCACCAACAAAGGTGTGACTGTTACTTTCCTGCATGAGAATCTCGCGTTTGCGAAAGACACCACAGATCCACGCGCGGATTTAATGCTCGGTATTTTGGGTTCGTTTGCGGAGTTTGAGCGGGCCATTATCCGCGAGCGCCAGGCGGAGGGGATTGCGTTGGCGAAAAAGGCCGGCAAGTACAAAGGCCGCAAGCCTGCTCTTAGCCCGCAGCAGGTGGCGGAGATTAAGCGGCGCGTGCTGGCGGGGGAGTCGAAAGCAGTCTTGGCGCGGGAATTCGGGGTGACCCGTCCTACGGTGTATCGAGCATTGAAAAACGCCTAAAGCGGAGTAGCAAGAACGCCTGATGGTTCGTGCACACAGGTTCTCAACGCGTATAAGGCGATAAACAAAAATGACCAGTACGGCACGACTAGACCAAAGCCGGTAAAGCCAAGGGGGTGCGACTAAAGCCATCCTCTAAGCCTGAAAACGCAAGCGTCTCGCATCCCTAGGCATCATTTGTAATAAGCTTGCCCTCGTTCCAGTGGCCCACACTTCACAAAGGAAGAATGGGCCACCAGATATTTTTCAAAGCTCTCTAGTTCTCTTGTGCTGCAAGCAACTGCTTTAATCGATTATCGATGTCGGTGAGCTTCCTGACTGTTACTACAGCAAACACGAGAGCACAGACCAAAATTATAATAGTTAACAAATTATCACTTCTTCATGGTTACGCAGGCCCATGGGGACCATTGCCCCTTGGCTTCGACGTATACTCGACCACAAGTTTTCGATCCGTCCTTCGCATGAACTCCATTTAGATCATATGTGTGTTCATGAGGCATCGCGATAGGAGAGCACCCGTTAGGACCCGCAGGGATTACTTTTCGGTTGCCGTTGGGTTCATCGTATGCGAGCTCATACTTTGTCCCGCAAACATTGTCGATTTTCAACTCGAAACTAGGATAATAAGACACATGGACTTTGCCAAGCTCTAGGCCGCTGCCTTCGACTCCAATAGTAACTCGCGCACCAGCACCGCCAGGTGCCCAAGTGCCGCCTCCTGCAGACCGTGTAGAAACACGCTCATCATTCGAGTCAGAGTCTCCAAAGGAGTCGTCAAATTGGACTTCTGCTTGATTTTCATTGGAATTCGATTGGGCGGAAGATTCTTCAGCTGTAGCGGCAGGAGCTGCAGTGCAAACAAGGAAACCAACAGCGGCCACCGCAAGCTTATTAAACTTCTTCATAACTTCCTTTCATGGAAATAGAGATACTTAGTTAAAACCTACGACATGAAGACTCAATTTGAAGGTTATCAATCTAGTAGCAACTGCGCATCCGTCTTAGCCAGAATTAACTTGCTTTGTGCACGTACAAAGGCCGCAAACCAGCCCTTACCCCACAACAGGTAGCAGAGATTAAACAGCGCGCGCTGACGGGGGAGTCGAAAGCAGCCTTGGCGCGAGAATTCGAGGTCACTCGTCCTACGGTGTATCGGGCGCTGAAGAACGTCTAAACGTCGGCAGCGTGAGGGTAAATCTGCGCACCCACGGTGCCTGCCGTATGCCAGGACATATGCCTAAGCATATGGCAAGGCATACGCTTTAACATATGTCTTGTTGTATGCAGTGTCAGCTGCATGTTTACAGGTCTTCAGAATTCTGTAAACGATGTCAGTTGCTGCTTTTGAGTCTTTAAAGCGTTGGAGTTCAGCCCCTCACACCATGGTGGATATACCCTAAAACCTCTCTTTCCTGGGGCTGCTCCGGAGGTAATACCAAGGCGTTGCAAATCTTGATTGCTAAATTGAAAAACACCTCGGTGCTCTCCTTGAGTCACAAAGACTAGGAGACCGTCGCCGCAGGAGGAATCTTCAAAAGGCACGGATTCCCCTTCATGGTTGCGTTGCCAGAATGCCACAAAGGCTCCCGGTTTAGAAGGCGTGGTGCGTGCTGTGCGGACATGCCAGGTTTTAGCTCCCAACTCGGCTATTCCCGATTCATAATTCGCATTATCACTTGTTGCATTGATAGTAGCTTCTAAATTAAAGGCCGCCACAAATTGGTAAAAGAACTCAAACTTCATCTTCAAGGCAGTATCCGCATCTTTTTCGTTCAGCCTTGAAGCTTAAGGAAAGTAACAGAGGTTAACAAGTTTGCCGCGTTAAATCGCACCTTTCCGCATGTCGTAGAGGAAAAGGATTACCAATCGATGGAGGTTAAGGCAGCTGTATAAGGAATTCACTTTTCCCTGCAGCGACTTTCGACCTTCTAAACCGCTCGGCGACAAAACCTGTTTGAGACACTTCCTGCTCGGCAAGTATCAAAGGCATCTTCTCCCACATTTGCGCGATAGCCTCACGCGTGTGGTCCACCCCTACAACCAAAACATGATGCGATGGAATTCGCATCATCCCGAGCTCGCCCTGGTTGTCTTGTTCAAGGGACAGCTCGCTACATAGCAGGCAAACGCGGTAGCGAAGTAGTTCCTCATCAACTGTAAGCGGATCGTCAAGGGCAAGACCGTAAATCGTGAAGTCGTCATCTTCAAAGTTATGGAAGGCTATTGCTTTAACATATTCCATTGCTTCTTTGTGTCGAGCGGTCCCGTAGGGGCCTGTAACCTCTAAATAGTATGCCGGGGTTGCTTCAATGGTTTCTGTCCATACCGTGGGTGTATTCATGGACAGTAATCATATTCATCAGTTTAATTGAATTAAACTTTTAACTGGCTCTTCCCCTACCACAAAAAGGTCTGACAGTATATGACGCGTTAGCTAAAAAGGGCCGGCAAGTACAAAGGCCGCAAACCAGCCCTTACCCCACAACAGGTAGCAGAGATTAAACAGCGCGTACTGGCGGGGGAGTTCGGAGCCACTCGCCCTACGGTGTATCGGGCGTTGAAGAACGTCTAAGCGTCGGCGGCGTGAGGGTAAATCTGCGCACCCACGGTGCCTGCCGTATGCCAGGACATATGCCTAAGCATATGGCAAGGCATACGCTTTAACATATGCTGTAGCATATGTCCTTATTTATGTAGTGCCACCTGCACGGTCGTGTACTTAGCTCCACGATATAGACGCGCAACTTTGAGGCGGTGGCGCGGGGTGAGCGCGGCATTTGCGTGATACATGGGCTGACTCCTCGGGGAAAGGTGAGGGCCAGCGGTTCGATGCCGCTGGCCCTCAAGGCTCGAGTCCTGTGGGTCAGGCCTTGTCGTGAACAGTCACGACGTAGCCGTCGGGGTCGCTGAAGCTGAACGTCAGCCCGAACGGGCCGTTCATGGGTTCGCTCACGATCGGGACGCCCGCCTGAACCAAGGACTGGTGCGCTCCGGCCACATCGTCCACATGGAACCAGAGGGCAATGCCGACGCCGGGACGCGGCGTCGCCGTCTCGAGATCGACCCCGGGCAGGGGCTCGCGCACGGCGAAGGGGATCGGCTGAGTGTCGAAGACGATCGCCTGCTCTGGGCCATAGGATGCTCGGACGAGTGCCAGGTGCTGTTCGTAGAAGGCAGCCGATCGCTCGATGTCGCGGACCTGGATGGCGACGAAGTCGATACCAGTGGTGGTCATATCCTACTCCTTATGTCTGGGTGTTGACATATCCAGTATGTCATAATGTTGACATGAAGCAAGAGACGACGAACAACCCGCTCTCGGAAGCGATCGGTTACCAGCTCAAGAGGGTGACTGCGCTGCTGCGGACACGGATGGACAAAGCTCTGCGCCCGCTTGGGCTGACGGTCCCGCAGTACGCGTGCCTGGAGCTGCTGGGCCAGCAGCCAGGCCTGTCCAATGCCGACCTGGCGCGTGGAGCGTTTGTCACCCGCCAGTCCATGAATCTCGTGCTGCGTGGGCTGCAAGACCGTGGATTGGTGCAGCGACCCGAGTCGGTCGACCAAGGACGCGCGAGGCCATCACAGCTGACCGGAACGGGTCGCGAGGTGCTCGAGAGGGCAAGCGCCTCCATCGCCGAAGTGGAGCGGCAGATGTTGGCCGGACTCAGCAAGGGAGAGATCCATGGCATTCGCAACGCCCTCTCCCGCTGCTCCACGAACCTGGAGTAGACGCAATAACATCCGAGGGTCAACGGCTCAATCAACGTGCCCGGTCAGTACACCTAGGTCTCGTCAGGGGCGGCTGCTAGCGTTAGTGCTGGTTCACAATCGCACTCCGCTACTTGTGGTGGGGTGTGGGCGTGACTTCCTCGTCGGTGCGCGGTAAGGCCCGCGCGTGACGTGGGCTGTCCCGCGCGCCCTTTTTCAGGCGAGCGGACAACCCTACGACGCAAGGGAGGTAGACAATGGGTAAACACTCATTGGATACACCCGGTCGCAAAAGAAAAGACCTTGATGCCACCAAGCTTGACTGGCTCGATGTGGCTACCAAGGTCATAGTTCTTGCGACCGTAACAGTGAAGCTCATCGCAGTTGTGCTTCACGTGGGTCTTTAGGCCCGAGGGTCTCAACGAGTGGCCGCTCGTTGGGGCCCTTTTTTATTGTGCAGCCGCAATTCAAAAGTGAACTGTGCTGTCATGTCTTAGGCTAATGCGCGCGCGGGGGTTTCGCAATACTCCCGCACTAAGCCCGTAGACGCGTTTCCTACTGCAGTCGGAAAGCTGTGTAGCCGTGTATCGTCTTCTGCGCGCTCGTGAGGTCTTGCTATATGTCTCGCCATATGGCACGCCATACGCTATAACATATGCTTTAGCATATGGTCGTCAGCACGTGGGTTTACCTGCTGGTTCTTTTAGATAGCTGGGCGGCAAAATTGCCAGTCCACTGGCCTAGTAGTGCAAGCGACGCAATAAGTGCGGTAAGAATTAGCGGCAGCTCCGCGAGGGTGAAAAGGATATAGGCACCAAGAACCGTTGCCACGCTGGTTCCGCCTCCAATCGCGGCGACTCGCATACGGTCTTGTGGCTGTTCGCGGCGGATGGTCTGGACGGCCAGGACGGCGGCACACACCAGTGCAGCCAGGACGATGATTACGTACATTCCTCTTCTCCTTTCGGTGCTGGCGCTTATCCTATCGGGAGGGTGTGCACGGTCTGCGTGCTGCATTTCCTCAGAATCAGGGTGTGTTATTGTTACCTCCCGTAAGATCCTGATGCGCAAAACGCACAGTCTCAGTAGGAAGTCTGAGCGATAGCACTAGCCAGTGCTATCCGTCGCTTTAGCTCTTAATCTCATGAGAGCTAAGGAATCCAGCGTCGTCAGGTCCGCTTTAGCGTACCTGGAGACAACTATGCCTGCTCAATTCACCCTTTTCCACGATGGTCAATTTTGGTGCGGAGTCTACGAGACTTCCAGCAACAACCAACTCCGCGCCGTCCGAGTAGTTTTCGGTCCAGAACCTAATAATGCCGAACTCTATGAGTGGTTACTCGTCAACGGTTCCTCCCTAGTCAAACGGGCCCATCGTTCCGTACCTATACCTGGCACTATTGAAGCGCCACAGCGAGGAAATCCCAAACGCCTGCAGCGGAAAGTCAATAAGGAGCAACGCAAGACCTCAGGTGTGTCTTCGAAAGCCCAAGAAGCAACAAAATTAAATTTCGAATTAGCTAACACAAACAAGAAGAAAGCTTCGCGGATCGCTCGGCGCGAAGAAGCACAACGGAAATTTCAGATCCGTGCCGCTAAAAAGAAGGCCAAACATAAAGGCAAATAGTCGAAGACATCAAAGCGAAGTTGCCATACTGCGGGAGTAAAGCTGTGTAGCCGCCTATCAAGCTATACGCAGTCGTCAGGCCTGCCGTATGGCGCAACATATGTCCCGCCATATGCCTCAACATATGCTTTAGCATATGTTTAATTACATATAGTTCTACCTGCATTTATATAGTCCTACCGAGAAATAAGAATCACTCCGCGAGAGGGATACGAGCGTTCTCCACTACGCGCATAAAGTAGAAAAGCAGGTCCCTGAGGGCGCTTTTAGGATTGGAGGAGATTTCTTCGAAAACGGGAAAACTTCCCGCGCGGTTGGTTTTATTTTGAATAATGGCGCTATGGACATGGACAAGGTACAGAAGATAAAAATCGGAGTTTTGCTCGCCTTGGCGGTTGCCTCTTTAGTACTCCTCGTTTTGTGGCTGACTGATGTAATAGGGCTCGGCTTAGCGGTTGTTCTCGTTATTGTTCTGACTGCTGCTTCTGTGGGAGTGCGTGTGCGGGCAGAAAACGCAGGGCGCAAGCCGGAGTAAGCGAGATACCGCAGTGGTAGTAGATGCGCCCCCTTTTTTCTTCTACAACTACCACAAGACGCGGGGCATGGGCGCGGCTCCTTCACCGGTACCGCCTACCCGCACCGGCCCGCGTGACATATCTCGCCATATGGCGGGACGTATGTTTAGGCATATGTTATAGCGTATGTTCCGCCATAGGGCCTAACCCTGACGTGTCCACTGTCCGGGGGTTAGGCCCGCGTTCACAACGTCGCGGGAAGTACGCGCCCGAACCATCGATAGGCTCGAGACGAATGCTAGTAGAGCACGGCAGTCATCGGGGAGTTGTTAATTATGGCTGTCTTGGCTTCTAACTCAGCATGTGAAGGGGAAACCTCGATAGGGGAGCTCTTACATCTAATTTTCGTATCATGGAAAATACGATAACTAAATCCAACCGTAACCGTCCCACCATCCCTCACTAACGCTTTGTTTCTTCCCCAGTGACAATTGCTTACGATCCCATCGCACTCAACACGCGGGAACGTAAAAATCTTGTGGAACCACCAGCTCACCCAAGTTGGTTTGAAAACCGTGCGGATTTCGCGGCAGTCCACAAAGTTCTCTACGTTTTTATCGTCTTTCAACTCTAGGTACCCTTTCTCAACAGGAATGGTCGAAGCACTCACATCAGCTACACTGACCAAAGCAGCATAGCTAACCCCCGATGTGTCCACTGTCCGGGGTCAGGCCCGTGGTTGTTGTGGGGTGTTTTGGTGGCAACCAAATCTATTGATTTGGGCGGCAGCCCAACGAGCCGCAAGGCGAGGCGGGGGCAAGAACCACACCCCGTAGTGAACGGTTTGTTGGTTGATCGACTGAGGATATAGATCTACAGGGATATAGTTATAAGCCACCTGGGAAAATAGATAAACCCGCAGGTGAACCCCTGTGGATAACTAGCTCTGTATGCGTAAATCTGCGCAGGCGTATGCGTAAATCTGCGCACGCGTGAGGGTAAATATGCGCAGCCCGACCAGCAAGAGGGAAAGCACCCCGAGGGGTGCTGCCTTTGTTTGTCTTGTTTGGGGTTAGTCGTTGAGAACGATCGAGACTGGAGGGCCGTAGAGCGATGCTTGGCGTAGGTCGATCGTGGAGTAAAACTCGTATTCCTTGTTCAGCGTGGCGTCTGCGAGGTTGCCTCTTACTGCGGCGTCCTGCTCCCCGCTATAGCGTGCCAAGATGAACCCGGTTGCGCATGCCCAGGCTTCGGCGCGAGTGCTGAAGCATGGAGTGGTGAAGTACTCCTCATTGGTGGTGGGGTTGAAAATAACTGCTGTCGTCACAGTGGTCCTCTCTCTCGGTGTGACTCTTTTAGTGTATGAGCGCTGTGTGCATACCCCTGGTGGGCTGAGGAGTATAGGTGACTGCGAGAAAGGACTGCGCTCGCGCCCTAACGTTTTGAACGCGCTCTGTTGCTCATACTGGTCAGGCAATGCGCCGGCGCATTGCCTGACACAAGCGACCTGCTATCTGGTCACCGGTGTTCATACTCTCTGACCATGGCCTATGGTCGCTGGCGCGCCTAGTTTCATGGTACAAAGCCCTAGGCGACTGGCCTCAGGGCTACAAGCCTTGCAGCGCGCCTCGGCTGCCTATGCATGAGAACGAAACTCCTGGAGCGTCCAGGAAAGACGCGCTCCGGAGCGTTCCTCGCCGAGACAGACCCGTACAGTGTCATTAGTTCGCCGGTGGTTTGCCCCAGTCAGGGCGCTTGGTTAGGTGCCACGACCCGCACGAGGGCATTCGTAGATCCGCAGCGGCCCTGCCCGTCGCGACCGTTTCAGTGCTACATGCACGGCGTCATCATAGTGCTCGTGTTCGCGTTTACCAGTTTCGGAGCACAGTACGCGTTCGACTGGCGGCTTCTTCGACCTCCTCCGATGGTGCTTCATCACACAATGATTCTAAACTTCAGGTGTAACTGGCTCCTGTAGGTGACTGATGATGGTGGCAGCAACTACGAGCGCTGCGGCACCGAAGACTCCACCGGCGACCGCGACGGCTGTGTGGAAGCCTGTGAGGAACGCTCCACTGGCGACCATTACGCCGAGGACTGCGACGCCGACGACGCTGCCGGTCTGGCGGGCGGCATTGATGACTCCTCCTGCAATGCCGACATGTTCCGGCGGGGCCGAGGCCACTGCGGCCGAGGTCGCGGCCGGCATCGCGAAGGCCATCCCGAATCCAGCCGTGAAGGTCAACACCGCGACCACCACGTAAGGGGTTTCTGCGGTGAGCAGCACGAGGCTGCTGAAGCCGATCGTGCCGACTACCAGGCCGGTGAGCATGGTGGGGAACGCGCCCCACCGGGCGACGGCACGGCCGCCCAGCGGTGACGCGATCACGGCGCTGCACGCCTGTGGTGCCAGCGCGAGGCCTGCCAGCCACGGCTCGTATCCCAGGTACTGCTGGAAGAAGAGGGAGAGCACGAAGAGTTGTCCGAAGAAGCTGATGTTGAGCGCGAGCCCTACCATTGCGGCCACGGAGAACCGGGCACGAGTGAACAAGGCCATCGGCAGCATCGGGTCCGGGTGTCGTCGCTCTGCGATGATGAACAGGGCGAGGAAGACGCCCCCGGCGATCAGCGCGGCTACCTGCCAGGGTGACCATCCGTGTTCGCCTGCGGTGATGACTGCATAGGTTACTGCCACCAGCGTGAGCACGGAGAGCACCTGTCCGGGTAGGTCCACCCGTCTCGCGCGACTGCCCGTGAGCGCGGGAATTGCCCACAAGGTGAGCAGACAGCCGATAGCGACGATGGGGAGGTTGACCCAGAACACCGCCCGCCACCCGATCGTCGACACCAGCGCTCCGCCCAGGACCGGTCCGATCGCGGCGGCAACACCTCCTGCGCCGCCCCACAGCCCGATGGCGCGTGCTCGTTCCTTCGGATCGTCGTACACAGCCGACAGCAATGCCAGAGAGCCCGGCACGATCGCTGCCGCGCCCACGCCCTGGACGGCGCGACCAGCGACGAGGAACCCGCCTGTGGGAGCCAGGGCACACACGGCCGAGAGCACAGCAAAGACCACCAGGCCAGCGAGGTAGACCCTGCGGGCCCCGAGACGGTCGCATGCGGCCCCAGCTGTGAGAAGGAACGCGGCGAACACGAGGGTGTAAGCGTCGACGACCCACTGCAGTGAGCCCACCGTCGTGTCGAGGTCAGTGCCGATCTCGGCGAGGGCGACATTGACGATGGTCGTATCGAGCATGACGATGAAGAAACCGAGGAGGGTCGCGACCAGCGCCGTGCGCCGATGCGCGGTCATACGCGAGACTCCAGCGAAGCCTCGGCGGGCGGGTGGCCGAAGTAGGTGCGCTTGCTCAGGTCTTGATCCCAGGTCCGGTAGGACCGGTCCAGCAGTGTCGGCAGCACCAGATCGAACAGGCGCCAGGACGCGGCGAAGTGCATGTCCCGGATCTCCCTGGCCGTCTCTCCCCCGGTGAGCGCGAGGAGTTGCTGGGCGACGAGGGGGCCCTCGTCGAGCCCAGCTGTCGTTCGCACTGCGGAGACTCCGCCCTGGGTCTCGTGGTTCTCGGCCATCCAATAGAACGGTGCCAGCCCCGCATAGCGGGGCAACGGGCTGGGGTGGAAGTTGAGGGCGTCGTAGCTCGGAACCGCGAGGAGTCGCTGCCCGAGCCGCAGCTGGTAGTTGGCGACGATGAAGTAGTCCGGCGCCAGGCCCCCAATGGCGGTAATGAATTCGTCGGTGTTGATGTGCGCCGGCCGCAGCGTATGCACATCCAGCTCGGCGGCGTCCTTCGCGAGGTCGAGGGGCTCGGGCTCATCGAGGTAGTAGTCACAGAGTGCGCCGGGTTCACGCAGCACCACAGCCGCCAGGATGACATCATCGTGCCTGGCAAGTCGGGTGAGGAAGTAAGAGCCAAAGACGGAATTGGTCTCGGTGAAGAGCACCATGCGTGTCATTTCGCCCACCACGCCTTCTCAACGGTCTTCGCTTCCCAGGTCAGGGTGTCGAAGAGCGCGTACCCGGGCTGCACGGGCAGAGGCGTACGGCCGGGCAAGTCCATGATCTCTTGGGCGAGGCGTTCAACGAGGACGCCTTCGGCCAGGGGCGGGCAGGCTCCGAAGATCGGCATCGTCTGCTTCTCCACGAACCACTCATCCAGCGTGCCTGGCGAGGGGAAGTCCTGATGCTCGGGCATGATGCGTTCCATCAGCCGGTGGATCACGTCCGGGGTGAACTCGGCATCCTCGGGGAGATCGTAGACCTCCTCGATGGGCATCGAGTCCTTCGTGTAGGTGAACACGACCGTCGAGTGCGCGACGGTCGGGATCTTGAACATGAACCTGCACCGGTCCGAGGCGCGGAAGGCGCGATGGAGGGCGTAGCGGTTGCTGATCTGGTAGAACTCCATCTGGTCCATCACATAGTCGCAGCCGTCCATGAACTCTTCAGCCGTGTCCGGGGTGATGCCCTCGGGGAAGACATCGATGTTGACATCCCCGGTCAGTGCGAAGACCTGCTCCGCGACGACTTCGGCCTTGTTGCGGCCGATCGTGTCTCGCCCGGCGCCGTACTGGCGTTGCACGTTAGTCAGGTCGAAGTGGTCGGGATCGGCCAGTTTCAGGTTGAGTGCGCCCATGCGCACCAAGCGGGCGGCTGCGGCACCGCCGATGCCCCCGGTGCCGACGATGCCGATCACGGCATCGCGCAACCGTGCTTGGCGTTCACGCTGTTCCTCGGTGGTGTCGCCGAGCCAACCCAGGTTGCGGTCAACGCGTTCCCAGTAGAAGTCCTCATCGTAGTGCCCGCGTAGCCGTTGGCGGTCCCCGTTCATCGCGATCGCTCCCTTCGTCTCCTGATGCAATGAATCTGGTGAGTTCAGACTATGCCTGCGATTGTTCGGTCGTCACCGAACAGTTCTGGGTGCACACTGGAGGCATGGTTGCGCGCGTGTTTCCTGAAGCGGTCCCGGATATCTCGACAGTCGCGTCGGCTCTGGCTGACTCGTCGCGGGCGGCCATGTGTGCTGCGCTCATGGACGGGCGGGCCTGGACGGTTGGTGAACTGGGCAGGTACGCGGGCCTGGCCCGGTCGACGGCGAGCGAGCATGTTGACGTGCTCGTCACCCACGGTCTCGTCCACGACATTCGGCAGGGCCGGCACCGCTACATTCGCCTGGCCGGGGAAGACATCGCACGAGTGGTCGAGAGTCTTGGCGTGGTCGCCCGCTCGCCCCTGCCCACTCCTCACAGCCTCAGCGCGTCACGGGCGAATGCGAACCTACGTGAAGGCCGCACCTGTTATCAGCACCTCGCCGGTAAGCTCGGGGTGCGCCTGGCTGAACAACTGGAAGAGCACGAGTTCATCGACTCGCACTGTCAGGTCACTAATCAAGGTCATCGCTTGTTCATACAGTGGGGTGTGCCCCCGAAGATGCTCGACACGGGCAGGTCGTGCATGGACTCCACCGAACGCCGCTTCCACCTCGCCGGCCCTCTCGGCACGGGAATCTGCAAGACTCTGCTGGATAAGGAATGGCTTTCCCGCAGGGGTCGTACCCGGGCCGTGCGTCTCACTCCCGCCGGGCGGGCAGCGCTCAACGACGCGGGGATCTCCCTCAATGGGCCCGAACCCCGGAAAGTGGAGACGTGACCTCTTGGGCTTTTAGGCGCTCTAGGATGTCTTCGAGGTCGCGTCTAAAGCGTGGGGCGTCGATGTAGCGTCCCTGGGGCACTTAGTTACCTTTTCTGATTCTTTGCCGCTCTTTTTCTTTGTCCTAAGATTCTAGAAGATAAAACGGCCACGTGGAGGGCAATAAGGTGTGTGGTTGTTGTGGGGTGTGTGGTGGCAACCAAATCTATTGATTTGGGCGGCAGCCCAACGAGCCGTCAGGCGAGGCGGGAGCCTAAACCATAACCCATAAGATGACGTTTTGTTGGTTGATCGGCTGGGGATATAGATATACAGGGATATAGTTATAAGCCACCTGGGAAAATAGGTAAACCCGCAGGTAAAACCCTGTGGATAACTAGGCGTGTATCGGTAAATCTGCGCAGTCGTATCGGTAAATCTGCGCAGTCGTATCGGTAAATCTGCGCAGTCGTATCGGTAAATCTGCGCAGTTAGTTTTGAGGTATCGGTAAATCTGCGCAGTTTGACCTGCGGCTTCTGAGGTATCGGTAAATCTGCGCAGTCGTATCGGTAAATCTGCGCAGGGGCTTTTGGGTAAAAAGAAAGCGCCCCGGAGGGCGCTAGTCTTCTGCGTTCTGTTTAGTCGAGTTCGGGGCGTGGTGGTTTCTGCTGAACTGATGGGGCAGTTCTCGTGACCGTTACTCCGTCTGTGTCGGCTGTAATGCCGGCGTTGGGCCACGCGGTGCTGAGTTCAAGAATGGCTTTTTTAATCTCAGCGCGGAAGTGGGCCCAGTCTTGTCCGGTCGCAAGTTCTTTGGTGGCGAAGCTGGTAGCGATCATCTCCCAAGTGAAGGTGTAGGCGTCGCGGTTGTTTTTAGCCAGCCAGTATTGCTTTACGGTAAGCCAGATGTACAAGTCCATGGCTCGTGGTTTGTTGAGCTCGCGTAGGACGTTGAGGTCGATAGGGATGGGGGATTCGGCAACGTGCTCGAAAAACTGGGGTGTGAGTTTGAGGTAAGACTCAATGAAACTGCCCTGGTTGGGGTCGCGGGTGTCGAACCAAAGATCCCAATCGTCGACGATTTGGGTGTGCTTTCCGCGTGCTCGAATTCCATCATCGGATTTCACAGTGATTCGTGAATCGGCTAGGCGCAGGAGCTGTTCTCGAACGATAGTTAGAGTGCCCTTGCTTCCCCCTGTGCCGCGCTGGCCAATGCCGATTGCTTGGAGGAATTGGTTCATCGAGCGACCAAGTGGGATGTGTAGCGCTTCTTCGTGATTAATCTTCCCCTCTTTGAGACGCCCCGCGTTTTCTACAGTGCGAGTAATGATGTAGGCCATGATGAGGCGCGGGTACTTGCCGTAGGGGAGTCCTTCGCCTGAATAGATGACAATTTTTCCATCTCCGTTTTGAAGAACTCGTTCTTTATTGTCGGTTTTGCGGTAGGGGAAGAGTGCTTGGACAAAAAGCTTGGAGGTGTAGCCGACGTCTTGGGCTTGCAGGAGTTCTTGTGCGGCGTCGTGTTCTTGCCTGCGGGCTAGTTCTTTGACTGCTTCGAGCTTGGCACGGCGCTCATTGGGGTTGTGTGGGGGCTGCATGGTGTCGTGGTCTCCTTTCGGATTATCGACACCGCCCGTGTTGTGCTTTGCTCACTGTCCGTGTGGAAGTGGTAAAGTCTTAACCGACACGGTGGTGTCGATTTTTGGTTTGAGCCCCCGCTAGAGTTGGCGCTCGATGATGCGGGGGTTTCCTCATGTTTGAGGAATGTGCGCGCCCTGGACTTGAACCGAGGGTGTGTGCCGCTCGCGCTGCGCACCTCATGAGTGTGGGGTGCGGCTTTTTATTTTCTCCGCCTATTAAATCACATCAGTGTGACTTACTGGGAGATTTAGTAATAGTGGCGGCTCTTGCCAAGAAGCCTTATCGGCTGTTTGCTTTGATGAAGCTTGCTCGGAACCTAAGGCATTAGTGGAATCACTCTTGTTCTTCGGACTCGTCTTTTAGCCCGTTGAGCATTATTTGGTTAAACAGGTTGTTGATTGTCTTCTCTTCGAAGTCTGCAGCCACTTGATTCCAATGGAATTCTTCTAGTTTGGGAAGCATGGCTGTAATAGCCATTTTTAAGTAGAAACCTCGACTACGTCCTGTCCTATCGCAGAGAGCGTCGAGTCGTTCAATGATTTCATCTGGCATCCGTACAGACACCACACGTCCGGAAGGGTGGGGTGCTTGTTTCATATGCAGTATCCTCTCCTTGGCAGCAAGCGTAAACATTGTTTACGCTTGCTGCCACTCTTGGGACTGTCGATAGAATTATTTAATCGACATTCTGTAAACAATGTTTACTATACGTAAGACTGGAGGAGTTTTTCTCAAACTCTTTAGCAGCATCATGAGCGGCGCGCGCCGCAGAGAGGAAGGACGCCTCCGTGGACGTACTGCCATTTATCGGTTACCAACCATGTCCCCAGCTGCACTCATCGCCATGTCGGTCTGGATGCTCATTGCCCAGATACGAAGCGCAGGATTGGGGACAGGAATCATCAGAGCACTAGGCAGAGTAATCGCCTGGTACTTCCTCGCTTTCCTCGGCGTGATGGTTGGCTCCATGGCCGACCACTATGAGCGCGCCACGGATGAGACCAACGACTCGCCCTACTCCAACACGTATGACGCCGCGCCCGCCAACCCCGGTGAGTATTACGACCCGAACGAGCAACAGTAACCACAGCCGCTAACACCGAAGACTGTCTTTCTTTCTACTGGGCACCCTTCTTATAGTCACCATCGCCGCCAGCGCCACTAAGGGCGCTGGCGGCTTCGTCATCGTCCTGGCGCTCACTGTCGCCAGTATGCGACTCGTCTTCTATAGGTGAATCGTTCACACTAGGAGAAGACTCCTTAGCAGTCTTGAGCATTGCGTTGACATCTCGCTGGCTCACACCGACGAGCTCGCGCACAAATTCCTTAGCTTCACCTAGGTCGATAATGGACTGTGAGACTTCACCAATCTTTTCGTTCAACTCGTCTCGCAGATCAATAAGGCTAAGCAACGAGTTAATGCTCTTCTTCCGGTCGCGAAGCTTACGCTGTTCCTCTTCGAGATGCTGACGCAGTTCCTGACGCTTCTTCAAACTTCTACTTGCGGTAACCATAAACCCACAATGCCAGCGAACGCACCGCTCCACTCCTGACACAAACACCACGCGGGAAGTTCGGCGTAGTCGGAAGCAATCAGCGGACTATCCCTGCAGGCTTTCGACAGCGTTGTAGACCTGCAGCGGCGGGCGCGAGCGCCCTTTTCACAACACACTATTGGCACTCTTAGTGTTAATCGGGTTTTGGCTGCTAGACTAGGGCGCATGATGACCCTGCGCGTAGTCAACAGCGGAACAGGTTATGAGTACCTGTTGCGCTCTGTGGCTACCAATGATGGACCGACAGACGCGCCAAGTTTGTCGAAGTATTACGACGCGAAGGGAACTCCGCCAGGTCGTTGGCTAGGTGCTGGGTTGGCAGGTTTGAATACCGAAACGGTCACCGAAGGTGGGGAAGTTACCGAGTCTCAAATGGCCGCGTTGTACGGCGAGGGCCTGCATCCGGATGCGGATATGAAGATGTCCGAAGGTCAGAAAATCAAGGACGTTCAGCTGGGGCGACCGTTCGCTAATTTCACTGACGATGTGCCGGTTTTGGTTGCTTTGCGTGACGCGGAACGCCGCCATAGGCAGACCACTGGCACGTTGATGAGCAAGCAAGAACGTGCCGAATTAGTCCAGGATATTGGCCGAGAATTCTTTATTGAAGAACACGGAGTCGAGCCGCAATCGGGCCGGGAAGTTGTCAACTGGGTTAACGGTTTAAAGGACAATGTGCGCCAGTCTGTGTCGGGTTTTGACCTTACTTTTTCGCCTGCAAAGTCGGTGTCGGTGGCGTGGGCGTTGTCTGATGAAGAGACCGCGCGGCGTATTGAGGCGCTTCATCACCAGGCTGTTAGCGAGGCTATAGCGTGGGCAGAAGACAACGTGTTTTTCACTCGCTCTGGCAAGCAGGGGCGCGAACAAATCAAGACAAAAGGTGTTATTGCCTCCGAGTTTAAGCACTACGATACGCGCGCAGGCGACCCTGATCTGCACTCGCACGTGCTGGTATCCAACAAGGTTCAAGCCGAAGACGGACGTTGGTTATCGCTTGATTCCAAGGCGCTGCACAAGCAAGCGCAGGCCATTTCGCACCGCTATGACTCCATCTTGAACACCCTGCTTTCTAACCAAATGGGCTACACATTCACCGCCTGCGACCACGGGGCAAATAAGGAACCCACGTGGGAGATCGACGGTATTTCGCAGTCGTTGATGGAGTCGTTTTCTAAGCGTCGACGCGGCGCACAGCCGGTCTATAAGCGCCTTGTTGAAGAGTTTGTTGCCGAGCGTGGCACAACGCCAAACTCGGTTGAGGTGGGTCGTTTGTGGCAGCAAGCTATCTTGGAAACCCGTGACGCGAAGCGTGAACCAGAAAGCCTCACAGAGCTTCGCGCAGGCTGGAAAGCGGAAGTTTCTGCTCGTGATACTGGGGCAGAAGAACTCGCTGCTATCGCTCACCTTGCCGCAAATTCTGGCCGTGATGAGCGTCCAATCTTTCACGCAGAGGAACACCTTCCGGGTCTTATTGACGAGGTTTTAGACACAGTTACCAGGCGTCGTTCCTACTTTCGTGCCTCGCATGTAGCTACTGCGGCGGGTGGAAAGCTCCAGGGCTATCGCTTTGCGTCTCTTGCCGAGCGCGACCTTATCCATGCCACTGTGGTGGAAGCAATTGTGCGCGATAAGGCCATTTCCTTGAATGATTTTGACGTCCTGGAACTGCCCGAAGCACTCAAAAACACGGCAGGTAAAGCCCGCGATACCCGCGCTGATAGTGAGCTTTATACCACCCAGGACATTCTCGATACCGAAGACAAAGCACTGGCCGCACTCAACGAGCCGGTAGCTGCATTCGCACCATCGGCAGCGATTGATAAAGCGCTCGATGAGCACGAAGCAGAGGCTGGGTTCCGCCTTAACACCGGGCAGGAATCCATGGCGCGCTACCTGCTTACCTGCGGCACACTGGCTGCTACCGGCGTAGGCCCGGCAGGTACCGGCAAGACCGCATCTATGCGTCTTGTCGCCAACGTCTGGGCGAACCAGGGCCGCAATGTGATTGGTCTGGCCCCGTCCGCACAGGCGGCAGAGGTGTTGTCTAAAGACTTAGGCTTTGACGCTTTTACCATCGACAAACTCACCTACACCTGGTGCGGAAACCACCCAACCAAGCCCGGCCACAGCCTCAAAGACCTTCCAGTATCCATTAACGCAGGCGACATGATCATCGTCGACGAGGCCGGCATGGCCTCGACCCCTAACATCGGCTCACTGTTAGAAATTGCCGAAGAAGCAGGCGCAGTCGTGCGCTTTATCGGTGACCATAAACAGCTCGGCGCGGTCGAAAACGGCGGACTTTTCGGAGCAATGGTCAACGCTTCTGGCCGCAGTGATAATCAACTCTCCGAAGTCGTGCGCTTCGGTGGAGATAGTGAGCAATCTGCTACCAGCTTGCGCTTGCGCGAGGGCGATTCTTCTACGTTCGACTTCTACCTAGAGCGTGGTTGGGTCAATGGTGGCGCACGCAGCGACATGCTAGATAAAGCCGCAGCAGACTACCTGGCTGATATTTCTAGCGGTAAAACCAGTCTGCTTATTGCTGCCACCAACCGCGATGTGGCAGAACTCAACGAGACAATCCGCGCCCACTACATCGCCCAGAGCGTTGTTGACACCACCGTGGAAGCCCAGCTTTCTAGAGGCGAAAAAGCAGGCGTGGGCGATACGATTCTGGCGCGCAAAAACCAGACTTTCTACGACGACGAGACCGCAACGAGTACCCGTATCAACAACGGCACCCTTATGACGGTCACCGGAATTGCCGAGAACGGCAGTATCACCGCCCGCAACACAGCAACCGGCGAGGAATTGTGCCTGCCCGCAGACTACGTCCACGACAATGTGCAGCTAGGCTACGCTGCTACCGTCCACCGCGCCCAGGGCAGCACCGTGGACTGCACCCGCGCCGTTATTGACCACCACGTAGATAGGGCAGGGCTGTATGTGGCACTTACACGCGGCAAGCTTGCCAACCACATCTATGCGGTCACCGAGCACCAGCTAGATGAACTTGCTGAGGAAGGCCACTACCACTACCAAGGCATAGACCATGCCCCGAGTATCAGGGACGTCTTTAATAAGGCAATCTCGCGCGATAACAGCCCGAAGGCCGCACGCGAGGTCATAGCCGACGTTGTAGACGAGCAGACCTCACCCGATCGCATGATGGGCCTGTGGCTTATGGGCAAAGATGAAGCCACCAACGACTTCATCGACGCTTACCTACCCGACTGGATCGACACCCTGCCCGGCGACCTTGCCCAAAAGATTGACGCCAGCGACGACGGTGTCGCACCTATCCGCTATGGCTGGGCACAGCTTATTGACGCAGGTATTGACCCGCGCACCGTCATGGACGCTGCTACCCGCGATATTGACAATGCTCATGATCCGGCACGGCTTATCCGCTACCGCCTAGATGAACAGCTCCGCCAGCTTGATACGGGCAAACGCAACCAACTGCCCCCTATCTCCAGGCATGCGGACATGGAACTCGATACGTGGCTTCGCACCCACAATCCTTACGACCGTGCGGAGACCACCCGACTTACCGGAAAGGAACATAACCTCAACCGGCTTAACCAGGAGGTGTTGGCAGAGCACGCACGCTTTGCTAGTTCCAAGGTGGAATCGCTGACCTGGCAGGAAGCAAGTATTACTACTCGCCTCTACGAAGACAAAGACGCAGCCCTTAACGAGGTAAAGGCTAACTTCCAGCAGGTATGTCTTGATGCTGCGCGTATTCGCGCCTACGAGAAAGCCATGGCAGACCACAGTGCCGCCTTGCGTGAAGAAGAAGCTGCCCTGGCAGACATTGAGCACCAACGCCTACTGGCAGAAGACTACGCCCGCCCGGTAGCCGAGCGGGCCTACGACCATGACGCTGCAGGCTATGGCACTTACCAGCAGCGCATAGACAATGCGCACAAGCGTCTTGAACAGGCGCAACAGCGCCGCAGCCTAGCGCAGCAGGCCATTGAAGACACCGGCGCTAACCTGCCGGAGGCAGGTTTGTGGGAGGAAATCTGCTACCGCGCCGACGACCAAGAAGAATGGGACAAGCGCCTGCGCGAAGCCGAACACCACGACAGTGAGCACACCTATAGGCTTCAACAGCACCTCGATACGATTCGCCGCGAGAAAATGGACTTCGCCGACCGCGCAGACATCGCCGCACGCTTGCGCGCAGAAGAAATCCCCGACGATGTTGCCGACCATGCAGGCTACATCGCCGATGAAGTAAACCTCCTGGCCGCACAGCGCACTTACGAACTGCGCCGCCTGGGCGTAGATGAGCCAGCACAAGAGGCAATCCGCGACATGGTCGCAGAAACCATTGCTGCTGCCTACGAACCGGACAATGACGAGACTCACCACGATGAGCAAGACGCCGCCGTCCAGAACACCGTAGAGGAAGAGCAACCAGCACCTGAGACCACAGCAGAAGATGAAGACGCCGACGAACTGCACGAGGGCGCGCAAGCTGGCCTCGACTTCCTCGCCAGCCTCGGCCTAGGTGGTAAGCAGCAAAGCGTTACCAGCGACAGCGACACCACCGACGAACAAGCACCCGCTGATGAGCTTGAAGAAGAGCAAGGCCCAGAGCTCTAGAAAACAGCGAAGCCAAAGCACTAGAGGCGTATATGTGTATATGCCTATATGAGTACATGTGTATGTAGGTATATAGGCCAGATAATCAGCGTCTTTCCTCGAGCCATCGTGTTGCCCACTCTTCAAAAAGCTGGGAGATACTCTTCTCTTCTTCCACTGCGGCAAGTTTGAGTTCTTTAATCAATTGCCGATCGCGGACGTACAACTGAAGACGTGTCGCTTTATCATTAGCTTGAGCGAACATCTTTGTTGAAGGCGAGCTCTCCGACCTATTCCCAGACGATTCTTCCCGCGCCTTATTCTTAGCCTTTGGAATTGCCATCGTTTACCCCTTAATCCTCAAATGCTGCGACTACTTCTCGAGCCAAAGAATCCCAAACCTTCGTACTACTGGGTTTTGTTCCAAAAACACGACGTGTAGCCGCCCTAGTTGGGATGACTGTCTCAGCAAGCGCTGCAGTCTCATCGCCCTCCAGCTCGGCATGGACTTCATCTAGAAGTTTTTCCCTCCTGTCAACATTCGACAGAACAACCGCTGTTGGTATCCCCTTTTCTATTAGCCAAGAAAGCGTTACCTGCGTTCGATCAATATCCATCGGGGAAACACCGGTTGGAAGAAGAACTAAATCGGCAGCCTCGGCGCTTTCGGTTATGAAAGCTAGACCACCTGGAGGGGTGTCGACTATAAGAAAGTCCGGATTATTCCCCCTCCTGACAACTCCAGAGAAGTCACTTGAGCTGCGGACAGATTCGATAGGAAATGGAAAATCCTCCACTTTGGATGCCCATCGGGTGGCAGATTGCTGGGGGTCGCCGTCTGCGACTGCGACCGTATAGCCCATCTTCCGAATTGCCTCTGCGAGCATTACCGAAAGTGTGGTTTTTCCCGTCCCGCCTTTCGACTGAATTACGGAAATTACTCGAGTCATACAATGAGAATAGGTCCAGGGAGAATTTACGCTGGTAGTGACATGCGCATGTGTGTACATCATGCTATGCGCATGGGAACCGTTAAGTAGGGAAATAAACTAAAACCACCTTATGCTCATATGTTTATATGCGCATATACATATATCAGCATTCTAAAATTTAAAGCTATCCACTTGCCGAGGGATATTCCGGTTGCGGAAAGCGGGATAGTAAGTATTCTGTGGGTGCCCGATATAGGCTTCCCCCGAGCGGCTTCTCCCCAGTGCCCCCTGTGAGCGCGGCCTGGGGAGTTTCCTTTATCGCTTTCCTTCCAGCCGTTCTTTGAAGCTGGTGGCTAAATTGAGAAGCTCGACTGAATTATCTGCAGGCCGTTGTTGAGACAGATTCCGTTGTGCTGCGCGCACAAATTTAGCGAGCGTATCGGCGTCGCGGGCCAGTGGGGAAGTAGCAGGCAGTTCCACTTGCATTACTTGTAGGTGCTTGGCGGCACTGTTGCGCCTAGTGCGAGAGCGTCCGATAGTTTGTGTGCGGGGGTGGTTTACAGGTAGTCCGCGAATCGGTCTGGGTATGCCACAGCTAGTTGGTCGATGGCTTGTTTCCAGCCATTGGCCTTCGCTCCTTCAGTATACCCGTTGCACTCAACGGCGCGCTTGGCTTGCTTCGCGCGCTTGGCAGCGCGTTTGTCTTCGATGTTGCAAATCATCAGCCAAAGCGTCTTCAGTGCTGCTGTATCGTTCGGGAACTGGCCCCGGTTTCGGGTAGTTTTGCGCAGCTCAGCATTGTCTGGTGGCGGGAGTTGTAAAGCTCTCGACCGAAGTGGTCAAGTTGGTTCACACCATCGTTGATCACTTCGGGCTGTAAGGCCCGAGAACAGTCCTCAAAGGATAGCAGCCTTCGGGGGCTGTTGTGTACGAACACTAACTCGTCACACCCCACAGCCTAGCAGCTGAACTACGGTGCGGATAGATCAAATTCGAAGACGCAATGACGTTGTAGGCATAAATGCGGTCCTGGAGCGAGGACGTGCCTACTCCCGCAAGGGGCTTCGCTCCTCTGGGCTAGCGCGCGTCCTAAGCCCACTTGCCTCCGAAACTATGGTGCCCCCCTCTGCGAGCAAAGGGTGAAGTCCTCCGATCCAGGTGACGGTCAAAGAATGCCTCACCGCAACCCCCGCCGTTTGGCGAGCGACGAAGTGCGGAGCTGGGAGCGACGGGCGGTGGAGCGGGGCGTGACGACTGTTCATCGGCCCGGAGATTTCCAGCAGTTGGCAGCACTCGGACTACGAACAGGTCGAAGTGCAGATTCGAGCGACGGAGAAGTACTGGGCCAAGAGGCACGATCCTATCGATTAAAATCATTCACCCAGATCGCGCGAACCAGTAGGTACTGACCCTAGGAGTGAATAGTTATAAGATTCTAGCGATTTCAACTCAAAGATTGGATGAGCACCCCGGGGCTTGCTCACTTCTAATCAGCAGCTTATCGAGCAGACCATTAAGCTGTTCATACTCATCGTCATTTAACGGTGAGATAAATTCTGAGCATAAAGAAGCATGCTCATCAATTACCCTTTCGACGAGCAAATAACCTTGTTCAGTAAGTTCTACGAATACTTCCCGACGCTGATCAGGATTTTCCACCCTTCTCACCAGACCACGATCTACAAGTCTATCGATCCGCTGCGAGATGGCCGATTTCGAAACCATAGCAAGGTCCGAGAGTCCCTTATGGGTGAGCCGAACCCCGGGCCGCTGGCGGCGGAGAGTTGCTAGAATATCGAACTCCCATCCCCGCAGACCTACAGATTCGTGGCAATCGCTCAACACATCTTCTAAGGCTTGTCGCAAGTGAATAATTCGACTCGTCACCAACATTCCCCGAATATCGGTATCAGGCCTCGCCTCGATCCATTGCTCAATCAGCGCGCTCGCTCTCTGGTCTCTTAGCATTCTAGCTCTTAGGTTTTCCCTGTTTATATTATTCATCATACCTATATTAATTGAGAGGGGTCGAGTGTTTACCAAGAGTTTACCCAAGTAGAAAACATATGTATGTCTTTTCAGTTAAGCTTCTTTATTGTCTAGGCGGTAAACAGTTAAGGAACTGATCAATGGACCCAGTAATCCAAGTTGCAGGAATTCATGACATCGAAGAAGCGAAACTGGCGATCGAGAGTGGTGCCAATTGACTTGGTATCCCACTCGTCTTCCATCTGGCAAGGATGATATTTCCGTAGAAGACACCAAACATTTAATCGAACAGCTTGGGTCTCCAGCGAAGTTTGTGATGCGCGCCATTGATTCAGAGACCGATAATCGATCCCAAACGGCGAACTTTGACGTGATGGTTGAAGTGGTAAAAGCCGCAGCTCAAATCGCTAGAAGCCTTAAACCTGAATTCTTCCTCGATTCAGTAGCGAAGAAATGAGGTTAGATATGACCAGTACTCAATTTACGTCGCGTGACAATTTCTTGTGGACACTAGTCACCGCATCTGCGCCAATAGTTTGGGGCACCACATACGTTGTAACAAGCCAACTTCTTCCAGCGGGATTTCCCTTCTGGTCTAGCGTCCTGAGGGCACTACCCGGAGGGATCCTCGGTTTACTGATTTGCCGCTCCCTTCCGAAAGGCGTTTGGATCATCCGATCAGCAATACTTTCCGTGTTGAACATCGGCATTTGGTTTCCGCTCTTGTTCTTGGCCGCGTATCGACTTCCCGGAGGAATTGCGTCTGTGCTAGCCGCCTGTCAGCCTCTCTTCGTGATCACCTTCGCATGGCTACTCACAGCACAGAGTCCCACCTTCTGGCGCATTGGCTGGGCGGTATGCGGAGTTTTTGGAATTGCAATAATGGTCCTCGCTCCCGGAGCTAGCCTCGATTGGGTTGGCATTGCAGCAGGGATAGTCGGGACCGCCAGCATGGCTCTCGGAATTGTACTGACAAAGCGATGGGGGCGCCCCACCGATGCATTCACTTGGACATCTTGGCTGTTGAGTTGGTCAGGCTTGATGCTCATCCCCATAGCGTTTCTTCTCGAAGGGAATCCCCCAGCGCTTACTTCCACCTCTTTAATGGGTTACCTCTGGCTCTCACTTGTGGGTGGCCTGCTCACTTACTGGGCTTGGTTCTCTGGACTGGCCAAAGTATCTGCAGTTTCCGCTGGGTTCCTGCCACTGCTTTCACCACTAGTAGCGACTTTGCTCGGTCTCGTGATTCTTGGAGAGAGCCTGAGCACCGTTCAGTGGCTCGGATTCCTGCTATGCCTGTGCACAATTCTCTTGTCCCAGCTTCAACCCTCACAGTTTCTCTCGTTTCTAAAGTTCAAAGATTCTTCTAGCTAAAGGAGTTTGATGAAGATGCACATTCTTATCCTCGGAGCCAACGGGCAGGTTGGCGCGGTTTTAAGCCGTTTGGCAATTTCGCGAGGGCACTCGGTTTCAGGTGTAACCCGATCGAGCACACCGGATTTCTTGTCTGGCCCCGGCACCCAACTTATCCACGGCGATGCATACGACAAAAATTTTTTGACCTCTGTAGCGTCCGGTGTTGACGTCGTGGTTAACGCGACCCGGCCCAGCCCCGGCAGGGAAGCTGAATTAGTCCAAGGAAGTATCAACGTTGCGGAAGTCTGCCACGACCTCGGTGTGAGGTTGGTGGTCAGCGGTGGAGCTGGAAGTTTGCCAGTCTCAGACGATGAGGGTGCACCGCGAACAATCAATACAGAATTTGTTCAGGATGCCTGGCGCGACATTGCTGTAGCATCAACCAACCAATTCGACACCTTAATGGAAAGTCTTCCAGACTCCGACTGGACCTACGTTGCCCCCCCCAGCCAACTTGATCGACGGGCCTGAACTGGGAAACTACCGATTGTCATTCTCATCCCTCGTCCAAAACCAGGACGGAGTCAGCGAGCTAAGTTGGCGCGATTTCGCCGACCTTCTTCTCAACGAGATCGAGTCTCCTTCTGGGCACCGAATTGTAACTGGCGGATACTAATGGAAAAGCTCAGTCCCATTTGCAGGAACTGTGGGGTCGAAAATCGCGGTGCACCTGACCCGGAACCGGGAAGTTGTGAGATCTGCAACGATGACCGACAGTATCTAGACCCAAACGGGCAAAAATGGATCTACCGTGAAGCTCTAACAGACTTCACAATTCAAGCCACCGAACTTGAACCAGATGCTTATGCACTAAAAACGGAGCCCGTGATTGGAATAGGGCACACGTCCTACCTGCTGAATATTGGCGACGGTTGGCTTCTCTGGGATCCACTTCCCATCACTTTTCGGAACCAAACTCCAACCCCCAGAATTCAGCAAGGCCTCCACAATGTCTCTATTGCTGCAAGTCATCCACATATGTTCGGAGCTCAATCTCATTGGGCGGTCGAATACAACGGGACGGTACTCGTAAATGAACTCGACTTAAAGTGGTCGAATGAAGCCATCTCGCGCAAGGTGGTGTGGCGTAAAGAGGTGGATTTAAGCCCAAGAGCAAAACTCGTTGAACTGGGTGGCCACTTCCCAGGTTCAAGCATTTTGGTTTGGAAAAATTCAAGTGGCGGAACCTGGCTTTTTTCATCAGATACAGCCCAAGTTCGTCCGAACGGGCATTTTGCATTCATGTGGAGCTACCCCAACTTGCTCCCATTAGGCCGCACCGAAGTAGACAGAATGGTAGATCGATTTCCTCCCACGAATGCCTCGAAAGCATTTGATAATTTCGGACGCAGTGTCACAGGCGACATTGACAACATCTTCAGACTGTCCGCCCAGAACCACAATTCTCACCTAGTCTGAGCCCTCAAAAAGCGACGCCCATTTTAAAAGCTGTCAGCCCAAAAGCCGATCCGGGATATGCGACAAAAAGTGTGTCTTTTTGTCGCATACCCCCCAAAGCAAGTAATTGTTGTTCTATTTTTCGCTCCGGTTGCGGGCGCGCTGTAAGGCGGTATGGTTTTGGGTGTCCGCAGCGCACCTCCCCCGGCGCATAGTCGGACGGAAGGAAAATAAAAAAGCCACAATCCCCCGCAGGTGGCTTCTCCCCTAGTGCTTCCAACGACGAGAAGCACTAGGGGAGTTTCCTTTTATTGAGCGTCTTCCAGTCGTTCTTTGAGACTGGTGGCTAATTCTAGAAGCTCGTCCGGGTTATCTGCAGGACACTGTTGGGCCAGATTCCGTTGTGCTGCGCGTACGAACTTGGCGAGTGTGCCGGCGTCGCGGGCCAGTGGGGAAGTGGAAGGTAGTTCAGCCAGTATTGCTAGCAGGGAGAGTGTCTGATGGTTTGTGTGTGGGAACCGATCCCGCATAAGGAGATAAGCCAGAATGACTACTGTGACAAGACGAGATCCGGCCGATAAGGCCAAGATTGATGCGATTGAAAAGAAGCTTCTTGCTAACCCTGAAATCGCGAAACTGATTGACGACCTAGGCACGTCCACAACGGATGCCAATG
>NZ_JAKRNF010000019.1:0-35914 GCF_022347225.1 Corynebacterium sp. ACRPQ
CTCCCCGCCCGCTCGCTCCGCGCGACCTGCCTCGGGAGGACGCCCCGGTTCCCTCGCCGCCGACCGAGCCGCCTTCGCCATCGACCGCGGCGCCCGCTCCTGCGTCTGGTTCGCGTCCTGGCCCAGCGCCCGCACCCCAGCAGCGGCCCGCGCCAGCGCCCGCACCGGCACCCCGCCCGCAACCTGCGGCGCCGGCCCCACGCCCACCTGCGCGGGACAAAAGCGGCCTGCCGAACCTGAATATCCCGCCGCACGAAGTCCGCGGGCGCATCGAGGACGCGGTGCCTGATATGCCGGCAGTGCCCGCTATGCCTGCGCCCGCCCCGCCACCTGCGCCGCCGCTGCCGCCTGCGCCGCGGATTCCGGGCCTCTAGCTCACCGCTTTCAGCCCCACGATGCCGCCGATGATCATGGCGAGGAATAGCACCTTCCACACCGTGGCGGCCTCGTGTCCAGCCGCGAAGGAATAGATAACCGCCACCGACGCCCCAACGCCCGCCCACACCGCATAGGCCGTGCCCACCGGGATGCTGCGCATCGCCCACGCCAGCCCGCCCATGGAAATTGCGCAGGCCACGAGGAAAATGAGCGAGGGCCACAGGCGCGTAAAACCTGCGGACTTATCCAGCGCCGCCGCCCACACGGCCTCGAATGCGCCGGAGAAAATCAAGATGAACCACGCCATAGCTGCTTCCTGGCCGTCTTGTCGCGTTGCCGGGTACGGCTCCCTCGTCCGGGGCTCGCGCAAGCCGCGGCGAACCTGCACCCAATGATGGCACACTAGAAAACCATGAAGATTGCATTTCTTGGAACTGGCCGCATGGGAACCGAACTAGCCCGCCGCCTGCTCAATGAGCAGGACGACATCGAGATGACCGTCTGGAACCGCACCGCCGAACGTGCCCAGCCACTCGTGGAAGAAGGCGCCGAGCTCGCCGCCACGCCCAACGACGCCGTAGCGAACGCCGAGGTCATTATCACCTCGCTCTTCGGGCCCGACGATGTCCGCGAGGTCGTCATCGAGCCGCAACTCATCCCCGCGGGCGTGACGTGGATCGATACCACCACCGTCTCGCCCAACGATGCCCGCGAGTTCGCCGCCGCCGTGGAGACCTACGTCCATGCCCCGGTCGTCGGCACGCTCGGCCCGGCCCGCGAGGGCAAGCTCGGCGTCTATGTGGGCACGCCCGACGACGCCCGCCGTGAGCAAGCCATGTCCCTCGCCGAGTCCTGGGCGGGCGAAGACAAGCTCATCGGAGTGGAGGCGGCGGCCACGGCGGCCATCGGAAAGCTGCTGGCGAACCTCGCGCTCGCCGTCACCGCCGAGGGCCTGCTCGAAGCCCTACAGCTCGGCGAGTCCGAGGGCCTAGACTCCGAGGTGGTGCTGCAGATGCTCGATATCACCGGCCTGTCCTTCATCGCCAATATGAAGGCGCCGTTTATCACCGGCGAGCGCAATACCGACCCGGGCGATTTCACCGTCGACGCCCTGGCCAAGGACGCCAAGCTCATGGAGATGACCTCTACCAAGCCGCTGCCCGCCCTTACCGCCGCCATCGGCCGCTTCGAAGAGATGCAGGCCATGGGCCACGGCGATCAGGACTTCTCCTCCATCTTCGTCTTCCGCAATAAGGGCTAGTTATCCACAGGTCCGCCGGGCGTGCGGGCCAAAATTCGCCCTGTGAGCCCTAGTTATCCACAGGTTCGCGCGCTCGCCCTCGCACAGGTTGCGCGCCGTGGCTTAGGCTGCGGGGCATGACAGCTCTTCAGACCTATCTCGCGGCCCTGGCGCCCGGCATCGACATCGTTGCCGGGTGCGCCGGCATGTCTGAAGACCAGCTGCGCGCTGCCGGTGCGCCCAATAATACAGCCCGCACTTTGCTCACGCTTGCCGACGCCCTCTTTGCCCCCACCTCCTTTGCCCGCCTGCAGCGCCAGGCGGTTGCCGCCGCCCGCGACCGCGCTCACCCGCTGCCCACTCTGGAGGTAATCGAGCGCTACGCATCCCGCGCCAAGACCAAGCGCGATGCCTGGCGCCTGCGCGTGGAGCTGTGCCGTACCGCCGCCGATACCGATGAGATGGAAAAGCTGGCGCGCAAGAAGCTGCGCGAGCTCAATCCCTCGGCCCCGCCGCGCCCCGGCGTGCGCATCCGCCGCCGCAAGGACGCGCCGTGGACCCTGGCGATTACCGGGCCCTCTTCGCTCATCGCGGATTTGGAATCCAGCCTGGATGAGGATGCTCCCCTCGATTCCGTTGCGGAGCTCTTCTCCCCTTCCGGCGCCTCCCCGGCTGCCCGCCCGACCATTACGACCAACGCGATCCTCACGCTCGACGAGCTCGACCGCATCATCGATGGCGACGGCGAGGAAATCACCATCCAGCTCACCAACGGCGCCCGCCTCACCGGCGCGGAACTCGTCTCGCGCACGCTGGCAGAGCGCGGCCTTATCACCCTCGTTCACCCCTTCGAGGGCGCGGTCAACCTCTACCGCACGGAACGCATGGCCAGCGAGAAGCAGCGGCTCATGGCCGCCGCGGAAAATCCGGTGTGCCCGTGGGCCGAATGCAACTATCCGGCGGATAAATGCCAGGTGCACCACTTGCAGGCGTGGCGGCACGGCGGCGATACCAATATGGCAAACCTCGCCACCTGTTGCCCGTACCACAACGGCGTCAATGACGATGACCCGAATGCCCCACCGGTGCGCGGGCGCCTCGTTCGGCGCCGAGGCCGCGTGGTGTGGCAGCCACCCTGGGCTGACACCGCGCCAGCACCGCCATCGGCCCACTAGCCTCTAAACCGCCAGGCAGCAGGATGCCCTGCTGCCGCATTGGCATGCCCGCAGCTAGCGAGCGATACGAGCCGCAGCGGCGCGGGCGTCCGCGATGACATTGGGTACGCCAACCCCGCCGGCCCAAGCGCCGGTGGCATCGATGCCCGGCGTCGCCGCGAGGGCGCCGCGCGCGCCGGCCACGGTTTCCAGGTGGCCGACATCAAAGCGTGGCAGGCCGCCGAACCAGCGCTGGGTGAAAATCTCGGCGACGCCCGCGGCGCGGCCGTCGAAGCCGGTGAGGCGCTGGAGGTCGTCGAGGGCATAGTCGACGAGGTCATCTTCCTCGGCGCGGACGATGGCGTCGTCGCCAAAGCGGCCGAAAGAGGCGCGCACCAAGGCACCGCCGCGCTCGGCCAAGTGCGGCCACTTGCGCGAGGACAGCGTGAATGCCTTGGCGTGAACGTCGTCTTGGTCGGTGGCAACGAGGATGCCGGAGTTCTGTGGCAACGCGTTGCCGGACGGGTCCGTGTCAGACTCGAACTTCAGGCCCACGACTGCCGACGCCGCCAGCTTCACGCTCTTCAACCGCTCCGCCGCCCGCGGGGACACCTTGGGGAGCAGGCGCGCTGCGGTCGGGGCCGGGGTGGCCACCAGCACGCGGTCGAAGGGGACGGTATCGCCGGGTGCGCCGGCCAGGCGGAATTTCTCGCCCTCGCGAGTGATGCCGGAGATGAAGGTATCGAGGTAGATCTTGGCGCGGGATTTATCGGCCAGCGTCTCGTAGAGTTCTGCGTAGCCGCCGCGGAAGGTCTGAAAGACGGGTCCGCCGCTGCTCGGCTTGGCCGCGCGCGCTTCTTCCAACGAGCGGACCGCGGCCGAGAGGGTGACCGGGCCGCGCGCGGAGAGCGCGTCGAGCGTCTCGGCCAGCGCCGGGATGGTCGCGCGCACACCCAGGTCATCGGCCGAGCAGGAGTACACGCCGCCGAGGAGGGCGGAGATGACGTGGTCAACGAGGTCGTCGCCAAACTGCTGGCGCACTAGGCGGCCGACGGAGACGTCGCTGCCGGCCGTCCACTCGAAGGGCTCCTCGTTGTCGATGCGACGGGCGGTCTCGGCCGAAACCAGGTGTGCGACCGGCTCCGAGTGCGAAGGAATGCCCATCATCCCGCCGCGCGGCAGCGGCTTAAGCTCGCCGGAGTACACCAGGGAGTGCAGACCGGAGGGCTCAACCAGGCTATCGCCCAGGCCGAGGGATTCGATGAATTCCACGGCGTCGTGGCGGCGGGCGAGGAAGGCCTCGGCGCCCATGTCGGTGGGTCCGCCATTAAACGGCACGGAGTACAGCTTGCCGCCGATGCGGCCGGCGGCCTCGAAAACCTCAACGTCGTGGTCGCGCAGCTCGTAGGCGGCCGTCAAGCCCGCCAGGCCAGCACCAATAATCGCAATACGCATTTAGCCCTCCTCGTGGATGATGGATACGGCGCGGGTGATGGCCTCCGCGTCGGTAGTTGGCAAGACCCCGTGGCCGAGGTTCCAGATATGGCCGTCGATATCGCCGCGCTCGCGGGCCCGGTCGACCTCGCCGCGGATGGTGCGCACGGCCTGGCGCACGGCGTCGTCGCCGGCAAAAAGCATGGCCGGGTCGAGGTTGCCCTGCAACACGCGGGCGCTTACGCGCTCGGCCGCGGCGTCCATGGGCACGCGATAATCGACGCCCATAACTTCCGACCCCGCCTCCGACATAGCCGGCAAGAGCTCGCCGGTGCCGACGCCGAAATGGATGCGCGGGATAGTCACGCCGGCCAGGATCTCCCGGGAGTACGGCAGCACGAATTCGCGGTAGTCACGCTCGTTGAGGTAGCCGGCCCAGGAATCGAAAAGCTGCATGGCGTCAATGCCGGCGTCGACCTGCACCTGCAGGAAGCGGGTGATGGTCGGCACCAGACGGCGCATGAGCATGTGCCAAGTCTCCGGCTCGGCGTGCATGAGGGCCTTGGTGCGCTCGTGGTTCTTGGATGGCCCGCCCTCAATGAGGTAGCTGGCCAGCGTGAACGGCGCGCCAACGAAGCCGATGAGCGCTTGGGTTTCGGTGAGCTCGGCCAGGATGCCGGCGATGCCCTCGGTGACCTCGGGGACGTCGGTCTCCAGCAGCGGCAGCTTGCCGACGTCCTCCCTACTCCGCACCGCCTGCTCCATCACCGGCCCACGGCCCGGCACAATATCGACCTTGACGCCCGCGGCCTTGAGCGGGACGACGATATCGGAGAACAAGATGGCGGCATCGACGTCGTGGCGGCGCACCGGCTGCAGGGTGATTTCTGCCAGCAGTTCCGGCATGAAGCAAGAATCGAGCATGCTAATCCCCTCGCGGGCGGCGCGGTACTCCGGCAGTGAGCGGCCGGCCTGGCGCATGAACCAGACTGGAGGGCGGGAGGGGGTGCGGCCGAGGGCGGCGTCGATAAGCGGGGCACGATTGAGTCGAGACATGCCCCAATTATGAATCAAAAGTTGGAGTGAGGGCTAATTAGCCACGCAAGCTGCGGTCCTTGATGAAGCGGTTAGACTGCGGCTGGAAAAGCAGCGCGAGGGCGACGATCAAGGTGATGGGGATAATCAGCAACCCGAGCCCACCGATGCCGAGCGCGAGGGCGGCGATATTGGTAAACAGCGCGAACGCGATGACCACGGTAATGATGCGGCGTGCCCACTTGGACCCGCCGGCCAGCTGCGCCGCGAAGAGCGCAAGTAGAATGGCGCCGACGGCATTGGTCACCGCGACGAACAGGCGATTGGAGTGGAGATACTCCGCTACTTGCGCATTCTGCGGCTCTACCTGTGGCCCACCCGAACCGAAGATGCCCACCATGCCGCTCACCAGCATGATCACGGCGCTGACGACGAGCACCCAATATGCCCAGCGCAGCGGCCGCGGCCACGCGTCGAGGTTCTCCTTGGCGGAGGTGTTTCGGGCCGCGCGGTTATAGTCGCGGGGTCCGGGCCGCTCGGTGTTATTCATCGCTTGTCCTCCCTGTCGGCACGGTCGGCGCGGTCGGCACGGTTGGTGCGGTCGGGGTGTTCGCGCTTGCTGTCGTCACGCTTGCCGCGCTGGTCGTCCTTGGAGCGCGTGCGCTCTTCTTCGGCGCGCTTCTTCTCGCGCTGCGCTTGCTCGAGTTCCTTTTCCAGCTCGCGCATCTGCTCGAGTTCGCCGGTGTAGTCCAAGGTTTCGGCCCGCACGGAGAAAATCAGGCCGAGGACCGCCGCGACGCCGACGAGGATCTGCACCATGCCATCGGCGGCAAAGAGCCAATCGGGCACGTCCGCGCCGGCCGGGGTGACCATGAAGGTCAGCAGGATGCGGAAGCCGAAGTACAGCGAGAAGGCGAACCACACGCGGCGCGAGGTACCGGCCCGCTTGCTGCGCTTCGCAAGGGACCGCAGCAGGAAGGCCAGCAGCACGATAATCGCCAAGGAAATGGCTGCCGAAAGGGCGACGGAGGCGTAGGCGGCGGTGCGGAGGAAGGCGTCGGAAAGCTGGGCTTCATCCACGCCGGCCGGTGCGGATTTGGCCATGTCCTTGGCCTGCGACATGAGCACGTCGTGGTTGAGCAGCGTGAGCACCACGTTGAGCACCTGGTGCACGGCCTCGCCGCATAGCGCGCCCAGCCACAGCCACAGCATGTACGTCACGGACTCCGGCCGCTGCTGCTGCCGCCGCGGGCGTTGCGTGCGAGGGGCAGGGGCGGGCGACGGGGGCGTAGCAGTCACAGGGGTCCTTTACTTGAGCAGGCGGGCGGCTTCGGTAGCGAAGTAGGTCAGAATCTGGCCGGCGCCGGCGCGCTTGAATGCGGTCAGCGACTCGAGCATGATGGCTTCGCCGTCGATCCACCCGTTGGCGGCCGCGGCCTTGACCATCGCGTACTCGCCGGAGACCTGGTAGACCGCAACCGGCACGGGAGAAGTCTCCGCCACGGCCGAAAGCACGTCCAGGTAGGGCAGGCCGGGCTTGACCATAACGAAGTCCGCGCCCTCTTCGATGTCGAGCTCGGCCTCGAGCAGGGACTCGCGGAAGTTGCGCGGATCCTGCTGGTAGGTGCGGCGGTCGCCTTCCAGGGAGGAACCGACGGCATCGCGGAACGGGCCGAAGAAGGCGGAGGCGTACTTGGCGGAATAGGCCATGATGGCCACGTCCTCGTGGCCGGCCTCGTCGAGATCGGCGCGGATGGCGGCAACCTGGCCGTCCATCATGCCGGATGGGGAGACGATCTGGGCGCCGGCGCGGGCTTGGGAGCGGGCCATGTCTTGGTAGAGCTTGACGGATTCGTCGTTAAGCACGCGGCCCTTGTCATCCAGCACGCCGCAGTGGCCATGGGAGGTGAATTCGTCCAGGCAGGTATCGGCCATGACGATGAGGTCGTCGCCGAATTCCTCGTGGAGGCAGGAAATGCCGCGGTTCAAAATGCCTTGCGGGTCCCAGGCGACGGAGCCGGTGTCATCCTTGTCCTCATCGAGCGGCACGCCGAAAAGGTCGATGCACGGCACGCCGGCCTCCAACGCCTCCTCGGCCGCGCGGCGCAGGGAATCGAAAGTGTGCTGGTAGACGCCCGGCATGGAGGGAATCTCGCGCGGGGCGTCGAGACCGTCCACGATGAACATGGGCAAAATCAGGTCCGAGGGGCGGACCTCGGTTTCGGCCACGAGGTTGCGCATCTGCGGGGTGGTGCGCAGGCGGCGTGGGCGGCGGGCTGGGAAGGTGCTCATTGGGTACTCCTTAGAGCGAGACTAAAACTTATGCCTTGTCGACCTTAGTAGCCTTCTTGCGCGAGCGGCGTTTCTTGCGCGGCGCGGGCAGGTTTCCGGCGGCGCGGAGGGCGGCGACGTGGTCTGCGAGGGCGTCGACAAGCGCGGGCACGTCCGCGACTTCGGGCACGACATCGACGCGCAGGCCCATCTCTTCCGCGGCCGCTCTTGCCGACGGCCCGATACACGCAATGATCGTCCGCTGGTGCGGTTTGCCCGCAATGCCCACCAGATTGCGCACGGTGGACCCGGAGGTAAAGGCGACGGCGTCGAAGCCGCCGGTCTTGATCATGTCGCGGATTTCGGCCGAAGGCGGGGCGGCGCGGACGGTGCGGTAGGCCACGACGTCGTCGACCTCCCACTCGAGGGCCTTGAGCCCGTCAACTAGGGTGTCGGCCGCGATATCGGCGCGCGGGAGCAGGACGCGGCCGACGGCGTCGATATCTTCTACGAAGTTGGGGAAGACATCGAGCAGGCCCTCGGCGTTCTGCTTCTTCTTGTGTGGCAGAAGCTCCGGAACCATGCCTTTGGCGCGGATGGCGGCCGCGGTTTTGGTGCCCACGGCCGCGAGGTGGACGCCGGCGAAATCGCGGGCGTCGAGGCCGAGTTGGGCGATCTTCTCCCATACCGCGGTCACGGCGTTGACGGAGGTGAAGACGATCCACTTATAGCGGCCCTCGACGATACCCTTGATGGCGCGGTCCATCTGCGCCGGGTTGCGCGGCGGTTCGATGGAGATGGTGGGCACGTTTTGCGGGATAGCGCCGTAGCCGGCCAGGCGCGCGGACATCGGGCCGGCCTGCTCCTTGGTGCGTGGGACGAGCACGCGCCAGCCATAGAGCGGGCGGTTTTCCCACCACGAGTACTTGGTGCGGTCGTCGATGCTGCGGCCGAGGGTGACGACGAGCGGGCCGGTGAGGTCCGCGTCGAGCTTGCCCATGGTGCCCAGCGTGGTCTCGTAGGTGCGCTGCAGGCGGGTGGTGCCGTGGACAGTGACAAATGCCTCGGTCTCGGCCGGCATGCCGCGCTTTTGCAACTCGTCAGAGATAACCGGCAGGTCTTCCTTCGTGGCCTGCAGGACGATGGGCTGGGTGGCATTGGCCAGCGCGTCCCAATCGGCGCCGTCGGTAACGTCGGCCTCGGTATAGGTCGAGCCGAGCGCAATGCCCGCAAAGGACGGCACGGTAGATGGCAGGGACATGCCCGGCACTACCTGGAATTCCAGGCCGGCGGACGCCACGGCGTTGATCTCGGCCTTGATGGACTCGCGGTGCAGCGGGTTGCCGGTGACCAGGCGGATGACATCCTCACCATCGGCCTCGACCAAGCACTCGCGCAGCTGGCCGACGATATCTTCGGCCGGCTCGTACAACACCGCGGCCGTTGGCGGCGCGGGGCGCGGCGGTTTGCGGCGCGCGCCCTTGGCTTTGGCATCGGCGCACATTTGGGCGTATTCGGCCTCGGCGGCGTCGAGAAGCTCTTGCGGAACGGGCAGCGCGGCGGCGACGGCATCGCGCACGCCCTGCATGACCTGCGGATCGGTCACGGCGATGGCACTATTTGCCAGAACCTCGCGGGCGCGGACGGTCAGCAGGTCGGGATTACCTGGACCAGCGCCCACAAAGACGATCTTGCCCAATTGGGTGTCTGGCGCGGCATTGCTCATAAAGTTCTTTTCTAAAATCGGGCGCGCGGCACCGCGCACGGACATGATCGCATGCGGTGTGGTTCCCCGCGCCGGCGGTGGGTGACACGGTCTTAACGGCCAAAATCCCAGGCCTTGCGTCCTGGGATGCCCTTAAAGGGGGCCGGATCATTGCGGGACAATGATCTGTGGTATCTACACCTTAAATTATTAGCGCCTAAAGGCGAAATTACTTGCCCAGCAGCTCGGCCGCGCCACCGGCGAAAAGCTCGTCCGAGACGCGCGCGCCAAGATCGGCGGCTTCGGCCGCGGAGCCGGAGGCGGTGGCAGTGAGCTGGCGGGATCCGTCGAGCGCGAAGACGCCGCCACGCACGGTGAGCTGGTCGCCGTCCCAGCGCGAGGTGGCGGCCACCGGCGCGGTACAGCCGGCCTCGAGGCGGGCCAGCACGGCGCGCTCACCAGCAGCGGCGGCCGAGGCGCGCTCGTCCACGATGGCATCTAGGGCCGCGGCGGCCTCGGTGCCGGCCACGGCCTCGATGGCGAGTGCGCCCTGGGCCGGCGCCGGCATGAAGACGGAGGGTTCGAAGATTTCGGTGGCGCGGTCTGCGTAGCCGCCGCGCAGCAGGCCGGCGTAGGCCAGCAGGACGGCGTCGAGCTCGCCGTCGGTGACCTTGGACATGCGGGTATCGATATTGCCGCGCAGCGGGCGAATCTCCAGGTCCGGGCGGAGGGCGGCCAGCTGGGAGATGCGGCGCGGTGCGGAGGTGCCCACGCGCGCGCCCTGCGGCAGCTGTGCCAGGCTCAGGCCATCGCGGGCGACGAGCGCCTCGCGGGAATCCTGGCGCTGCGGCACCACGAGGCGGAAGCGATCATCGGGCGCGGTGGGCAGGTCCTTAAAGGAGTGGACGGCAATATCGCACTCGCCGGCATACAGCGCCTCGCGCAGCGCCTGGGTAAATACGCCGACGCCGATGCGCTCGACCGGCGCCATATTGACGTCGCCGGCGGTGGTGACGATGTGGAGCTGGGAGTCAAAGCCGGCGTCGATAAGCCAATCGCGCACATGGCCGGCCTGGGTGGTGGCGAGCTTGGAGCCGCGGGTACCAATCTGAAACATTTAGGCCTCCTTAGTCATGGTGGGCAGTTCATTGACGGCCACGGACACGCCGGAGCCTTCCAGCTGCAGGCCAAAGAGTTCCTGCAGGGCGTTCTCGCTGCTGACACTGCTTTCCGACGCCGCCAGCTTCTTCGCCCGAACCGTCGGTTCATGCAGCAGTTTATCGACCACGCGCTTAAGGGCGCGCTGTACGTCCTCGAGCTGCTTGCCCGCGAGCTCGGGGTGTTTGTGCTGCAGGCGCGCGGCCTCGCACTCGACGAGATCGGCCGCGCGGCGGTGCAGGGCGCTTACGGCCGGAGCGACGTCGCGCACGCGCTGGGCCGAGGTATAGGCCGCCAGCTCCTCGTCGACGATGTGGCGGGCCTGCGCGTGCGGGCTGCTCCCGGCCGCGACATCGGTATCGGCGGCCGAAAGCGACTTGCTCAGGCGCTCGATATTGACCAGGTCCACGCCCTCGGCCGCGGCGGCGGCATCGTCGATATCGCGCGGCAGGGAGAGATCGATGAGCATGAGAGCGCGGCCGGCGGGGAGGTCGGCGGCCTCGATGGTGAAGTTATCGGCGCCGGTGGCGGAGATGGCAAGGTCGACGTCGGAAAGCGCGGCGGCGCGCTCAGAAAAGTCCACGACGCGGGTGGCAACGCCCGCCTCCTCGGCGTGGCTGGCCAGGCGCTCGGCGCGCTCGCGGGTGCGGTTGGCCAGCACCAGCTCCTTGATGCCTAGCCGGCCGGCGTGGGTGGCGGCGAGGGACGCCATGGCGCCCGCACCAAGGATCAGCGCGGTCTTGCCGGTCAGGTCCGCGGCGTCGAGGCGCTGCAGGGCCTGGTCGAAGGCGAAGGACACCATGGAGGCGCCGGCCTCGTCGATATCGGTCTCGGAGTGCACGCGCTTGCCCGCCCGCAGCGCGGCCTGCGCCAGCGCGTGAATGCGCGGGCCGACCGTGCCCTGCTCGGAGGCGGACTGGTAGGCGCTGCGCACCTGGCCGATGATCTGCTGCTCGCCCACCACCATGGAATCCAGGCCGGAGGTCACGGACATCAGGTGCTCGGCCGCGGCGTCGGCATAGCGCACGTAGAGGTAGTTGCGCAGCTCCTGCTCGCCCACGCCCGACACCTGGGTGAGCACGCGCACGACTTCCTGCACGCCGGCGTGGAAGGAGTTGGTGACGGTGTAGACCTCCATGCGGTTGCAGGTGGAGATAATCATCGCCTCTGACAGCGGCTCGGCCGCCACGAGTTGCCCGCAGGCGGAATCCTGGACCGCACTATCCATGCTCAGCTTTTCCAGCAGCGCCACCGGCGCCGACTGGTGGGACATGCCCACGACGAGCACGCTCATGCACAACACTCCTCAACCCTTTGATTGATTTTAATCCTCCAAAAGACTACCCGTCGGTGTCGCGGATCCCGAATCAACCGGCCAGCTCGGCCGCTAACTCCTCGTTGTCTACTTCCCAGCAGGCAAACTCTTCGCCGTCGATGACCACGACGGGCACGCGGTCACCGAATTCCATGGCCAGCTCCGCGTCCTCATCCACGTTACGCACGGCAAGCTCCGCGCCTGCCTGCTTGACGACGGGGGTGATCTGCTCCCTCACGCGCGCGCAAGAACCGCAGGTGGTGCGCACCATGAGCTCGACGAGATGCTGAGACATATTCTCCTCACAAGGACGGCGGCGGTGGAAACCATTACTATGGACACGTTAGTCCACCCCGCGTTTGCGAAAGCTGTTTGTCTCACTCGTGTCCGCTACCACTCCCCCAGGGTTCCCCGAATCCCCTCGCGACTTCTTGGCCAATTGGACCGCCTCGCGCGGTAACCTGCGCAATTTCTTGGAGACCCAAGCGCTCGCCCCGCTGGACGAGGAATCGCAGCGCACCGCCGGTGAAGCCGCGGCCGCCGCGGCGCTGGAGGAATTTGGGCTGGAGCTGGAGGATTTCGCCTCCGGCGTGGACTCGGTCACCGGTTCCTATGACGCGGCCGGCGCGCAGCGCATCACCGCCCAGGACCCGGACGTGCCGGTGGATGTGGGCGCGGCAGCGTTTTTCGACGTCGATAACACCCTCATCCAAGGCTCTTCCCTCGTGGAATTCGCCTTTGGCTTGGCGCGCAAGCGCTACTTCCGGCTTTCTGAAATCCTGCCGATAGCGTGGAAGCAGCTCAAGTTCCGCGTCTCCGGCAGCGAAAATGCCAAGGACGTGGCTGTGGGCCGCGCGCAGGCACTGGAGTTTGTCAAAGGCCGCAGCGTCGACGAGCTGGTGGATTTGTGCGAGGAGATCGTGGACGCCTCGCTGGCCCGCCGCGCCTACCCCGGCACCACGCAACTGGCGGAGATGCACCTAGCCGCCGGCCAGCAGGTATGGCTGGTGACGGCCACGCCGGTCCAGCTGGCGCAGGTGCTCGCCCGGCGCTTCGGGTTTACGGGCGCGCTCGGCACCGTCGCGGAGGTCAAGGACGGCAAATTCACCGGACGGCTGGTCGGCGATATCCTCCACGGGCCCGGCAAAAAGCACGCCGTGGCCGCGCTCGCGACCATCGAAGGTCTAGACCTCTCGCGCTGCACCGCGTATTCGGATTCGGCCAACGATGTGCCCATGCTGTCCATGGTCGGCACCGCCGTGGCCATTAACCCAGACCGCAAGCTGCGCGATATTGCCGGCGACCGCGGCTGGCTGGTGCGCGACTACCGCTCCGTGCGCCGCGCCATCCGCACCTTTGGCCTCCCGGCGCTGGCCACCGCCGTCTTCTCCTATGGCGGCTGGCGCTACTACCGGCGGTAGCGAGGGCGGTAGGGGGCGCTGGGGGACGTCGGCAAGCATGCAAAAACCCTCCGCACAATGGCGGAGGGCAAGAAGCGGGCTGGGGTTTACTTGCCCAGCTTACGACGCTGCACGCGGGTGCGGCGCAGCATCTTGCGGTGCTTCTTCTTGGACATGCGCTTGCGGCGTTTCTTAATGACGGAACCCATGGAGTCCTCACTTTCGTGTAGTACGTACTGTCAAACTTGTCAGCGCTAAAACGGCGAAGGTGCACTCTTGCCGCCGTGGCCGCACGGACCGCGGGCCACATCAGCGAGCCGACACGAATGCACACCATCTTACCCAGCACCCAGCCCGTGACCAAAAAGGGCCCGCGACAACAACAGTGAGAAACAACAGCGCCCACCACCGCTGACCACGAGGGCCAACAGAGGTGGGCGCTGTCTGTGCGGCGCGAGCCTAGGCTCCGTAGACGGAAGCCTCCAGGTACTCGTTGACGGCAGACTCGTGGACGCGGAAGGAGCGTCCGACGCGAACAGCCGGCATTTCGCCTGCGTGAACCAAACGGTAGACGGTCATCTTGGAGACGCGCATAATCTCGGCGACCTCCGCGATCGTCAGAAAGGTTCCCTTTTCTTCATTTGCCATATTTATCTAACCCTTCAGCTCGTTACGCGCTGTAGGCTTCCCCTCCCACAGGACTTCACGCACGTGCTTGCCCTAGCCTATCGTGAAACATGTGACTAATGCGACCCAAGTGCCAAATTTTTTCACAGCATTCATTAGGGTTTCCCCTAAAAGCGCTGCTTAACACCCGCCCCAACACTCCCGGGTGGGTACACCCCCACCACGGGGAGGTCGCACACGGCGGCGCTAGCCGAGCTCCTTGGCCTTATCGGAGCAGGCCTCTGCCGCGCGGTAGAACGCGCCGCGCAGGCCGGACTCCTCCAGCTCACGGACGGCGGCGGCGGTGGTGCCGCCCGGCGAGGTTACGCCAGCGCGCAGCTGGGTGGCCGAGCGGCCGGAGCTAGCCAGCATCTCACCAGAGCCGGCTGCGGCCTGGGCGGCAAGCTTCTCGGCGACGTCGCGGGGAAGGCCGAGCTGCACGCCGGCATCGACAAGCGCTTCTGCCACGAGGAAGAAATAGGCCGGGGAGGATCCCGCCAGTGCGGTGGCGGCGTCGATATTCTTCTCCGGGATGACCGCAACCTCGCCGACGGCCTCCAGCAGCTCGCGCACGCCGTCCATCTGGGCGTCGCTCACGTGCTCACCGGCCGCGCAGGTGCACATGCCGCGGCGCACCAACATGGGGGTATTGGGCATAACGCGCACCACCGGCACGCCTTCGCCCGCCGCACCCTGCAGCTGCTCTAGCGTCAGGCCCGCGGCCATGGACACGACCACGGCATCCTTGGCCGGCTCAAGGCCTTCGAGCAGGTCCAGGATGGCGTAGGGCTTTACGCACGCGAAGATATAGTCCGCGCCGTCTACCGCCGCTGCATTATCGCTAGTGGTGGTGACGCCATAGGCGTCTTGAAGTTCCTTGCTGCGGGATTCGGTGCGGTTGGTGACCGTGATATCCGAGCCCGCAAAGCCGGAAGCTACGAGTCCCGAGGTCAAAGCCTCACCGATTTGTCCGCCGCCTAAAATTGCAATCTTTGTCATAGTCTCCACCATGCCAAAAATGCGGAACCCCGGCTACCACGTGGGGTAACCGGGGCGTCGACAAGCGAGGGGCTTAGAGCATAACCAACAGCAGCGGGCCGAAGGTCAGGATTAGGCCGGTAAAGCCGGCCAGGAACATGGAGAACCCATCGCGCGCGGTGCGCAGGGCGTGCGTCACGCCCACCATAATTGCGGTGACGCACAGCGCCAGGATGGCGACGACTAGGCGCGGGAAGCTATCCCACAGAATCTCAAAGCCCTTGAAGATGACAATCGCCAGCAGGATGCCCGCGACAATCATCAGCAGGATGGACACTGGGTTGAGCTTCTCGTGCTCTTCCTCGATCCACTCTTTGTCGTCCTCGACCTTGGGCAGGTTGCCGGTTTCCTCGGCATCCTTAGCGACGCCCGCCTTCTTCGACGCCGGCACCGCCGCAGCCGTGGCTCCGCCAGCTGCGGCGGCTCCAGCGCCTGCCGCCGCACCCTTGGCCTTGGTGCCCTTCTCGGCGCGCTCCTTCTCCGCAGCGGGCTTCTCAGCCGCAGCCTTGCCAGCGGCCGGTCGCGCGGCGGCGGCCTTGGCCTCGTCCGCCTTTTTCTTATCCACGCGCTGGATTACCGCGGTGTCATCGGCGGAAGGCTGGTTCTTCTTCGCAGCATCCTTCGCAGCTGGCTGCGCCGCCTTAGCGGCGGGCTTTTCTGCAGCCTTGGCCGCAGCCGGTTGCGCTGGCTTGTCGGCAGGTTTTGCCACGGGCTTTTCTGCCGCCTTTTCTGCGGCCTTCTCGGCTGGCTTGGCGGCGGGTTTCTTCGCCGAGGCTGAGTCGGCCTTCTCCTCGGGCTTGGGAGCGCGGATGACGGGGGCATCCTCGTCGATGGAGACGGAGGTGTGCTTGGCCTCGACAGGAGCCGCCTTGACCTTCTTGAGGTTGCCGGTCAGCTCCGCAACGGAGATGCCGCCCTCTTCCAGACTGCGGCGATGGCGGCGCGAACGCTTCTCGTCCTTGCCGTCCTTTTCGCCGCGGGCCTTCTTATTGCGAGCCAGCAGCTCCGCCACGGTCAACTGGTTTTTGTCAGCCATGATCTCTTCCTATTCCAATCCCTTGTCGGTCCGGCGCAAAATGACGCCCTCACGCAGCGCCCACGGGCAGATTTCCAGCTTCTCGATGTCCAAGGCTCGCATGGATGCCTCGGCTACCAGAGCGCCGGCAACGATTTGGTGCGATCGGTTAGAACTTACACCTTCTAGGTCCGCTCTGTCTGCCGCAGTCATGCGAGAGATGAAGGAAATTAACTGGCGCAGACCCGGTGCAGTCAACGTGCGCTTGACGTATGGGCCGGCAGACGAAGGTGCGGCGCCGGTCAGGCGGGCCAGCGTACGGAAGGTTTTGGAGGTACCCACGGCAAGGCCAGCGGGGCCCATAGCCTTCATCTGCTGGGCGGCGTCCTCAAGCTCCGCATCAATAAAATCGCGCAGCGCGCTTACCTTTTTCTTCTCCGGCGGGTCGGTGTCGAACCAATTATGGGTCAACCGGCCAGCGCCCAGGTCGAGGGAGAAGGCAAGGTCGGGGTGCTCGTCGGTACCGGTGGACAGCTCTAGCGAGCCGCCGCCGATGTCCAGGTTGGTAATGCGGCCGGCGGACCAGCCGTACCAGCGGCGCGCGGAGAGGAAGGTCAGTTGGGCTTCTTCCACGCCGGAGAGGATCTGCAGGCGTACGCCGGTCTGCTTTTCCACCTCATCGAGCACGGCCTCGGAATTGAGTGCAGAGCGCACCGCCGAGGTAGCAAAGGCGATAAATTCCGCGCAGCCCAGCTTATCGCCCAGCTCGCTCGCCTCCGCCACGGCGCTGACCAGCTTCTTTACACCCTTTTCATGGATGTTGCCCTTCTTGTCCAGCTGTTCTACCAGCCGGAGCGGGGTCTTCCAATCGCTCATCGGAGTGGGCCGTCCGCCCGTCGCGGCATCGACCGCAACGAGGTGGACGGTATTGCTTCCGACGTCTAATACACCTAATCGCACACTAATAGCGTAGTAGGTCTACCGTGGTTAGGTGTGAATCGCCCAAAATCTGACACGGTATACCTAGGTTTTCCCGCGAGCTCGCCCGCGGCGGCGTCGATAAGAGCGGGCCGCGAAGAGGCCCCCGATTTCCCGCGGGAGTGGTTCGAATTTACCAACCCGAACGACCCACACCACGTCTTTTCCATCGACCTAACATGGGTGGAATCGCACTACAGCTGCCAATTTGGGACGTCGGCATGCCGAGGCATCGATAAGAGCCAGCCCGAGGTGGGCTGCTGCGTGCATGGCGCCTATATGGCCGATGAGGAAGACCGCGACCAGCTTTACGACGCCGTCTCGCGCATGCCCGCCAAGTATTGGCAGCTGCGCCCAGCGGGGGTAGATGAGTTCCTCGCGCAGGACGCTACGGACGAGTTGGAGCCATGGCTAGAGTGGGACGAGCTCGACGGCGAGGACGGCGAACCGGAACCGGCGCTGAAGACCCCCATTGTGGATGGCGCGTGCATTTTTGCCAACCGCGCCGGCTGGGCAACGGGTACAGGCTGCGCGCTGCACCAGTGGGCGGTCGATTCCGGCGAGGAGCTCACAGTGGTCAAACCCGAGGTGTGCTGGCAGCTGCCGCTGCGCCGCTACGAGGATTATGAAGAGCGCCCAGATGGGCAGGAGATTCTACGCACCCAGATTGGCGAGTACGACCGCCGCGGTTGGGGTAATGGCGGCGAGGATTTCGATTGGTATTGCTCGGCCGATGCCGCCTGCCACGCCAACCCGCTGCCGATGTGGCAATCGCACGAGGACGAGCTGGTAGCGCTCATGGGCCGAGAGTCCTATGAGATTTTGGCCGCGCACTGCAAGGCGCGCGCCGCGGCGGCCGAGCACGGCGTCCAGCTCACGCAGCACCCGGCCAGCGTGAAGGCCGAGAGCCTGCAGGCAGGAAGCCAGCAGGCGGAGAGCTAGAGCTCGAATTTATAGCCCAAGCCGCGCACCGTAACCAGGTGCTTCGGGCGGGAGGGCTGCTCCTCGATCTTGGAGCGCAGGCGCTTGACGTGGACGTCGAGCGTCTTGGTGTCGCCAACATAATCGGCGCCCCAGATGCGGTCAATGAGCTGGCCGCGGGTAAGTACGCGGCCGGCGTTGCGCAGCAGGTACTCCAAGAGGTCGAATTCCTTGAGCGGCATGGATACCGGCTCATCCGCAACGGTAACGGTGTGGCGTTCCACGTCCATCTTGACGCGGCCGCCCTCGAGGATCTGCTCGGCTACGTCTTCCTCCGCCTCGGTATCGGCACCGGGGCCGGAATCGTGGCCGCGGCGCAGCACCGCGCGGATGCGGGCGATGAGCTCGCGGGAGGAATAAGGCTTGGTCACGTAATCATCGGCGCCCAGCTCGAGGCCGACGACCTTGTCGATCTCGGAATCGCGCGCGGTCACCATGATGACCGGCACGGACGAGGTGGTGCGCAGCTGCTTGCATACCTCGGTGCCTGACATGCCGGGCAGCATGAGGTCTAGAAGGACGATATCGATGTCGTTAGCGGCAAACTTTTCCAGCGCCGTAGGGCCATCGTGCGCGATGATCGGCTCGAAGCCCTCCTTGCGGAGGAGGAATGCCAGCGGATCTGCCAGCGACTCTTCATCTTCAACGATGAGGATGGTGGTCATTGTGCTTTATCCTTTCGACGTGCTGCGACGCGTGCTACTGCACGCGGGAGCCCAGGCGCCGCCGCAGTGACGGCATCCTTTTTCTCATTATCCTTCATGCCAGCATCCTGCGCTGGCTTTTCTTCTCTGTAGATAGGCAACTCAATAGTGAATGTAGAACCCGTACCGGGCCGGGACCACAGTTTGATGTTGCCGCCATGGTTGGCCACCACGTGTTTAACAATTGCTAATCCTAGGCCAGTGCCTCCGGTCTGCCGCGACCGGGCTTGGTCTACGCGGAAGAAGCGCTCAAAAACACGTTTTTGATCATCCGGTGCGATACCGATGCCGCGGTCGGTGACGCGGATGAGCACGACCCCACCGTCCACGACTTTTTGGGAGACCGATACCGGCATCTTCTCCGGCGAATAGTTAATCGCGTTGGAGATGAGGTTAGATAGTGCGGTAACCAGCAGGGACCTATCTCCTTTGACCTGCACGCCGGCGGAGGCGCCCCGGTTGAGCTCGATGGAGCGGGCCTCCGCAGCCAGTTGGTTGCGCGAGAGTGCTTCCTCGATGAGGTCATCGACTGCCAACGGTTCCATCTCTGGCAGCGCCTCAGCGCCTTGCAGCTTGGACAAGGAAATAAGCTCGCTGACCATATCGGCCATGCGGTTGGCTTCCTTGTAAACCTTATTGCCAAAGTACTCCACGGTTTCCTGGTCACCGGGGTCTTGCAGCAGGGCCTCGGCCAGCAGGGCAATGCCGCCGACGGGGGTCTTGAGCTCGTGGGAAACGTTTGCCACGAAATCGCGGCGGGCGGATTCCATGCGGACGTTTTCGCTCTCATCGGTGCCGTAGATGATGACAAAGCGGCCGTCGTTAAGCGTCAGCGGCTTAATAACCGCCTTGAACTGGGTGACGCGGTGGCCCGTGCGGCGCTTGGGAATGGCCAGATCGACGGTGCGGGTCTCCTTGTCCTCGAAGACCTCCTGCGCGGTCTGCCACACGTCCGGGTTCACGGCGCGATCATGCACCAGGGACATCTCGTGGGCGGCGGGATTGGACATGACGATTTCTTGGCTGCGGTCCAGCACCGCCAGGGCCGTCGGCGAGCCCTGCACGGCCAAGTGCAGTACCTGGCTGACCGTCGTGACCTGGTTGGCCTCGGCATCGGTGGCTTGGCGGTAGTGCGCAATGCGCCCGCGCAGCCAAGAAATCGCCGGCAGCGCCAACCCGCAGGCCACCACGCCGGCAACGAAGGAAAGAATCAATTCCACGTGTCTACCCTATCCACCACAAAGTCCCCAGGGAATACTCCCCGGGGACTGTGGCGCAGTTTCTTACTTACCGCCCTGCGCAGCAACGGCAGCGGTACCGGCAGCGGCGGCTTCCGGATCCAGGTAGGTGCCACCTGGGTTTACTACGGAGCCGTCCTCGGTGATCTCATACACCAGCGGGATGCCGGTCGGGATATTCAGGCCGGCAATATCGTCATCGGAAATATTGTCCAGGTGCTTAACCAGAGCGCGCAGGGAATTGCCGTGTGCGGCGATGAGCACGGTCTCGCCCTTCTTGGCGCGTGGGAGGATTTCCTCCTCGAAGTACGGCACGAAGCGGGCGACGACGTCCTTCAGGCACTCGGTCTGCGGGACCTTGTCCAGGTCCGCGTAGCGCGGGTCATTGGTCTGGGCGTACTCGGAGTCATCGGCCAGCTCCGGCGGGCGCGTGTCATAGGAGCGGCGCCATGCCATGAACTTTTCCTCGCCGTATTCTTCCTTGGTCTCGGCCTTGTTCAGGCCCTGCAGAGCGCCGTAGTGGCGCTCGTTGAGGCGCCAATCGCGCACCACTGGGATCCAGTGGCGGTCGGCGGCGTTGAGTGCGATATTTGCGGTACGGATAGCGCGGCGCAGAAGAGAGGTATAGAGGACATCGGGCAGAACGCCTTCCTGCGCGAGCAGCTCACCGCCGCGCTTGGCTTCCGCCTCGCCCTTTTCGGTCAGATCTACATCAACCCAGCCAGTGAACTGGTTGGACTCGTTCCACTTGGATTGGCCATGGCGAAGAAGAATCAGTTTTCCGTTAGTCATGCCTCCAGCATGCCACGAAATTATTACCGGCGTCGGGGTTTAATCCCCAATCGCCCGCCGTTGATGGCAATCCGGGACCTCGATGCGGCTGGCCTCGTCATAGATTTCTGCGAGCGCGGCGGCGGAGCTGGCCCAGCTAAAGCGCGCGGCGTGGGCGACGGCGGCTTCGCCCATGGCGATGCGCATGGGGTCGTCGTCAAGCAGGCGGGCTAGAGCATCGGCCCAATCAGACGGATCATGCGAGTGCACCAGCAGGCCAGTCTCCCCGTCCGCTACGGCGATGGGCAGCCCGCCGACGGCCGCGGCTACCACCGGTGTGCCAGAGGCCTGGGCCTCCAGCGACACTAGGCCGAAGGACTCGTTATAGCTAGGCACCGCCACGATATCGGCCGCGCGGTAGACCCCCACCAGCTCCTCTGGCGGGCGGGCGCCCAAGAAGCGCACGCGCTTATCGACGCCCAACTCGCGCGCCAATTCCCTATAGGCCTCCGGCGCCGTATTGGCCCCCGACGGGCCACCGCAGATAACCACCCGCAGGTTGCGAGCCGGCTCGCGGCGGAAGAGCTCGGCCGTGGCGCGGATAAGGACCTCCGGGCCTTTGAATTTTTGTAAGCGCCCGACAAAGGCCACCACCTTGGTGTGCAGCGGAATGCCCAGCTCGCGGCGGGAACGTTCGGTATTGCGGTCTGTGCCAGGGGTAAAAAGCTCGACGTCGGCGCCGGGCGAGACTACGCGAATGATGTCGCGTTCGGCGTCGTAGTGCTCGGCCAGGTCGCGGGCTTCTTGCTCGGTATTGACCACGAGCAGGTCCGCATTATCTACCAGCTGCTGTTCGCAGATGCGGCGGGCCTCGGACTCCAAGGTGTCATCCGCGGTCCGGGAGGCGTTTTTCACCGCAGCGAGGGTATGGGCCGTATGGATGAGCGGAATGCCCCAGAGATCCCGTAGCAGCCAGCCCACCTGGCCGGAGAGCCAGTAGTGGGAGTGAATAAGGTCATATTTCTTGCCCTGCCACTTGGCAAATTGCACCATGCCGCCCGCGAAAGCGGCCAGCTGGGTAGGCAGATCCTCTTTATCCAGGCCCTCGTACGGCCCGGCGACGATATTAATGACGCGCAGGTGGGGCTCAACCTCAATGATTTCGCCCTGGCTAGGCCGGGTAGCGCGAGTGTAGACGTCCACCTCGATTCCCCGGCGGGCTAGTTGGCGGGCGATATTGAGGACGTAGACGTTCATACCGCCGGCGTCCCCCGAGCCGGGCTGCTCAATGGGGGACGTATGCATAGAGATCATGGCGATGCGCATGGCGCTCAATTCTACCGGCGCTATACTGGCCCCTGCCAGAAACCTACGCTACCGAAAGGTATAGTTTTGTCCGCATACGAATCACAGGCTTGGCTCCAGTATTACCCGGAATGGACACCGCACCACCTCGAGTATGGCGAGACCACGCTGCTGGACATTTACGACAATAATCTTGAGGTCAACGCCGATAAATCGGCCACCTACTTCTTCGGCCGCACCCAAACGTATGCGGAGCTGGACCGTCAGGTTCGCGCTGCGGCCGCTGGCCTGAAGGCCTTCGGTGTACGCCCCGGTGACCGCGTAGCCATCGTGGCACCGAACTCGCCGCAGTACATCGCGGCGTTCTACGCCATCTTGAAGCTGGGCGCCCAGGTGGTGCTGCACAACCCGCTCTACACCGCCCACGAGCTGGAGGGGCTCTTCCAGGATCACGGCGCGCGCATCGCCATCGCCTGGGATAAGGCAGCGCCGACCTTGGAGAAGCTGCGTGCGACCACCAACCTGGAAACGGTCGTGTCCATCAACATGATCAACGCCATGCCTACCTTGCAGCGCGCCGCCCTACGCCTGCCCATCCCGCCACTGAAATCCAAGCGCGAGCAGCTATCGTCCCCGGCGCCCAATACCGTGCCGTGGGAGACCCTGGTGGGCAATGCCATCGGCGGCGACGGCAGCGATATCACCACGCCGGAGGACGTGGACAAAGACACCATCGCGCTGATTATGTACACCTCTGGCACCACCGGCGCCCCGAAGGGCGCCATGCTCTCGCACGGCAACCTGTTTTCTAACATCATGCAGGGCAAGGCGTGGGTTCCTGGCTTGGGCGATAAGCCGGAGCGTATGCTGGCCGCCCTCCCCTTCTTCCACGCCTATGGCCTAACTATGAACGTCACCCTTGCGCAGTTCATCGGCGGCGAGCTTGTCATCCTGCCTAAGCCGGATATGTCGCTCATCATGCAGTTGATGAAGAAGCACACCCCGACCTGGGTACCGGGCGTGCCGACGCTCTACGAGCGCATCGTGAAGGCCGCCGAGGATCAGGAAATCCCCATCAAGGGTGTGCGCGCGGCCTTCTCCGGTGCGTCTACCCTGCCTTCGGACACGGTCAACAAGTGGGAGAACTACACCGGCGGCCTCTTGGTGGAGGGCTATGGCCTCACGGAGTGCTCGCCGATTATTGTGGGCAACCCTATGAGCACCGACCGCCGCCCGGGCTACGTGGGCATTCCGTTCCCGGATACCCAGGTGCGCATTGCCAACCCGGATAACCTGGACGAGACCCAGCCGGACGGCGTTGAGGGCGAGGTGCTGGCCCGCGGCCCGCAGATCTTCAAGGGCTACCTCAACAATGAAGAGGCCACCGAGGCCGCTTTCCACGGCGAATGGTTCCGCACCGGTGACATGGGTGTCATGGAAGAAGACGGCTTCATCCGTCTGGTCAGCCGCATCAAGGAAATCATCATCACCGGCGGCTTCAACGTCTACCCAGGCGAGGTGGAAGAAATCCTGCGCGAGCACCCGAGCATCGATGACGTCGCCGTGGTCGGCCGCCCGCGCGAGGACGGCTCCGAGGACGTCGTGGCCTGCCTCGACCTCGCCGATGGCGCCGCCCTGGACCCGGAGGGACTCAAGGACTACTGCCGCGAGCGCCTGACCCGCTACAAGGTCCCGCGCACCTTCTATCACTTTGAGGAGCTGGCCAAGGACCAGATGGGCAAGATCCGCCGCCGCGAGGTCCAAGCAGACCTCATCCGCCGCCTCGAGGCCGAACAGAACTAACATGTTCCGCCTCATCGATAGCCCCCTCGGACCCTTGCGCTTGCAGGCGAGCCCGCGGGGGCTTTCCCGCGTGGAATTCACCGCGGCCAGCACTCCACAGGAAGCGGTAGGCGGTATGGAAGAAGGGGGCATCGAAAAGCGCAGCGCGGACGTGCTCGACGCCGCCCAGACACAGCTCGCGGAGTATTTTTCCGGCCAGCGCCGCGCCTTCGAGCTGCCCCTCGACCCGCCTGCGACGACCGACTTTCGCGCCGCGGTGCATGCGCAACTGGCAGAGATTGGCTATGGGGAGACGGTCACCTACCGCGACGTCACCAAGCTGCTGGGCCGGCCCGGCGCGACGCGGGCCGTGGGCAGTGCGTGCGGCGCCAATCCCCTACTCATCGTGCGGCCATGCCACCGTGTGCTGCGCAGCGATGGCGGGCTCGGCGGCTATGCGGGCGGTCTGGATGCCAAACGTTTTTTGCTGACACTAGAAGAAAACTAGAGGGATTCCTCATATTTGGATATGCTATCCCCTCAGAAATAGTTTTTGTAGCCAAACGAAAGGTTTTCCGCGTGTCCGCTTCCACCTCCCGAGCCTGGCTCGAGCACTACAGCGATTGGACCCCACACACGCTGGACTACGGCGATAAAACCATCGTCGACTACTACCGCAATAACCTGCGGGTCAACGCCAATAAATCCGCCACCTACTTCTTCGGTAAGACGCAGACCTACGCGGAACTCGATACCCAAGTGCGCGCCGCCGCGGCCGGGCTCAAGGCTTTTGGTATTCGCCCCGGCGACAAGGTAGCCATCGTGCTACCGAACTGCCCCCAGCACGTCGCGGCCTTCTACGCGGTGCAGCTGCTTGGTGCCACCGTGGTCGAACACAACCCGCTCTATACCGCCCCGGAGCTAGAAGGCCTGCTCAATGACCACGGCGCGCGCGTGGCCATCTCCTGGGATAAAACCGCCACCACGCTAGAAAAACTGCGCTCGACCACCCCGCTGGAGACCATCGTCTCCGTCAACATGATCGATGCCATGCCACCGCTCAAGCGCCTCGCACTGCGCCTACCCCTCCCGCCGCTGGCCGCCAAGCGCGAACAGCTCACCAGCCCCGCGCCCAATACCGTGGAGTGGTCCACCCTCATCGGCGCGGCCATTGGCGGCGATGGCTCGGACCTCGATGTCCCTGAGATCTCCCAAGACGATATTGCGCTCATCCTCTATACCTCCGGCACCACCGGAAAGCCCAAGGGGGCACTACTCTCACACGGCAACCTCATTGCCAATGCCATTCAGGGCAAGGCCTGGGTGCCACAGATGGGCAAGAAACAAGAGCGCTTCCTCGCTGCACTGCCCATCTTCCACGCCTACGGCATGACCACGCTGTGCATCTTCAGCATCTACCTTGGCGCCGAGCTCATCCTGGTTCCCTCCCCGCAGATGCCGCTGATCATGGACATAGTGAAAAAGCGCACGCCTACCTGGCTGCCGGGCGTTCCCACGCTGTATCAGAAGATCATGGACGCGGCGGAAGAAAAGGACGTCGACTTAAGCGGCATCCGCAATGCCTTCTCCGGCGCCGCCACGCTGCCTGTAGAGATTGTGGAGCGCTGGGAGGCCATGACCGGCGGCCGGCTGGTGGAGGGCTTCGGCATGACGGAGACTTCCCCGGTACTTACGGCCAATCCCATGAACGGCAAGCACCGCCCCGGCTATGTAGGCGTACCCTTCCCGGATACGGAGGTGCGCATTGCCAACCCTGAGAATCTGGATGAGACCCAACCCGATGGCCAACCGGGCGAGATGCTCGCGCGCGGCCCGCAGATTTTCCAGGGTTATTTTGGCAATGCCGCCGCTACCGAAAAGACCTTCCACAACGGCTGGTTCCGCACCGGCGATATGGCACTCATGGAACCGGATGGCTATATCAAGCTGGTCAGCCGCATCAAGGAAATCATCATCACCGGCGGCTTCAACGTCTACCCCGCCGAGGTAGAAGAGGCGATTGCCCAGCATCCCGACGTCGTGGATGTCGCCGCCGTGGGCCGCCCGCGCCAGGATGGCTCCGAGGATGTCGTCGGCTGCGTCACCCTGCGCGATGGCGCCGTGCTCGATCCAGAAGGCCTGAAGGAATTCTGCCGCGAGCGCCTCACCCGCTATAAGGTGCCGCGCACCTTCTACCACTTTGAGGATCTGGCGCGCGATCACCTGGGCAAGATTCGCCGCCACCAGGTGCGCAAGGACCTGCTCGAGCTGCTGGAGGCAAAGGCCTAAACTTAGCGGCTATGGCAGATATTCATTACGGCGCTACCTTGACGGATTTCCTCGCGGCGGCCGTCGCCAGGTTTCCGCAGCGCCCCGCCACCTACTTCGCTGGCCACACGCTCACCTATAGCGAGCTCGACGCCCAGGTGGCGGCCGCGGCTGGGGCCCTGCGCAAGATGGGCGTGCGCCCCGGCGACCGCGTGGCGCTCCTGCTGCCCAATTGCCCGCAGCACGTGGTGGCATTCTTCGCCATCCTGCGCCTGGGCGCAGTGGTGGTGGAGCACAATCCGCGCTATACCGCGCACGAGCTTACCCCGCTGCTTGCCCACCATGGCGCCCGCGTGGCGATTGCCTGGGAGGACATCGCCCCCACCGTGTCCGCGCAGGTTGAGACCACCATTACCGTTTCCCTCAGCGAGCCGCTTCCCCTCAGCGGCGCCCCGGTGGAGCCGCATCCTGCCGCGCTTGCCGACGCCGCCCTTATCCTCTACACCTCCGGCACCACCGCCCGCCCCAAGGGCGTGGTCTTAACCCACGGCAACCTCGCGGCCAACTGCCTGCAGCTGGAAACCCAAGCCCCGCTGCGCGCTGGCCACGAGCGCTTTCTGGCCGCGCTGCCCATGTTCCATTCCTATGGCTTGACGATGAGCGTGCTCCTCGCGGTGCGCTGTGCGGCCGAGATCATCCTGCTGCCTGCCCCACACACCGACGCGGTGACCAAGGCGCTTGCCGCCCGCCGTCCCACCTGGATGCCGGGCGTGCCCACCATCTACGAGCGCGCCATGGTGGCCACTCCCGCGGCCGCAGACACAGCCCCTTCTGACGCGCCCGCGGATCTTGGCGGGGTGCGCTACTCCATCTCGGGCGCGGCTTCCCTCCCCTCGCGCATCATCGAGCCATGGGAGGCGCGCACCGGCGGCATGCTGGTGGAAGGCTATGGGCTTACGGAGACCTCTCCCGTGCTGACTATCAACCCCCTCGATGACACCCGGCGCGCCGGCACCATCGGCCTGCCGCTGCCGGATACGCAGCTGCGCATCGGAGATCCTCACGACCTCAGCCGCACCCAGCCGGATGGCGAGGCCGGCGAAATCCTCGCCCGCGGCCCGCAAGTCTTTAGCGGCTACCTTGCCGACGCCCCCGCCACCGCCGCCGCCTTCCACGACGGCTGGTTCCGCACCGGGGACATGGGCGTGCGCGATCCCGATGGCCATATCCGCTTGGTGGGCCGTATCAAGGAAATCATCATCACCGGTGGTTTCAATGTCTATCCCGGCGAGGTCGAGGAGGCTTTAACCTCCCATCCTGATATCGCCCAGGCCGCGGTCGTGGGCGTTCCTCGCTCCGATGGTTCTGAGGATATCGCCGCCTGCGTGGTGCTTACCCCCGGCGGGCAGCTCGACGAGTCCGCCTTGCGCGACCATTGCCGTGGGTTGGTGGCGCGCTATAAGGTCCCGCAGCGCTTCTTTGCCATGGATGAGCTCGCCGGCGATCAGCTGGGCAAGCTGCGCCGCCGCGATGTCCAGCGCGATCTCCTCGCGCTACTCAACCAGGGCTAGCCTTCTCCAAGCCCTTCCCGGCGCACCGCCTGTTTGTAGATGCGCTCAGAACGCTCCTCAAGATCGTGCTGGGCGCGGGCTTGGGATTTAGCGGCGGCGTCGGAACGCGGCGGGGCCTGAATATGCCGCGCGGCGTGCAGGCCCAGTTGCAGTTCTTTGGCGCGCAGAACCTCCGCATCGATTTTGATGCCCAAAATGAGCATCGTATTAGATAGCCACACGGCCATGAATACGGCCATGATGAGGCTGAAGGCGCCATAGACGCTGGCTCCGGCAAAGCGCTGGGTATACAGCGCAAATGCTCCCCACACCACGACATTGGTACTCAGCGCCACAACGGAGCCTAGGGTTATCCATCGAAAGCGCGCCGGCCGCACGTTCGGGGAAAAGTGATACAAGATAGCGATCAAGCTCAGCACAATCACCACGGTGAGCGGGAAGCGCAGCCAATTCCACACTGGCATGAAGATCCCACCCAAAAAGTCCGCGGTGCCTTGCATCTCCAACTTGCCCGCGAGCGGATCGATAACGCCGCTCACGATGGTATCGCGCAGCAGGTTAGCAAAGAGGACGATGACCGCACCGATGACGAGAACAATGGTCAGCCCCCACATCAGCGCCCAGGTGCGGATGATTCCACGGCCTTCCACTCGCCCATAGACGGTATTGGCCGTGCGCGAGAAGGCGCGCACATAGGCCGAGGCGGCAAAGAGCGAAATCAGCACGGATACCACCAGCGCGAAGGTACCTTGCGCCGTGGAACCAATGATGGAGCCAACCAATTTCTCGGCCTGCTCCGTCATGGAACTGGGCACGTAGTCCGCAATGAATTGCGAGGTTAATTCGTGCACCTCGGCACGTCGCGAGGAGAAAATAAGCGTGGCGATGGAATAGGCAGCCAGCACCGTGGGGGCAAAGGCCATGAGCGTGAAGTACGTCATCGTGGCCGCACGATCCATCAAGGCATCATGAAAGAAATCGGCCCACACGCGGCGCACCACCAGCCCCCAGCTTTCCTTACGCAAGCGGTTGCCGCGGGCCAGGGGATCTACTTCCTCGGTATGGCCCGCAATCTTGACCACGGTGGGCGCGGTGCTGGGCACGATCTTATCCGCCCCCTCGTACCCGGATTCGCTCACCGGAGTGGCCGCGGCGCTCGACGGAGTGCCGGCAGGCTGGCGGCCGGCGGGCTGCTCGCCGGCGGGCCGCTCACCGTCAGGCTGTACGGCAGAAGGCAAGTCCCCAGGGGTGCGTGCGGCGCCGGGGGCCTCGGCGGCGTCGTCCAGAGTGCTCATATTATCCCAGCGTATGCGGTAAAGAATCTATTTCAGGAAGTGACACTCAACCGTGATTACACTGGAGAAGCATGACTGAACAGAATGACACAAAGCTCAACGTTAAGTCCTTCGAACTCGACCACCGCCTAGTCAGCGCGCCATATATCCGCGTGGCCGACCGCACGGATTTGGGCGGCGGCGTCGAAATCATCAAGTATGACCTGCGTTTCTGCCAGCCTAACCAGGACCACCTGGATACCAAGGCGCTGCACTCGGTGGAGCACATGATGGCAAACTTCATGCGCAACTACACCGATAAGCTCATCGGTTTCGCCCCGATGGGCTGCCGCACCGGCTTCTACGCCATCACCAACGGCATGGAGCAGGACGAGCTGCTGCGCGCGGTGGAAGGCGCGCTCAACGATATTCTTAACGCTACCGAGGTACCGGCCGCCAACGAAGAGCAGTGCGGTTGGGGTGCGCACCACAGCTTGGAGGGCGCGCAGGAGGCGGCCCGCGCATTCCTGGGCGCTAAGGATGAGTGGCTCCAGGTCATGGCCGCCTAAGCGAGTCGCCGGCGCGATAGGCGTCGAACTGAAAAAGCAGCCACGATAGACCCGAAAACCGCGTGGTAAAGGGCGCTATCGTGGCTGCTTTGGAGGTTTTAGACCCCGAGACTCGGAGCGAAAGCGCAGTCGCGCGCTACTCGTCGAGGGAAAGGCCGATCCACACCGGTTCAGGCACGAGTTCCACGCCGAAGGTCTCGTGGACGCCGTCGCGGATGATGCGGGCGAGGTCCACAATATCGGCGGCCGTGGCCTCGCCGCGGTTGGTCAGCGCCAGCGTGTGCTTCGTCGAGAGCGTGGCCCGGCCGGAGCCCGGGTAGCCCTTGGCAAACCCGGCGCGGTCAATGAGCCAGGCGGCAGACAACTTTTCCCGGCCGGCCTCGGCAGAGGGGTGGCGGGGCATGGAGTCTGCGGTGGCGTCGCCAAGCGAGGTACGGACCTTGGCCTGGACGGCGTCGGCAAGAGCGGAGTCCACCACCGGGTTGGTAAAGAAAGAGCCGGCGGACCAGGTGTCATGGTCGGTGGGGTCGAGCACCATACCCTTGCCGCGGCGGAGCTTTAAGACCTCCTCCCGGACCTCGGCCACGGGGCGGCGCTCGCCCGGATTCTGGGTGAGCTGACCAAAGCGCAGTGGGCGGGAAAGGCCCTCGGTATCGAGCTGGAGCTCCACCTCCAACACCACGGCGCGGCCGGTGAATTTTAGGTTGGAATAGCGGTAAGCCAGGTCCAGGTCGGAGGCGGGGACCCACTCATCGGTATCGGTGCGGCGGTTATAAAGGCGCACGCGGCTAAGGACCTCGGAGATTTCCGCGCCGTAGGCACCCACATTCTGCACGGGGACCGCGCCCACGGTGCCGGGGATGCCGGAGAGGCACTCGATGCCGCCTAGGCCAAGCTGCACGGAGCGGGCCACCACGTCATCCCAGACGGCGCCGGCCTGCGCGCGCACCACGCCGGTTTCGGCGTCCATGGAAACCTCATCAAAGTCAAGGACGACCGCGACGAGATCCACGGCGCCATCGGCCACCAAGAGGTTGGAGCCGCCGCCAACGACGATGAATTTCACTTCGGCGTGATCAAGGGCACGCACCACGGCAACGGCGGCCTCCGGCTGCGAGCAGCGCAGTGCGGCCTGCGGTTTTCCGCCTACACGCAGCGTAGTCAGGTCCGCGAAGGTGGCGGCGGGGTCCAGTTCTACGCCGTCGATCGCTGTGAGCTGTTGCGTCAAAGATTTATCAAGCACGCCTACCAAGGTAGTCTGTTAGGCATGTCAACCCGTAGTGAAAACACCGTAACCATCAATCACCCCATCGAAAAGGTTCACAAGGCGCTGCTCACCAAGGAATACTGGGAGTACATCGTGGCCAACCTCTCCCCCGAGGCGGGCCAGGTGCACGACTTCAGCGATAACGTAGCCACCCTCTTCGAGGTTCTGCCGACCACCCTGCTGCCAGAGGCAGTGCGCGCCATGGTCTCCCAGGACCTGAAGGTCAAGCGCGTGGTTACCGTGGGCGAGCTCAACGGTGAGGCTGCTGACGTTAACTACACCGCGGACGTCAAGGGCACCCCGGTTGATTTCAAGGGCGATATCTCCCTGGCCGGCGAAGGCGAAATGACCAAGCTGTCCTACGTCAACGAGATCTCCGTCAATATCCCGATGATGGGCGCCGCCATCGAGCCGAAGGTAGGCGAGTCCCTGGGCGAGCTCTTCGATAACGAGGGCAAGCTGACCGAACAGTGGATTTCTGAGAACGCCTAAGTTCTCAAGACCCAGAATCTATGGCCGACCACGCACATAATCTGCGCGCCAGCGCAGCTGCGGGTCGGCCTTTTGGCGTTATTACCCGCGGTACCACCAACCACAACCGGCTGCGCCGCTGCGATAGGTGGATGCTCGCGCACCCGGAGGTTTCCGCGCTGCTGCGGCATGTGGATACGCCGCTGGCACTCGATGTGGGCTACGGGGCCTCGTATGCGACCACCGTGGAGTGGGCAGGGTGGCTGCGCCGGGCGAATCCGCGGGTAGACGTGCGCGGACTGGAAATCCACCCGGACCGGGTGCTGCCGCCGCGCGATGGCGTGCGCTTCGAACTCGGTGGCTTTGAGCTGGCCGGCTACCGGCCGCAGCTGGTGCGCGCGTTTAATGTGCTGCGCCAGTATGACGTGGACCAGGTGGAAGAGGCCTGGCAGACGGTATGTTCCCGGCTTGCCCCAGGCGGCTTCTTTGTGGAGGGCACCTGCGATGAGCTCGGCCGGCGCGCGGCCTGGTTGCTGCTCGATGCCCATGGTCCGCGGACGCTCACCCTGGCGTGGGACCCGTTTGATGTGGCGCGCCCTTCCGATATTGCCGAGCGCCTGCCCAAAATCCTCATCCACCGCAACGTGCCCGGCGAGCCCATCCACGAGCTGCTTCAGGCCGCCGACGAGGCCTGGGACCACGCGGCGGGGTGGGCACCCTACGGCCCGCGCGTGCGCTGGCGCATGGCACGAGCCGCGCTTGCCGACGCCCCCTTTAACATCCAACCCGTCCGCCGGCGCCTGCGCGATAATGTGCTCACCGTGGACTGGGAATCGGTGGCGCCGCAGAGCTAATTTCCCCGCGTTGCCGTGACAGTGCGGCGCAGCTGTGAAGTGCCTAGCAATGTGTCCGAAGGCTCCCGCAGACTTTGCCCCACGCCGTCTCATGCGCCACACTGGTACGCATGGCTTCGAAGAAATCGGCGGGCTCACTCGCCTGGAAAATCATCATTGGCATCCTCGTAGCACTCCTCGTGCTCATTCTGCTGGCCGAGTTTGGCCTGCGCTGGTTCATTGGCAACCAGATGACCTCGCAGTTCAACGAGGCCGCTGAGCAAGAGGGCATCCAGGTCAAGGAAGACCCCTCCGTCAGCTTCGGCGGCAGCCCGCTCCTGCTGGGTCTGTTTAAGGGCTCCATTTCCCAGATGGATATGACCACGCCGTCCACCCTGCAAATCGACGGCACCGAGATCAAGGGCCAGCCTGCCTCCGAGATCCACGTGGAAGATATGAGCACGGACCAGGACAACCCGGTGGCCGGCAAGCTGCGCGCTTCTACCACCGTGCCGGATGACTACCTGCTGGCGTCCTTCCAGAAGGGCATTTCCGAGCAGGCAGGCAGCGAGAAGATAGGCAATATGGTGGTTACAGAGATCACCGCCAATGAACAGGACCATGCGCTGGACGTGAAGTTCGCCGGCGGCCTAGCCAACCTCTCGCTGGAGCCCACTGCCCACGATGGAAAACTGGAGATCCGCGCCACCGAGGCCTCCATCTTCGGCCTCGAGCTGCCGGACCAGGCCACCGAAGCCATCTCCTCCGCGCTGCAAAACGGCATGTCGGATCAGTTCGTAGGCTCGGACATGAACGTCGATTCCGTGGAGGTGCTCGATGGCGAGCTCAAGCTCACCATCACCGGCACTGATGTTCCGATGAACGACATGGATAAGCTGGCCGGCGGCGAGGGCACCACCGGCAATGGTGGGGCCAACAATGGCGCGCCGCAGCAGGACGCGCAGAAGGAAGCCGCCTAAACCAAAGCAACGGGAAATTCGAGGACCGGAAGCGTGGCAGCGGCCAACGCCGGTCCTTTTTTCATGCCTTCTTCACCGGCACCGGAATCCGCGCGCTCCGCGGCCGCAGCCTCGCTGCTGCGCACAATAAGGCGCTGGTAGCCGGCCTGCTGTGCAGCCATAACCGCAGCATCCGCGGCATCGGCCGCATCTGCGCCCACAGCCTCCGGCACGATGAGGCCCAAGCGGGCCGGATCGGGGCAGGCCTCGCGGATGGCGATGAGCTCGGAGAGCACGGCATTGGCATCCGTCACGATCTCATCGAGGCTGACCCACACCTCGCTGGCGCCCGATTGGATGGCCAAGCGCGCCTCAGAGGCCTTAATGAGCGTGTGGTGGCGGCCGGTGGGATAGCCAGCGACGGAGATGATATCGGCCGCGCCGGCCCCCGCGGCAATAGAAACGTGGTGTGGGGAGACCACGACGGTGTTATCGGCGGCGCGGTCCTTGACCATCGCGGCCGGGGCAGCAAGCAGGTTAAGCATTAGTAGCTGTAATCGCCGTTGATAATGGCCTTGAGCTGCGGGCGCACATCAAACCAGTACACGCCGGTAATGACCGTGCCGATCCAGGACAGGAATGGCATGCCGGTGGCCATCGCTACCGCCGAGCCTGCCAGCAGGCCAACCCACACCCACTTGCCCTGACGGTCGCCGGCGCGGAAGGCGTCCTCGCGCGTGGCGGCGGCAAGCACCGCACCGACGATGGCGGTCAGGGTGAGGATTTGGAAAATGATGGCATCAAAGCGGAATGCGAGATATAGAAGGATGTCCATGCAGATTAATTCTTCGGGTCGTCGGTATCGATTACTTCGCCATCGATAATATTATCGCCCTGCGAAGGAGCCGAATTCTGGCCGGGGCGCGCGCCGTTCTTCTTTTCCGCGCGACGGGCCTGGGCGGAATTATAGGCATCCATAACGCCCCCACGGGTCTCCTGATAGGCGGTGGAGAACTTGCCCTTGGCGTCAGCGAAAGACGCGGACTCGCGGGTGCCGTCCGCGGCCTTCTTCAAGGAAGCACCAAATTCCTTCGCGGTGGCGGTGGCCTTGTCCACTAGGCCATCCTTGCCGGTGGCGCCGTAGGGGCTTTGTGCCTGCGCGCCATGAGCGTGCTGGGTGCGCTCTTCTTGCAGGCGGCCGCCGAAGTCCTTGGCTACCTCAAAAGCAGCGCTGCCGGCATCCTTCAGGGAATCGAAAATCTTCTTATTATCACTCATTGCTCATTACTCCTTGTGTCTAAGCACCAAAGATAAGGTGGTTGATCGCGAATATCACCAATCCTGCCAGGGAACCGACGATAGTGCCGTTTAAACGAATAAACTGCAGGTCCTTGCCCACCATGAGCTCGATATTGTGGGAGGCTTCCTCCGCATCCCAACGCTTGATGGTCTCCGGGATAATCGCGATAATTTCCGGCGCGAATTTCTCCACCGCGTAGCGCGCGGCCTTGTCCACGAGCGCATTGGCCTGGGCCAAGAACTCGGAGTCCTCGAGCAGGCGGTGCGCCAACTCCTTTACCTTCGCCGTAATCTTCTGGCGCAGGAAGGACTCTGGGTCATTGAGCTGGTCAATAAGCGTGGTGGATACCGTGCGCCACATGGCCGCCGGTGCCTGCTGGGCTTGGTCGGAGGCGAGCATCTCTTGCTTGATGCCCTCAATGCGCCCGCGCATGTCCTCGTCCCACTGCAGATCCGAGGCCAGCTTGGACAGGTTGCGGCGAATGGCCAGGCGGGCCTCGTGGTTGCCATTGCGGCGCACCTCATCGGCGAATTCTACGAGCTCGGTATAGACCTTCTCCCCCACCATCTCGCGGGCAAAGCGCGGCGCCCATCCCGGCATGCGCTCGTCGATGGCGGTGACCACGGTGGGCTCCATGCTCAGAATCTTGCCGTGCGCCCACTCAATGAGGTCGTCTTCCAGCGGACGAGCCTTGCCGTCAGCAATATAGCCCTCCAGCAACCTACCCAGCGGTGGGCCCCACTCTGGTTCGGCCAGGCGGTCCATGACTTGGGTGCGGATGAATTGCTCTGCCTCTTCGGGGTCGAGATCCTCCACCACGCTGGCGGCGCGCTCGCCAATCCACGCGGAGACCTCCTCCGCCTTGCCGGGCTCCACACCCTGGCGTGCCAGCCATAGCGGCAGCTCCGCCTCCCGCACCTTGGCGCTAAGCGCATCCGCGGTAAGGAAGTTCTCCTCCACAAAGTCACTTAAGGCATCGCCCACGCGGTCCTTATTATTCGGAATCAGCGCCGTATGCGGGATGGGCAGCCCCAACGGCCGGCGGAATAGCGCGGTCACCGCAAACCAGTCCGCCAGACCGCCCACCATGCCGGCCTCCGCCGCTGCGCGCACGTAGCCCACCCAGACGGGAGCCCCGCTTTCCGACGCCTGCCACCACGAACACCCCAAAAAGATCACCGCCGCACCAATCAGGAACGACAGCGCAATCGCTTTCCAACGGCGCAGATCCGCCCGCCGCGCCTCCTGGTTGCCAGCCTGCGGAACGGGAGCAGCACCCGACGATGCCGGCTCCAGTGCCGATGCGGCTGCCGATTCGAGGCCTTCGTCCGCGCGGTGCGTCATGAGTTCTCCTTGGGTTGGGAAGGTGTATTCGGATTTCGGCTATTAAGCCTAGTGCGTACTTAAAAGCACTCGACCTCTGCCTTCAGTAGTTAAGTTTATGAACGAAGAATGTGAGCATCATCCTGAAGTCAGGTTCCTTGGAAGGCGTCTTAGAGTACCTAGGGGTTCAGGAAACCACATTTTCGCTAGAACTCGGTTCATTAATTATGGACGCCTGTCAATGCCCTCTTCGAGTTCAAAATTGATCCTCACGGAAACAGCCCGCACGTCCGGTGTCGACGATGCCACGGACGAGTTCTTCCCGTTCATTGACGCCATTGACCTTGCCAAGCAATTATTGGGCCTGGCCTAACGGCTCGTTAGGCTGCCGAGCGTGTCAAGTTGTTTGTGTGTGGGGCTGGGTTTATAGGTATTTGTCGAAGCGGTCGGGGTAGGCCACGGCCATTTGGTTGATGGCTTGTTTCCAGCCGGATACTCGGGCTCCTTCCAT
>NZ_JAKRNF010000001.1:0-325988 GCF_022347225.1 Corynebacterium sp. ACRPQ
TTGGTGGTGTTGATGTCGTGGGGCCTGATGTGTGGTTCAAGTGATGGGGTGACGCAGTGAGGTAGCCACGCCACTTATTGGATTGGTGGTGTAAGCGTGCAGATCGTGTGGTAGGCAAATCCGCCACACATTTGGTTGAGACGTGATGCGTAGACCCAATGGGGTTGATGGTGGTGATCCTGTACTGTCGAGAAAAGCCTCTAGCGATGTGTGTGTATGGCCCGTACCCTAAACCGACACAGGTAGTCAGGTTGAAAATACTAAGGCGTTCGGGTGAACTGTGGTTAAGGAATTCGGCAAAATGCCCCCGTAACTTCGGGAGAAGGGGGGCCTTACGACGTGAAGGTCTTTGCGGCTGGAAGCGTTGTGGGGTCGCAGAGAATAGAGGGAAGCGACTGTTTATCAAAAACACAGGTCCATGCGAAGACGTTAAGTTGATGTATATGGACTGACGCCTGCCCGGTGCTGGAAGGTTAAGAGGACCGGTTAGTCAACTTTGTTGGCGAAGCTGAGAATTTAAGCCCCAGTAAACGGCGGTGGTAACTATAACCATCCTAAGGTAGCGAAATTCCTTGTCGGGTAAGTTCCGACCTGCACGAATGGCGTAACGACTTCTCTGCTGTCTCAACCACAGGCCCGGTGAAATTGCACTACGAGTAAAGATGCTCGTTACGCGCGGCAGGACGAAAAGACCCCGGGACCTTCACTATAGCTTGGTATTGGTGTTTGGTTCGGTTTGTGTAGGATAGGTGGGAGACAAAGAAGCTATCACGCTAGTGGTGGTGGAGTCGTTGTTGAAATACCACTCTGATCGGATTGAGCATCTAACCTTGGCCCATGATCTGGGTTGGGGACAGTGCCTGGTGGGTAGTTTAACTGGGGCGGTTGCCTCCCAAAATGTAACGGAGGCGCCCAAAGGTTCCCTCAGCCTGGTTGGCAATCAGGTGGTGAGTGTAAGTGCACAAGGGAGCTTGACTGTGAGACAGACATGTCGAGCAGGGACGAAAGTCGGGACTAGTGATCCGGCACCTACTTGTGGATGTGGTGTCGCTCAACGGATAAAAGGTACCCCGGGGATAACAGGCTGATCTTCCCCAAGAGTCCATATCGACGGGATGGTTTGGCACCTCGATGTCGGCTCGTCGCATCCTGGGGCTGGAGTAGGTCCCAAGGGTTGGGCTGTTCGCCCATTAAAGCGGCACGCGAGCTGGGTTCAGAACGTCGTGAGACAGTTCGGTCTCTATCCGCCGCGCGCGTTGAAACTTGAAGAAAGCTGTCCCTAGTACGAGAGGACCGGGACGGACGTACCTCTAGTGTGCCAGTTATCCCGCCAGGGGTATCGCTGGTTGGCTACGTACGGAAGGGATAACCGCTGAAAGCATCTAAGCGGGAAGCCTGTTTTAAGATGAGGTTTCGTTAAGGTCCCCTAAAGACGATAGGGTAGATAGGCCAGACCTGGAAGCACTGTAAGGTGTGAAGGCTACTGGTACTAATTGACCACAACAAACACCAACACACTCCGTGTATAGGCAAAACAACAAGATGAAGAAACAGTCACTGTCGTGACCGCGTCCACTATGCAGTATCTGACACAACACCCACACAAAGTGGGCACTAAGAAGGGTTTGTACTAATGCTTCGTATGTTTGTCGGTGGTCAATAGCTGCAGGGAAACGCCCGGTCCCATTCCGAACCCGGAAGCTAAGCCTGCACACGCTGATGGTACTGCAACCGGGAGGTTGTGGGAGAGTAAGTCACCGCCGACACCAAACAACAAAAACAACAAAATACACCAACACTAAGAAGGAGACGGCAAACCACCGTCTCCTTCTTTTTATGTTTTGCTATTCTCCTCACCATGGACCAAAAGCAAATTTCTTATGTGGCGGACCAGGTCGAGCAAGGAATTCTTGGCCTCGAAGGCGTCGATAAGCTGCTGGCTTACTTGGACAGCCTGCATCCGGATGATTTGGCCGGCGTGGATTTCCTGGTTGACCGCATGTTTGAGGAGGAGCGTAACCAAATATGGGAGCTCACGGAAACGCTGAAGGAGTTTCTCGCGGATCTAAAGGAATGCCAGAAGTAGTGCAGACGCTTGACGAAGCAACCAACACCCTTGTAAACCCCTCCGGTTTGAATCTGACTGACCCCGACGATTCACGGGCGTACGCCGACCAGGTGTGGCAGGCGGGTGTGCTTTTGAATGTGGCAATTGATGAGCCTCAACACCTGACCATCCAAGGCGTCAAGTCAATAGAGCCTTACGATATCTTCCCGGTTGCACAACGGGCGCTAGAAGAGGTTCTGCTACAGTTGCCGCTGGTTAATGATCCAGTTAGGTCCGTGATCTGGTGCGCGGGGCGCTTGGCCCAGGAACTACCTCAGGCCGCCCAATTGGCCCAGGTTGACGGTCTGCGCTTGGCCGAGTGGCTTTTGGGCGTTCTCGAGTCGCCGTATGCGGAGCAGGTTTATATCGACCCCGTACAGTACGCGCAGGCTTTAGGGTCTGAAGGCTTCAAAGAGCTGCGCGAGCGTGCGCAGGGTGAGTATGTCGGTCGTCGGTTAGCGGTGCTTTCCGGTTCTGTCGAGGAGGTATTTCGTACCCACACGGACGGATATGAGCAGCTCATTAGCGGGCTTTCGGATATCGGCCGGTTCGACCTTGCTTACACGTACTCGGAAGAAGCGATGCGAATCCTTCCCGCTAAGGAAACGTTCAACATTGCTGGTGGTTGGGCCGCGATTACCGACGTCCATTTTCCTCACCGCAGCCCTTACGTCAATGAGCGAGTTTTCGACGCGTTTGCACGGCTTTCGACAGCGAAAGGTCTTTTTGCGGCGGTGGGGGATAGCGCAGTGGAGCACATCGAGGCTCGGCTGCGCGATAAGCCCTGGGATCTTGCAATGTTTCAGTATCAGTGCCTACGCGATCCGCAACGAGCATGGGCGACAGCCTCGGACGCCGGGCTCCAACGCAATGTGGCAGAACTACTTCTTCCGCACCTGCCGGACCAGACCGTTCCCGTTCTCATGCACCTCATTGAGGACAAGCTGGAAACACAAGATGCCTATGGTCGCGACCAAGCGTATGGGTTGCTCGGGAAAGTTCAGAAGGCAGCTGACCCGGCTTCATTTGAGGACCTCTTAGGTCGCCTACAGCGAAAGTTTGCTGACTGCCCTGAAATTCGCAACCAGCTTGCCGACGCCGCCCAACCCTAAACCTTTGCTTTTACCCCCGTTGCTGGTCGTGGCGCGACTCTGGGGTTCCCTGCGGATTTAGGACACCTTATTCGAACATAAACACCCCCACAAAAGGCACATGTCCACCAGTCGGGATACTATAAAGGCACTCGTTAGAAAATACATACGAACCCTGTTCTTCTCTGCTGGAGTGTCCTGCTTATGACTGCCACACTTGCCCCGCCCGAACCAGATACCACCCTCGACTACCCAGACACCCTCCTCATCGGCGACCACCCCGACACCGATCCCCTAGACGATGGTGATGTACCGGAAGCGTTCTACACCACCAACGCACCCGGCAACCACATCGGCAAAGCCGGCACCTACACACGCAAAACCACCTGGTTCCTCTACCGCGCCATCCTCCCCCAACTAGACGACGACGTCGACCAGAGCCTCACCAGCCTCGCCAAAGACCTCGGCATCTCCTACCACAAACTCCTAGGCTTCCTGCGCGCCCACTTCCGCATGCGCCAACTACCCCTCGTCACCGAAGTCCAAGGACAGCACTGGATACTCGACCTGACCAAACTGCGCATCATCGACCGCGAACTCACCCGCCTAGACAAAAACCCAGACCACCTCGAAGCCATCGACGCCGCACTCGCAGACTTCCTCACCCCCACCACACCCAACCAAACCGTCCCCACCGACGCGGACCTACGCCGCTTCATCCGCACCTTCATCGACACCCACCTGCGCCCCGAAGACAAAGAACAACAACCCGAACCACGCCTGCGCATCAACTACAACCCCGATAACACCACCACACTAACGCTAACCTGCGATAGCGCCACCGCCACCATCATCGCCCGCCACATCGACGCCTACACCAACCAGGCCACCACCACCGCCGCACAAGCACTCATCGACCTCATACTCGAAGACACCCACACCAGCGTTGCCATCAACACGTTTACCACCAACCCCGAGACCAACCTGGTCTTCCACCCCGGAGCCGGATGGATAAACCTCAACCACGCCCCCACAGACAACACCTTCATCCGCCGACTCAACGCCGACGAGACAGACTCTTATACCCCTACCACCGACATCCGCGCCTACACCCAAGGCAGAGACGCTACCTGCCGCTGGCCCGGCTGCACCGTCCCCGCCACCCGGTGCCAACTTGACCACCGCATCGAATACCACCTTGGCGGGCCAACCAGCCCAGATAATTTAGTAAACCTCTGCCAACACCACCACAACATCAAAACCGACCGCAGAGTCCATTACATCCTCGACCCCATTACCGGAACCATCGCCTGGCTCCACCGCGATGGCACCTACCAACTAGACCACCCCACGGGACCATTAGCCACACACCACACCCACTGGAACCACACCTGGGCCCAATACCTCACACACCAACAACAACGAACAAAAAGTAATGAAGGGAAAAGATAGAACCCCAAGCTCCGCGGTTTGATCGCCCAGGCATGGCTGCATGTTCAGTGCTTTACTCGGTTCCTTTTCGAGGGCTACCGAGCTGCAAAGCATGCCCTAAACCGAGTATCCGAGTGCATTGCGCGTTCGCGCTGTCCTTGGCAGGAGATGGGGTATTCGATTCGGGCTGATGAGCACGTGGTAGTGAACCAAATAGCCTTATGGTGCTTTAGAGTACGAGGAGGTCGAACTTCGTGGCCTTCACGTCCGAAAGGCGCTTGCGGGCGCGCTCGAGGCGCTGCCATTCTTCCTGGGGGATGGACTTTCGGGCGATGGTGACGGTTTCGGCGTCGGGGGTGCCCCAAGCAATGGGCATAGGGGTGATTTGCTGCCAGTGGTTGTTGTCCGCGCGGCCGGACACAGCGGCGACGGGAACCTTGGTGCCTACGGTGCGCTGGGTGCCGGGAATAGCGGTCACGGTGCGCAGGCAAGCGGCCCAGCGGGGAGGCAGGGAAGGATCCACGTTGGTGTTGACCAGGGCGAGCAGGACCATGTCGCGCTCGTTAACCTCAGCGATGACAGCCGGAGCGAGGGGATAGGAGTCATAGAGTTGCTGGGCGGTGCCGACTTTACGGGCGGCGGCGAAGCCGACGATGGCCACCATGATTCCGAAAAGGATCATGCCGAGGCCGATGGTAATGCCCCAGGAAAATCCCCACCAGATGGCCGCGCCGCCGATGATGAGCAGGATGCCCAGCACGAGGCCGGAGATACGAAGGCGGTTGGAATCGCGCAAGAGCTCGTTATTGGCCTTGGCAAAGGACTCGTCTACGTCGAACTTGAAGATTTTCATTGTTCCAAGTCTAGTGCGTCGATAAGCCGGTAGGCATATCCCTGCTCGGCGAGGAAACGCTGGCGGTGCACGGCGTAGTCCGCATCGAGGCTATCGCGGGTGACCAGCGAATAGAAGAGGGCTTCTTCTTCCTTGGGGCGCAGCAGCCGACCGAGGCGTTGGGCCTCTTCTTGGCGGGAGCCAAAGGTACCGGAGACCTGGATAGCTAGGGCCGCCTCGGGAAGGTCGATGGAGAAATTGGCCACCTTGGACACCACGAGAACAGGAAGTGTGCCGTCGCGGAATTGTTGGAAGAGGCGCTCGCGCTTGGCGGTGGAGGTGGAGCCGTCGATAACGGGGGCGTCGAGATGCGCGCCGAGCTCTTTGAGCTGGTCGACATAACCGCCGATGATGAGCGCCTGCTGTGGGTGCCGGGCCAGGATCTTGTCCACCGCACGGAGTTTGGCGGCGGCTTGGGCGGCGATGCGGTAGCGGTCGCGAGGTTGGGCGGTGGCGTACAGCATGCGTTCCTCGGCGTCCATATCCACGCGGACCTCGATGCATTCGGCGGTGGCGATATAGCCGGCCATCTCGAGCTCTTTCCACGGGGCGTCGTAGCGCTTGGGGCCGATGAGGGAGAAGACGTCGCCCTCGCGGCCGTCCTCGCGCACGAGGGTAGCGGTAAGCCCTAGCCGACGTCGCGATTGAAGGTCCGACGTCATCCGGAATACCGGGGCGGGAAGGAGGTGCACCTCGTCGTAGATAATGAGGCCCCAGTCGCGGGAATCGAAGAGCTCGAGGGCGCGGTATTCGCCCTTAGTTTTGCGCGTGACCACCTGGTAGGTGGCGATGGTGATGGGTTTGATTTCCTTCTTTTCGCCGGAGTATTCGCCGATTTCGTTTTCGGTCAGGGTGGTGCGGCGCAGGAGCTCGTCGCGCCATTGGCGGCCGGCGACGGTATTGGTAACCAGGATGAGTGTGGTGGATTCCGCCTTGGCCATCGCAGCCGCGCCGACGATCGTTTTGCCAGCGCCGCACGGCAGCACGACGACGCCGGAGCCGCCGGACCAGAAGGCTTCGGTGGCGTACTGCTGGTAGTCACGCAGCTGCCAGCCGTCGTGATTGAGGGCGATGGGATGGGATTCACCATCGACGTAGCCGGCGAGATCCTCGGCCGGCCAGCCTGCCTTGAGAAGGGCCTGCTTGAGGCGGCCGCGCTCGGAGGGCGGGACGGCGATGGAGTTCTCGTCGATGCGCGCGCCGAGGAGTTTTCCGGTAGCGCCGCGGGTAATTTCTTCCAGGATGGGCGGCTCATCGGACTCGAGGATGAGGCCGTGGGCCGGGTGGGCGTGGAGGCGGACGCGGCCGTAGCGGGACATGGTTTCGGCGACGTCGACAAGCAGGGCTTGGGGGACTGGAAAGCGGGAGTAGTTTTCCAGGACGTCGACGACCTGCTCGGCGTCGTGCCCGGCCGCGCGGGCATTCCACAACGCGAGCGGGGTGATGCGGTAGGTGTGCACGTGCTCGGGGGCTCGCTCGAGCTCCGCAAAGGGAGCGAGCGCGGCGCGGGCCTCGGCGGCCTGGGCGTGATCCACCTCGAGCAGGACGGTCTTATCCGACTGCACAATCAATGGTCCATTCATGGCTCCAGCGTAACGGAGGTGATCCGGTGCAAGGGAAACCGGATGGTAGAGCCATCGGCCGCGCGAGCGTCGATCTGCCCGCCCGCCACGGTCAGCGGGGTGACGGTGCGTTTCTTTTCGTTGCCGTTCTTATCCGCATAGCCGATGGTGATTGGCCGGGCAGTGCGCGCGGCGGCGTGGACTACATCGAGGCTGGGCGTGGAAGGCGCGGCGTCGTCGCGCAGGGTGCGCATGGCCTTCGCGATGTCCGGGGAAGCGGTGGCTCGGCGGGCGGTGGGCGTCGGCAGGGTGGCCGGTTCGGGCGCGACTGTAAGGCTGGCGCCGCTTTCGTCCTCTGCGGCAGGGGAAAGTCCGTGATCGCGCAGGCGCTCTAGCAAGTCGTGCACCGGCAATTGGGACACCGCGACGGTGGGCGCGAGCAGGCGCAGGGGCGCCGCCTTGAGCGCAATCTGGAGGAGAGCCGGGTCCTCGCTGCGCAGGTAGGACAGTGCCGGGCCGGAGCGCAGGGTGCCATGGCGCTTGGCGACGTCCCCGATGTGGAACTCCAGCGTCTGCGGCACCTCCCCGTGGGCGGCGAAGAATGCCTGGATTTCCTCCCCAGTCATGCCGCGATCCAGGCCGCGGCGCAGGGAAGCGTCCGAGATGCGGTAGACGCTGGCCAGGCCGGGGGACTCGAGGTCGGCGACTGCTTCGAGCCGCTGGTGGGTCTCCGGATCGAGCGGGCCGGGAACCAGTACCGTCATATCCGCTTGGATGAGGAAGTAATCGACCGTGTCGGGGGTGAGGCGGGCGGCGGCGTCGGGGGCGTCGATAAGCACGCTGGTGGGGCGCTCAAGGGCGATGGCGCCGATCCACTCGGCTTCCGCGCGGAGTTCAGCGATGGTCTCGTCCGAGGTGTGCGTGGCAAAGAGCGGAAAGTGGAAGCGTAGGGATTCTTCGAAGGTGGGCTTCGCGCCGCGCAGGTAGACCTGCAGGACCTTTTGCCTAAATTCCGGCAGCCGGTCATTAGTGTGCGCTAGCGTGCGGCCTTCCTTGGTCCATGGGGAGGCAGTCCAGGCCTCGAGCAGAAGCTGCCATTTTTCCGCGAGGCCCGCATCGAGCCAGTCCTGAGAAAGCTCCGTTGGCGCGAGGAAGTTGCCCTCGAAGTTTTTCGGTTCGCCGCGGCTGAGCAGACGGGCGCTCATGCCGAGCTCAATGAGGCGACGCAGCTCTCCTTCATCGATGGTGAGGGCTTTGCTCAGGTTGGTGAGCTGGCGAACGCCGACGGTCTTGTCCTTGAGCAGTTCTATCGGCCGTGCGCCTAGGGCGTCAATGACGCGCTGCATGCCACGCACGGCGGATAGTCCGGCCGCGGTACCGGCATCATCGGCCTTGGAATTCGGGGCAGGGGATTCGGTGATTCCCTCCACCGGAATCGGTGCGGTGGTTTTGCCGTTGAGCGCAAGGTGCACGGCGCGCGGCAGGCGGACGGTGGTGGCGTCCACGCGCTGGAGCAGCTGCTTGGCGATGAGCCGCGGAATCGGCCGGGCCGGATCCGCATCGATGGCTGCATCTCGCGTTGTGCCCAGGCCATTGGAACGCGACAGGGTCAGGAGAACCTTCCGTTCTTCGTCCGGCAGCTCGGCGATGTCCTCCGGGCTGACCTGGACCTGGTCGAGGAGGGACCAGCCTGTGGGAAGGGCGGGCATGACCTCGGGAGGGATCAGGACGTTGCCATAGGCCAGGCCGCGCTCCTTGAGCTGGCGGGTGATATCCGGATTAAGGTCTTCTACCTCCTCGAGCTCTCCGCCGCGGCGCGCGATGTCTTCGATCTCCGCAAGCTGCCGTGCAGTGCAGTTCATGAGCGCCCGCGCGATAGAAGTGCGCAGTAGCAGGCGGGTAGCCAACGCTGCGATGCTCGGGGGTAGCGGATTGAGCACATCCGACCGGTTGCGGAGGATGGTGGCGAGCTTTTCTTCCTCAAGGGAGGCGAGCCACGTGCGGAAATGCGGAAGGTGGGAAGACTGAGTCATGATGTCACCCCAGTTTAGTTATCGTTTGAGTTACGTTTTTGCGCAAGGTTTGAAATAATAAGGGCTATGTCGAATCAGAAGAAGGGTCACGTTTCCCCGGCTTGGCCGAAGAACGAAAATCGCGAGCACGCAATCACGGAAATCTCTGCGCCTTTTGCTGGTGCGTCCAGCCCCTACGGCGATGATCTGATCTTGCCGATGTCGGCAGAGAAGCTGAACTACGTTCACCCTTATACTCGCATCAATCGCTAGAGTATGTCCCCGCCTTGGTGCGGGGATTTTTCTTTCATACAAAAAGGGCCCATTGCTATTGCAATGGGCCCTTTATCGCTATGTCTTAGCGAGTGATGTTCTCAATCATCTGCGCAATCGGGTCGATGACGTTGCGGTTGGCAGAGTAGAAGTTGTTGAAGTCGTGGCGGTTAGCCTTGTACAGCTCGGTGAACTGCGCAGGCAGTGCCAGGCCGTAGGAGTTAGCGGCGTTCTTGATGGTGTTGTACAGAGCATCAACAGCCAGCTCATCGGACTTCTGAGCGGCAGCCTTCTTGACCGGTGCCGGTGCCTGGGCCGGAGCCTTAGGGGCAGCGGACGGAGCGGTGCGCTGGGTCGGAGCGGAGTTCAGGCCAAGGGAAGCGGAGCAAGCCGGCCATGCGCCCCAGCCCTGGGAAGCAAGCACGCGCTCAGCGACGACAATCTGCTGCTCGCGGGTAGCCTGGTCAGCGGTAGCAGCGAACTGGCCGCCACCATTGGCCTGCCAGGTCTGCGGGTTGAACTGCAGTCCGCCGTGGTAGCCGTTGCCGGTGTTGATGTGCCAGTTGCCGCCGGCCTCGCACTGTGCCAGACGGTCCCAGTCGGAATCTGGGGCAGCGGAAGCGGTCGGTGCCATGATGGCAGCGGCGGCGCCGAAGGCGACGGTGCCGGCGGTGAACTTAGCGGCCATACGGTTCTTAGCGGAGTGGCGTCCCATGTAGTTAGTCCTCTCTGTGTGCCCGCATTAAGTGCAAAAATATGTACCAAAAAGAAAGGGCGGGCGAGGGCAACTTTCTTAACGGCTCTTAAGTGTCTGGGGGACAGCGTAGCGGTTTATAACGAAAGTGTCACGTTATGGGCACTAAATGGGAAAGAAATGAGACAAATGTGGTGGGTGAAAGCCCATTTCCGCAGGTGGGCGGTAATATGTGATCTGTGTCATGTAACGCGGGTGTGTCGCGGCAGAGTGCGCGACTTCTGTTGTTTTGACCAGGCGGCTAAAATAAAGATTTTCCCCTAGAGAAGAGGTGGGTACCTATGCCTATTGGCAAAGTGAAGTGGTATGACGCCGAGAAAGGTTTCGGTTTCGTCAGCAACCCGGGCGATGAAGACGTCTATGTTGGCCGCAACGTGCTGCCCAAGGGAGTAGAGGAACTGTTCCCCGGCCAGCGCATCGACTTCGATTTCGCGGCCGGGCGCCGCGGTCCGCAGGCGCTGCGGGTCAAGGTATTGGATAAGCCGCGTCGCCGCACGCCGGCCCGCAAGCCGGAAGAGCTCGGCAGCATGGTCTCTGACGTGATGACCTTGCTGGAGTCGCAGATTCAGCCGGTGCTCAATTCCGGCCGCTACCCAGAGCGCAAGACTGGGCGCCAGGTAGCAGAAATCCTCCGCGCAATCGCGAAGGATTTGGATAGCTAATTAGAAGCCTTCGTGGATTCCTCCGCGGAGGCTTCTCGTTCTTTATCGGTCATCGTGGTCAGCGACCACACGGTGGCCAAGGGGGTTTCGTCGCCGTTGTCATCGGTGCCGATCATCATGGAGGAAATCTCCACCACCTTGAGGCGGGGGCGCTTGCCGGTAGAGGCCTTGATGGGGTCTACCGAGCCGGGGATCGATACCTCGGTGGTCTCGTTTGCGCCGTGCGCGGTTTCATCGTTGGCGGCGGGGTCATCGTAGATGGAAAGAATCTTCCACTCGTGATCGGAGATTTCTTCGGGGATATCCAGCTTGAGAGTGTCATCATCGCCCACGGTGAGGTTCGGGACCTCGCCTTCCGGGCACTCGCTGCCGGGCTCGCATGCAATGTACGGGGCGACGTCGATGGACTTATCGCCCACGGAGGCGGTGACCTTGATGTCGCGGGGATCGGGACCCGGGCGCTGGTTCCACCAGTTTTGGAAGATCACTACGGCGGCGACGATGACCGCCACGACCACGATGAGGGCCAAGATCTGCAGCAGCGACTTTTTCCTTGCTTCCTTACGGGTTGCCATGGGCCTTTACCTTACTCGAACGTGGAAGAGTTCTTCCCACCGCTTGCCGGTAAGCCAGAACTCATCGTCTTTAATGTGTGCGATGCCGTTGAGGACATCATCGGGGTCGGTATAGCGGGACTTATCAATCGCGTCGGTAGCGATGACGGCGGTTACTCGGCCGGTGGAGGGATCGATGCGGTAGATGTTGTTGTCCATCCAGACATTGGCGTAGACGGCATCGCCCACGCACTCGAGTTCATTGATGTCTTCGAGGGGCTTTCCCTCCAGGGTGACGTCGGTAGTGGATCGCTCCGCGAAGGTCTCTGGGTCCATGTGCCGCAGGGTCGCGGAGCCATCGGACATGAGGAGATCCTCGCCGGTATTGCACAGGCCCCAACCCTCGCCCGAGTAGGTGGCCGTATCTACCTGGCGCAGGTCGTGGTCGTATTTCAGGGCTTGGCCGGACTTCCAAGTCAGCTGCCAGATGGAATCGCCGGCTTGGGTGATGCCCTCGCCAAAGTAGCGCTTATCCAAGCGCGTTTCGGCCAAGGTTTCGCCGGATTCGGGGGAGAAGCGCTCTATGCGGGATTCACCCCACTGGCCGGTGCCCAGGAGCAGGTTGCCGTCCGGATCGGTTTCGAGGCCCTGCGTAAAGGAATTGGGCGGCAGGGAAGCGGTGCCGAGAACCTCGACGGAGAGGTGTTCTACTTCGGGTTCTGCTGGGGTAGAGGAACAAGCGACGAGCGTGCAGGGGAGAAGAATGCAGGCGGCGCGGGAAAGAAACGACATGCACCATATGTACCACCGGGTGCGCTCCATAATGAATAATGAGGGGCGTGAGTAAGCGAAAAGCAAATCCGTTGATCGATTCCCGCGCCGTGCGCATTGCGCGCGAGGCGTTGGATGAGGTGGGGGAAGGGGGCGTCGGCAAGCATATCGGCGTCGCCGGGATGGGCCGAAACGTTGCTACCCACCGATTTGAAGCAGAAATGCCTGGCTACCCTGGCTGGGAATGGCAGGCGGTGCTCGCCTGCGCGGAGGGATCGCGCTACGTCACCGTCAATGAGGTGGCGCTGGTGCCGGGAGGGGAGGCCCTGCAGCCGCCGGAATGGGTGCCCTATGAGGATCGCGTGCGCCCCGGTGACCTCGGCCCCGGAGACCTGATGCCACCGGCCGTGGATGATTCCCGCCTGGATGGGGAAACTTTGTCTAAATCCGGCCTAGAAGACGCCAAGAAGCGCTGGCGCACCGAATTCGGGCCCAATACGGATATGGCGGCCAAGGCGCGCCTGCAATGCCGCACCTGTGCGTTTTATGTGCAGCTGTTGGACAACTATGGCGTCTGCGCCAATGAGTACTCGGCGGACGGCCGGGTGGTGCACTCGCGCTATGGCTGCGGTGCGCATTCGCAGACGCGCGTGCGGGAAGAAAAGAACCCGGAAGTGGCCTTCGATGATGAAAAGCCCATCTTCCAGGATTTTGAAATCGAGGATTAAGGCAGCACACTTATGGCGTAAGACTCGCTGTACGTGAAAGGCGCAGGCGTTGAAAGCCACTCTCGATCGCTACTTCCATATCTCTGAACGTGGTTCCTCCATCGGAACCGAGCTACGCGCGGGAACGGTCTCGTTCTTCGCCATGGCCTATATCATCCTCTTGAACCCGCTCATCCTCGGCACTACCGAGGACGCGGAAGGCTATGCGCTGGGCGTGCCACAGGTCGCCGCCGCCACCGCGTTGGTGGCCGGCGTCATGTCCATCCTCTTCGGCGCCATTGCCAAGTATCCCTTCGCCATGGCCGCAGGCCTGGGCATGAATACCTTCGTGGGCGTGAGCATGGTTGCCACCAGCGGGCTGACCTGGCAAGAATCCATGGGCCTGGTGGTCATCGAGGGCATTATCATCGTCCTGCTGGCCATCTCCGGTTTCCGCACCGCCGTCTTTGACGCCATCCCGCAGTCCATGAAGGCGGCGATGGGCGTGGGCATCGGCATGTTCATCGCCATGATCGGCCTCGTGGATGGCGGCTTTGTCACCCGCGTGCCGGACGCCGCGCACACCACCGTCCCGGTGAGCCTGGGCATTAATGGTTCGATTTCTACCTGGCCGGCGCTGGTCTTTGTCATCGGCCTCATTATCTGTTCCTTCATGGTCATCCGGAACGTGCCGGGCGGGCTTTTTATCGCCATCGTGCTTACCACCATCATCGCGTTTATTATCCAGGTGTTTACCGGCTCCGAGGACTGGGGCATGGCCGCGCCCGTGAAGCCGGAGGCGCTCGGCGGCATTCCGGATCTGTCCATCGTGGGCGATGTGAACCTGGTGGGCGCCTTTACCAAGATCGGCGTGGTCTCTACGGTGCTGCTGATTTTCACTCTATTGCTGACCAACTTCTTTGATGCGATGGGCACCATGACCGGCCTGGGCAAGCAGGGCAAGCTTGTCGACGCCGACGGCAACCTCCCCGATATGAAAAAGGCCCTCGTCGTCGAAGGCTTCGGCGCCGTGGCCGGCGGCCTGGGCTCTGCTTCTTCCAATACCGTCTTTGCGGATTCCTCCGCCGGCATTGCCGATGGCGCCCGTACGGGCCTGGCCAACCTCATGACCGGCGTGCTGTTCCTCGCCGCGATGTTCTTAACTCCGCTCTATGAGATCGTGCCCATCGAGGCCGCCTCTCCGGTTTTGGTCATCGTCGGCGTAATGATGGCCGCGCAGCTGACCGAGATCCGCTGGACCAAGATGGAGATCGCCATCCCCGCCTTCCTCACTATCGTGACCATGCCGTTTACCTATTCCATTGCCAACGGCATCGGCGTGGGCTTCATCTCCTTCGCGCTCATGTCTACCTTCGCCGGCAAGGCCAAGGACGTGCACTGGATCATGTGGCTCTTGGCTGGCCTCTTCGTGATTTTCTTTGGCATGGATCCGATTTCCAATGCCATCGGCTAGCCTAAGGGCATGCTGATTACTGACCCCGCAGACCCTCGCCTGGACGATATTCGGAACCTCAACAAATCCGATAAGTCCGGCGAGGGTCTCGTCATTGCTGAGGGCCCGCTGGTGGTCTCCCGGCTGGCCGAGTCCCGGTTTCCCATGCGCTGCCTCGTGGGCTTTCCCAAGAAGGTAGAGGCCTATATTTCCGAGTACGGCGAACCAGAGTGCCCCATCTACGAGGTTTCTCGCGAGACCCTAGCGGAGGTGGCCGGTTTCGATATGCACCGCGGGCTGGTCGCCGCTGCGGACCGCGCCCCTGAGCCGGAGGTGAGCGAGATCGTGGACTCCGCCCAGACCATCGCCGTGCTCGAGGGCGTGGGCGATCATGAAAATATCGGCGCCATTTTCCGCCATGCCGCCGGCATGGGGGTAGACGCGGTGTTGCTCGGCTCCGGTGCGGCGGATCCGCTCTACCGGCGCTCGGTGCGCGTGTCCATGGGGCACGTGCTGCGCTTGCCCTTTGCCCATTTAGAAGGCGGGTTTACTACCTGGCAGCGTTCCTTGCAGGCGCTTGCCGACGCCTCCTTTACCCTCATTTCCCTAACCCCCAACCCCGAAGCGGTGCACTTGGCCGAGGCCATGCATGGCCTGGATAAGGTGGCGATGCTCGTTGGCGCGGAGGGCCCCGGGCTTACCGAACACGCAATGAAGGCCACCGATATACGCGCACGCATACCGATGGCCCCTGGCACCGATTCTCTTAATGTGGCGACCGCCGCCGCCATTTCCTTTTATGAGCGCCAGCGCTCCTTGAGCGACTTAAACGTCTGAGCGCTCCAATTGCCAATGAGCGATCCCAAGTGCTTGGCGGTGGAGATGATTTCCTCGCCGGTGGATTCCGGCTCGGCGCTGTGGTCCTCGTAGTCGTCATAGTCGTTCAGGCCCAGCTTATTGGCCGACTGCGCGGCTAGTTCCCCCACGGTGCGCTTGGGCTTCGGCGGGTCGATCTTTGGCTCTGGGCGGCCGTCGACCGCGTAGCCCACAACGTCTAGGTCCGGGCCATCGTGACCGACCTCGATGTCGAGCCAGTACTCCTGGGCTGCTTCCATGATGCCCTGCGGCTCGAAAGGCAGGGAGATTCCGCCCAGCGGCTCATACTTTTCGCCTGCCCAGTAGGGCGCCTCGAAGGGCTCGGGCAGGCCGGTGTCCTCGTAGAGGTGCTCGCGGGTAGCGCACAGGCAACGCTTGAGATCGCCGCCCTCCCACAGGGCAAAGCCGGCGTAGCCTTCTTTCTCGTTGCTCGCCAGCGCAATGACGCGCTGGGCGGGCACCGCATTAAGGAGCGTGTCCGGCAGCTGGGACAGAAGAACAGAATCCCCCTCGCAGACCGTTTGCACCACGGTGATGCCGGGGTAGCCGCCGATGTAGTACTCGTTCGGGTCCGTTTGTGCGGAGCGGTTGAGCGGGAATTGCCCAATCGGCGTGACCGGGAAGGTCGGATCCAGCTGGGCGAGGAATTTCCGCCCAAAGCCGCGATCCGCCTTGGGCTCGGTCTTCAACACCTCTTCCGCATTGGGCTGAGAGATGTACCAGAGAGTAAGTACTGCGTGAGAGATGTCCACGATTAGTCCCTAGGGCGCTTGGTATTGGAGCGAACGCCGAGCAGCACGTCCTCCCAATGTGGGGTGACGGCCTTGCGGCGGCGCTTGGTGGGCTTTTCTTCTGGCGAGGGGTTTTGCAAGAACTCCTCTTCCTCCGGCTCTTCCGGAGGGGTGGTCGGCGCGGTGAGGTCCGTGACGTTGCTGGGCTGGTCGCCATCGATAGCTTCGTCATAGCGGCCGCTGCCCAGCGAGGTCAGCGAGCGCACCGGCTGCACGAAATCCGGGTCCGTCAGGTCCGCGGCCACTGAGTTACGCGCCTCCACCGTGGCAGGCGAGGACATGGACTGCTTGAAGTACCACTCGGCCTCGTTCTCGGACAGGCCGGCCTTCCACGTGACGCGCACGATCCAGGACTCGCCCTGGTGGCGGTAGGCGTCCCAGGTGGACTCGGAGAGCGAGTGTCCACGGGCGGCAAAGGCGGTGGCCAGAACCTCCCACAAGGTGAGCTTTGCCGGCCCGTCCTCGCGGACAGGGTGGGCCTGCTTGGCAATCTCCGCGATGCGGTTGCGCTCTAGCATGACCGGGTAGGCGAAGGGCTCGATGCGAGATTCGGTCACGCCCATTTCTTCCGCCAGCTCCGCCGCAGAGGCGCCGGCGCGGATGCGGTTTTGGATCTCCGCCGGGCGGATCTTTATCTCTTCCACCGGTTCCGGTTTGGTGGGCTTGGCCAGGCTGATGGCCGGAGCCGCCGGTTCCTCTTCCGGGGTTTCCTCCTGCTCGCCCTGCAGGGCCTCACGCAGCTCATCGGTGATGGAGAGGAAAAACTCTTCGCCGTCTTCGGTGCGCAGCACCAAAGAGGTTTCGGTCGACTCGCTGTCAACTGGGAACAGCTCGCGCATAATAGGGCGCTCCTTTTGCCTATCGACGGCGGACATATCTGTGATGCATTCAACTATAACGTGAAAATGCCCCGCGGCCTGCGAGGCGGCGGGGCATGTTGGGTGAGATGCGTTATTTCGCATCCAAGACGTAGTCGATGCATTGGGTCAGCTTGGCGATATCGGCCGGATCGATGGCCGGGAACATGCCGATGCGCAGTTGGTTGCGACCCAGCTTGCGGTACGGCTCCACGTCCAGGATGCCGTTGGCGCGCAGGGTAGCGGCGAGCGCTGCGGCATCGACGGACTCTGCGAAGTCGATGGTGCCTACCACGAGCGAGCGGGACGCAGGCTCCGCGACGAAGGGAGTGGCCTCCGGGCGGGATTCGGCCCAGCGATACAGCGTGGTGGAGGATTCGGTAGTGCGCTCAACCATGCCGTCCAGGCCGCCGTTGGCATTCATCCACTGGACCTGGTTATTCAGCATGAGCAGGGTAGCGATTGCCGGGGTGTTATAAGTCTGGTTCTTGCGCGAGTTCTCTACCGCGGTCTGCAGGTTGAGGAAGTTGGGGATATAGCGCTCGGAGGCGTTGATTTTCTCAATCCGCTCCAGCGCGGCGGGGGACATGGCGGCGAGCCACAGGCCGCCGTCGGAAGCAAAGCACTTTTGCGGCGAGAAGTAATAGACGTCCGTATCGGATATGTGCACGGGCAGGCCGCCCGCGCCGGAGGTGGCGTCCACGACCACCAGCTGCTGATCATTGCGGGGGTGCGGGCGGGTGACTTCTGCCATCGCGCCGGTGGAGGTTTCATTGTGTGCCCAAGCGACGACGTCCGCCTCTGCAGAAAGTTCGCGTGGGTCGGGCGCGGTGCCCGCGGGGGACTCCACGATGGAGGGGGCATCGAGCCAGGGTGCACCCGCAGCGGCCTTGGCAAATTTAGTGGAAAACTCACCAAAGGTGAGGTGGGCGGAGTGGCGCTCGATGAGTCCGAAGGCGGCAGCATCCCAGAAGGCGGTGGCGCCGCCTAGGGAAAGGATAATCTCGTAGCCCTCTGGTAGGGAGAAGAGATCGCTTAAGCCTTCCCGCACCGAACCTACGAGGTTCTTTACTGCCGGCTGGCGGTGAGAGGTGCCCATGATCGCGGGGTCAATGGCCGCAAGCTGGGCGGGGCGAACCTTGGAGGGGCCGCAGCCAAAGCGGCCGTCGGCAGGCAGGAGGTCGGCAGGCAGCGTAAGTTCGGGTGTACTCATGCAAGTCAGTGTAGAACAGTTCCGGTCGAACGGCAGTTATTTTAGTCGGCCAAATCCTGTTGGCGGCGTCACAAAGTTTGCTAAAGTGTGAAGAGGTATCAAGCTAGCTTCCTTAAGTTAGTGCTTAATAGTGACTCTTCACATAGAGAAAGGAACTTCCGTGGCTTCTGAAGACAACAAGGTAGTGCTCCAGTACCCAGGCGGCGAGTACGAGATGGACATCAAGCAGTCCACCGAGGGCGACTCCGGCTTTGACATTTCCAAGCTCCGTAACGAGACCGGGCTCGTTACCTTCGACCCTGGTTATACCTCCACCGGTTCCACCGAGTCCAAGATCACCTTCATTAACGGTGAAGAGGGCATCCTGCGCCACCGCGGTTACGATATCGCGGACCTGGCGGAAAACGCTTCCTTTAACGAGGTTTCCTATCTGCTGATCAAGGGTCATCTGCCAAACGAGGAAGAGCTCAGCCACTTTAACCGCGAAATCCGCCACCACACCCTGTTGGATGAGGACTTCAAGGCCGCGTTCAATATCTTCCCGCGCAACGCGCACCCAATGGCCGTGCTGGCTTCCTCCCTTAACATTCTTTCCGCGTACTACCAGGACCAGCTCAACCCGCTGGACCCGGAGCAGCTGGATAAGGCCACCGTCCGCCTGCTGGCTAAGGTTCCAATGCTGGCTGCGTATGCTTACCGCGCGTCTCAGGGCAAGCCTTATATGTACCCGGACAATAGCCTGAACGCCCGCGAGAACTTCCTGCGCATGATGTTCGGTTACCCCACCGAGGAGTACGAGGTGGACCCGGTTGTAGCTAAGGCGCTGGATAAGCTGCTCATTCTGCACGCTGACCACGAGCAGAACTGCTCCACCTCCACCGTGCGCATGATTGGTTCCGCTCAGGCCAATATGTTCGTCTCCATCGCCGGCGGCATTAACGCCCTGTCCGGTCCGCTGCACGGCGGCGCAAACCAGGCCGTTCTGGAGATGCTGGAAGATATCCAGAACAACCACGATGGTGACGCTACCGACTTCATGAACCGCGTGAAGAATAAGGAAAAGGGCGTTCGCCTCATGGGCTTTGGTCACCGCGTGTACAAGAACTACGACCCACGCGCGGCAATCGTCAAAGAGACTGCCCACGAGATCATCGATCACTTGGGCGGCGACCCAATGCTGGATCTGGCCATGAAGCTGGAAGACATTGCGCTGAATGATGACTACTTTGTCTCCCGCAAGCTCTACCCGAACGTGGACTTCTACACCGGCCTGATCTACCGCGCCATGGGCTTCCCGACGGACTTCTTTACCGTCCTCTTCGCCATCGGCCGCCTGCCGGGCTGGATTGCACAGTACCGCGAGCAGCTGGAGATCAACACCAAGATCAACCGTCCGCGCCAGATTTACACCGGCGAGTCCCTGCGTAAGGTCACCCCGCGTAGCGAGCGTTAAAGCGCTCCGCGGTCAGCCTAATTAAGCCGAATCGGGTGGTAGCACCTATAATAGGTGCAGCTCGGTTCGGTTTTTAATGCGACCGCACGAACAAACTAGATTTCCCAAGGAGAATAATCCCCATGGATAAGCCTGTTATTGAAGCCCAGTCTGGCCCAGCGCCGACCGACCTTGTCGTAGAAGACATCGTCGTCGGCGACGGTGCTGAGGCGCAGCCTGGTGCCGTAGTGGAGGTCCACTACGTCGGCGCTGAATACGAGACCAACCAAGAATTCGATTCCTCGTGGGACCGTGGCCAGTCCATCGAGTTCCCGCTGACCGGTCTCATCGCCGGCTGGCAAGAGGGCATTCCGGGAATGAAGGTGGGCGGTCGCCGCAAGCTCATCATTCCGCCGGAAAAGGCCTACGGTCCCGCAGGTGGTGCGCACCCGCTGTCCGGCCGCACCTTGGTCTTCATTATTGACCTCATCCGCGCCGACTAAAAGCGCTTAGCTCCAGGGTTCGCCCTGGGGTTTCGTCGTTTTCGGCGCGGTCAGAAAAACTGCGGCACAATGGAGGGCATGACTGTGCCAACCGTAACTTTCAATGATGACCGCGAAATGCCCCAGCTGGGCTTGGGTACGTACAAGCTATATGACGAGGAATGCATCCGCGTCATCCGCGAGGCCATCGATTTGGGCTACCGCCACTTCGATACCGCTACGCTCTACAAGAACGAAGAGGCGGTAGGCACCGCCCTGAAGCAGGCAATGGATGCCGGCGACGTCACCCGCGATGAGCTCTTTATTACCTCCAAGGTGTGGCACTCCCACCAGGGTGAGCACAAGGTGGAAGAGGCATTCCAGCAGTCGCTTAAGGATCTGCAGCTGGACTACCTCGACCTGTATCTTATCCACTGGCCGTGGCCGCAGGGCGGCCTGTACAACGAGACTTTTGAGGCTATCGCCCGCCTGCAGGGCATGGGTCAGATTGCGTCCATCGGTGTGGCCAATTTCTACGAGGACGTGCTCAAGGACCTCATTTCCACCACCGGCATTTCTCCGGTGCTCAACCAGGTGGAGATCCACCCGGGCTTTACCCAGTCCAGCTTGCGCGCCTTCCATCACGATAATGACATCGTCACCGAGGCATGGGCCCCGCTGGCGCGCGGCGTTGTGCTCAATAACCCCGTGATTGAGCAGGCTGCTGCTGACCACGAGGCGACCGAGGGGCAGGTTGTGCTGTCGTACCTCATGTCTAAGGGCATCTCCGTCATCCCGAAGTCCGCGCGCACCGAGCGCCTGAAGGAAAACTTGGCCGCCACCGAGCTGGAGCTCACGGCAGAGGAAGTATCCGCCATCGACGCCCTTGAGGGCCAGGAGGGCTTTGGCCGTATGTTCAATGACCCGCGCGAATTCCCGGGCAACGAAGAGTAGCGTCAACCACAGATTAAGCCCCCTCACGGGGGCTTTTTCTTTTGCCAAGCGGCTGTTAACAATCTTTACAGGGGGTAAAAAATTCTTCCTTCGGGGGTAGTTTGCTAAAGATGTTATTCCAGTTCAGTGAAGCCTATGGGGTTGAAAGGGTGGGGGAGTGGAAGGTTTTCTTGGCAGAGTTTACAACCTTGCAGAAAATGTTCTGTAACTTACAGATCAACGTGGATAGTGAGCAGTGACACACTATCTCGTGTGACCTAAGTTCCTCTCACCCAAGGAGACGATGCTCTATGAGTGACGTAGCTGCAACTCCTGTCTCGCGCCGTGAACCCACCGGTAGCGAGTTCATCGCGATGCGCGACTCCGCCAAATTCGGCGAGCTGCGCCGCACCTACCGGAGTTTTACCTTCCCTATGACCGTGGCCTTCTTCGTGTGGTACGTGGTCTACGTTCTTGCCGCCGTGTTTGCCCCAGGCTTCATGGCAACCGAGCTCGGCGGCGGCTGGAACATCGGCCTAGTCTTCGGCCTTGCCCAGTTCCTCACCACCTTCATCATCACGTGGATTTACGTGAAATATGCCAATAAGAATATCGAGCCAAAGTCGGCCGCTATCCGTGAAGAGTTGGAGGCCATGTAATGACTACCACCATCCTCGCCGCCGAGTCTTCCGCAGGCAATCCCATCCTGAATATCTCCATCTTCGGTATCTTCCTCTTGGTCACCATGGCGGTGGTGTTGCGTGCTGGAAAGACCACGAAGAAGGCTTCGGACTTCTATACCGGAGGCGGTAGCTTCTCCGGCCGCCAGAACGGCTTGGCCATTTCTGGTGACTACCTCTCCGCCGCCTCCTTCCTGGGCATCGTTGGCGCTGTCGCGCTTAACGGCTATGACGGCTTCTTGTACTCGGTGGGCTTCTTCGTTGCTTGGTTGGTAGCACTCATGCTCGTCGCTGAGCCCATGCGTAACGTCGGCCGCTTCACTATGGCCGACGTCTTGTCTTTCCGTTTGAAGCAGAGGCCTGTACGTGTGGCGGCGTCTATCGCCACCCTCTTTGTCACGCTCTTCTATCTCATCGCGCAGATGGCCGGCGCCGGCTCCTTGGTGGCCGTGCTGCTGGATATCCACGATTTCAAGTGGCAAGCGCTCGTGGTGGGCGTCGTGGGTGTGCTCATGATTGTCTATGTTCTGGTCGGCGGCATGAAGGGCACCACCTACGTGCAGATGATCAAGGCCGTACTGCTGGTAGCCGGCGTGGTGATCATGTGCTTCTTGGTCTTTATCGCCCTGCGCGGCGGATTTAGCACTCTGTTCAATAACGCCATTGATATGCACGCCGCCTCTGAACAGATTAAGGAGAAGGGCTATGAAGCTAAAGACATCATGGCCCCAGGCCTGAAATATGGTGCTACCACCGCCACCAAGCTGGATTTCATCTCCTTGGGCATTTCGCTGGTGCTTGGTGTGGGCGGCCTGCCGCACGTGCTGATGCGCTTTTATACCGTGCCAACCGCCACCGAGGCTCGCCGCTCCGTTACCTGGGCGATTGTTATCATCGGTGCCTTCTACCTTATGACCCTGGTCCTGGGGTACGGTGCCGCCGCCCTGGTTGGTCCGGATCGCATCCTCTCCGCGCCGGGCGGCGCCAATGCCGCAGCACCGCTGCTCGCGCTGGAGATTGGCGGCTCTATCTTCATGGCGATTATTTCCGCTGTCGCCTTCGCTACCGTGCTCGCCGTGGTTGCCGGCCTAGCCATTACCGCCTCTGCTTCGATTGCGCACGATATCTATCACGCGGTGATCCGCAATGGTGAGTCCACCGAGGCCGAGCAGGTCCGCGTCTCCCAAGCCACCGTGGTGGTCCTTGGCATCGTCTCCATCATCCTGGGCATCCTAGCCATGACCCAGAACGTGGCCTTCCTGGTTTCCTTGGCCTTTGCGGTTGCGGCTTCTGCCAACCTGCCGACTATCCTATACTCCCTCTACTGGCGCCGCTTTAATACCGCGGGCGCAGTGGCCTCCATGTACACCGGCGTGGTGTCTTGCCTGGTGCTCATCTTCTTCTCCCCGGCGGTCTCTGGTTCTGAGACCTCCATGTTCCCCGGTGCGGACTGGGCTATCTTCCCGCTTTCCTCGCCGGGATTGGTATCCATTCCGCTGTCCTTCTTTGTTGGTTGGTTGGTCTCCGTCATGACCAAGCCAGACGACTTGGAAGAGCTTTCTGCAGAGATGGAAGTCCGCTCGCTTACCGGCGTAGGCGTGGAGGCACCCGTGCAGCATTAATTGCTTGGATAGTGCATAGAACCGGTAATGTGGTTGGACGTGCTTAGAACGTCTGTGACCCGCAAGGCGGCATCAGTGAAAGCTGGTGCCGCTTTGGCTGTATGCATGCTCGCCTTGACCACCACCGCGTGCAGCAATAGCGAGCGTGAAAGCGACGCGCTTGCCGACGCCCCCTTAAAAGCAACAGACACCAACCGCGACGTCCCACCGGAAACCAATGAGTTCCTGGAGGGCGATGAGGGTCATTCAATTACCTATATCCGCCTGCACGATGGCATGCACATGGGCTCTGCCTCGGAGCACGAGGCCCGCCCGGCGCTAAGCCTTATCAAGCTCTATATCGCCACCTACGTGATGGAAAAGGGCGAGTACGAGGACAAATATGAGGCGCTGGATATGATCGCTAGCTCCTCTGATAAGTCCGCCGAGGACCTCTTTGATAAGTACCCGGATTCCATCGACACGATTGCCGATGAATTCAATCTCGAATCCACCAAGGCCGGCGAGCAGTGGGGCTACTCGCAAACCTCCACGTATGACGTCGCCAGCTTCATCTCGCAGCTCATCGACCGCGATGAAACCCACCCGGTGCTTGTAGCCATGGCGCATGCCGATCCCATCTCTGAGGATGGCTACCGACAGGATTACGGCACCGCCAAGCTTTCTAACGTGGTAGGCAGCAAGTGGGGCTGGTCCAATGACAAGTCCATCAACTCCTCGGTCTCCTTTGGTGAGAACTTCGTCGCCGCGGCCTCCATCACCGGCTCATCCGATGACCTCACCGACTACGTCAAGGACGAGGTGACGGGTAAGAATCTGGGCAAGGCCACCGAGCGGTTCCTCAAGTACAAAGACGGCGAGGACGTCCCACCGATCGAGACCTCCACCTCGGAGACCCCTACAACCTCCTCGAACAAGAAGAACAAGGACGAGAGATCCGGCAAGGGCAAGAAGGAAAAGTCCTCGTCCAAGGAACCCACCAGCGAATCCACCACGTCCAAAAAGAAGTCCGCAGACAACAAGAAGGGCTCGGAGAAAACCTCCGAGCCCTCTAAGAAGTAGTTCTACCGCGCCTTAGCAACCGTCTCTGCGACGATCTTCGCTAGCTGGCGAATCTGATCATTGCTCAGCGTCTTGCCATTAAAGGTCACGCCATTAGCGGTGACCTGCGGCAGCTCTGGTAGCTCTGGGTGCGTGCTCTGCAGCTGCGAGCTCAGCTGATTGACCAGGTCGGACGAGCCATTGCTCGGGGCCTTGGTCTGCGGCTCGGGCTGTGGCTGTGGTTTCTTGGTGGTCGGCTTCTTTGTCGGTGCAGGAGCCGCGGACTTGCCTGGCGTCCACTGGCCCCAGTCTTCGGCGTAGACCTCATTGACGTCAACGATGACGCCGCCAATGGTCTGCTGCTTGCCGTGCGGCAGCTGGTGGATAGTGGTGCGCGGGTGAATCTTGCCGTTGGATCCCCAGTCATGCATCCAGAAGTACTTGCCGATGCCATCCTGGATCGCCCACTCAATAGTGTTGTAGTTGCCATAGATGCCCGTCTGGTAGCCGGCCAGTTCCAGCGTCTTGGAAAATGCCTGCAGGTAGGGGCGGATTTGGCGGGTGTACTGCTCGCGGGTGGGGTTATCGTCGATCGCGATGTAGATCGGGCGATTGGTGGGGCCGCCTGCCTTCTTGTGCAGCGCAATTGCCTTCGGTGCGTGGATTGCCGCACCTGCTGCGCCCTGTTTCCAATCCGCGGTTTCCGCGCGGCCGAATTGGTAGACCGACGCAGTGGGCAGTCCTGCTGCCGCATTGGCCTTAGTCTCTTTAAGGGTTACGGGCTTACCGGTCATCCACGCGGCGCCGGGGCGCTTATCGGAGACGTAGCGAATCGCGCCCATATGGCCGGCATTCTTAATTGCTTGCGGGGAAGGTACGCCGGCGGAGAAATCAATGATGGTGCCGCGCACCGGTCCGAGCGCCGCTGCACTCGGTGCGGCAGCGCCGATGGCGCCTGCGGTTAGGGCGAGAGCGCCAGCCTTAAAAAGGCCGCGACGGGAGAAAGATGGTGACATGTTGAGCTCCTGCAGTAATCACATTTGTCACAGTAGTTAATAATTGCACCATAGCAGGGGTTCGAAGCTATCTCCGCAGCGAAACCGCATGTCGCAGATTTACACCGAGGAGCTATTTCGAGTCGTTGCTGAACTTCACCCGCGTGGGGTTCTCAACCGTGCGCGATACCGTGCAGTCCTTCTCGTGGGAGATGCGAATCAGGTTGTCCACCAGCTTGCGCGCTTGGTTGCCCTCCGGCGTATCTGGGAACGACAGATCGAAGCCCACACGCACCTCCGACAGACGCGATGCTCCATCTTCGCTTACACGGTCACCTTCCACGTGCACATCAAACGCCTTTGGTTCCGTGCGCCGAGACGTTACAACGTCCACGTCCACTGCGGAACACCCCGCGACAGCAGCTAGCAAGAGTTCAACAGGGGAGAGGAGTCCCTCACCACTGCCAAATTCAATGCTTGCTCCCGCTGAATTGGTAGCTCGGTATTGGGCGGTGTCGATGCGGGTGAGGTCTACTGCGTATCGCTTGGTGATGTCGGCCATCGGTAGTTATAGCTTTCAGTCGGCGGAGTGAGATTTGGCTATTCAAATTTGTCGAACCATTTACGACCAACTGTAGGCCGGAGGTTCACGCCCGATTCGCCATCTGAACGGATTAGCTCGGCGAGACGGTCACCGCTTATGAGATCTACCGTTGGCACTGTCGAGGTAGCAGCTTTACGGGCAGGGTCCGTGAACCGACTAAGGGTAACTAGAATCGCGCGTTCAGCACCTTTTGTTTGTGCGTCTCGTTGGAAGAGCGCGACGGTTTCTCGGCCAATTGGTTTACCTTCTGGGGCATACCGCTTGATTTGTACTGCAACACGGGAGGAGAGTACGGGGCTCAATGGTGCGGTACCAATTGCGTCGACACCTTCGTCTCCAGAACCGCCTGTGTGCTGTAATTGGAGTCCCTGCCGGCGTAGAAGATAAATAATGAACTTTTCAAAGCCTTCGGGCGGAAGTTGGTGAAGACGGTCGAGCAGTTGGCTCTTCCAGTCACTTTCTTTTTCTTCTTCATTAGAGTCCGAAATAATATCTTCATCCGGCAGCTCTTCGTTTGGCGCAGCTATATGTTGTTCTTCTAGCTTCTTTTGCTTTCGCTTGGCCCGAAAAGCCTGGCGGTCAAGATCTTTAACTTGAGCAAGTGCTTCTTCGTCGGCAAGCTTTAGAATTTTTTCGCCTACTTCTGTAAGTAGGTACATTCCCTGCGCTGGCTGTTCAACAGAGCCGATGCGCTTTGCGGTAGACCGTCCCCAAGCTATTCGGCTCATCAACACCGAGTCTTTGGGGCGGTTAGGAAAAGCGATTTGAAGCAGTGATTCTGAGTCGGGGAGAATCTCAAGAACGGCTTCATTAACCTCATTCGTTTTTCCTGAGCCTCCAAGCTCATTTACCGCTTTTAGGATCGGAAGTACGAGCTCTTGGTGGGTTGGCATACCTTGCTCGGTGAAAGAAACATTGTGTTCGAGAGAGTCCATAGAGTTCATTATTTCAGAAACACGGAGTGAAACTCAGGGTTGCTAACTTCAAAAGATGAAATTGCCAAAGGGGATTGGCAAAACTCGGGACACTTTAAATAACGGCATCAGAAAACATCTTTAACCTGCGATTGTCACGGGTCTAGGCCCATTTATAAAACGAGGAACGATTCAGCTTTAAAACGTGACACATCCGCTTAACCGAGTATTCAGTTCGGTGGTCATAGACAAACTGGAATCGGAGCACCAGTAAGTCTCTTCGGCAAATTATTTGGTGGCCTTACGCAGGATGTCGCGTTCTTCGCGCAGTTTTGCGTTCTCTTTTTCTAGTTGGCGGATCCGTTCGGAATCATTCGCCGTTTGGACTTTCTCACGCACGGCATTAATGCGGGCACGTTCTCCGGTGCCGTATTTCTTGACCCAAGAATGCAGCGAGGCACGGTTGATACCGAGCTCTGCTGATGCTGAGTTAAGCGAGAGGGCCTCATTGTTTTCATGGAGAGCCGCCACATCGCTTTTGAACTGTTCGAAGTACCTGGACATGGTGGTAGACTACCCTTCTTCCCAGCCCGACTGGGCTGGATATCAGGTGTCCGCCAAATAGGGGTCCGGCCCAGTTCCTATTAGCAGTTTGAATATGTCACTGTTTTCGGCTGTACCACCCCCGGATCATTTTCAGACAGGCAAAGGCATAAGCCATTCCGAAACCAGAGACTAGTTCACTGTCTTATTGGACGGCGTGAACGAATATAAACATAGCCCGCCCAATCGGGTGGACAGGGTACGAACCTTCGGCGCCCTGAAGTGGACCTGCTAACAACGTAATGGGGCATAGAGAATTTGGGGCTAATGCGCGCAGTATCTCCTCTTTCGTCCCCGGTAGGTGGGCTATCTACGCCACCGTTCTAGCCCTCCTTTGCATTCTGCAACAGGTTGTGGACGGCGATGCACCGAGGGCACGGAGCGAGGTTGTGGTGATCCTGCCGGGGAACAAACGTCGTTCCGCAAAGAGCGAACACCGGTTCACCGAAAGCTGTTGCGTCTGCTACTGACCTGATGTGGGACCCATTCTCAACCTGGCTCACGTAGTGGTGTTTCGTACCAGGTTTGAACCATGCCGGCGGCTTGGCGCTGTGATGACGATCCAAGACCGTTCCCAAACCCACTTCCTCGTTAAATTCGAGAACAAACTGGGGGGTGCCGCTAGGCGTTAAATCATCTTTGGACCATGACTGTTCGTCATCATAAATTGCGGCTGCGACAGTTTCGATACCGAGTAGACAAAGGGCTTGAAGTCGCTGATCAAAAACCTGCTCTTGAACAACCTCGATGCCCAAGTATTCTTCTCCGCCAAGTGAGATAAGACGGACTGAAACTTCAGGCAAAGATTGGGGGGTTATACTTTTGTCGAGATGCTGAACTATCTCGTCCAGGTTGATCTGAAATGTGGGATCACCGTTTAATCGTAGTGAATGGGAACTGTCGATCTTCGTCAGAACGGACGATACTTGCTCGTATAGTCCAAGCCGCCACTCCAATAGTCGATTTGCCTTGATGTCCCCAGTTCTCGAGGCATAGTCACTTTTGTTGGGGAGCCACCACCCATTTTCTGCCCTACATCGCCTCATAAATTGTTGATAGAAATCATCCCGATCTCGGCCTTTACGCTTGCCCGCTGCAACGATCCACACTTGACTTTCCGCGTCAATGTAAGCAATTCCTCTGAACCGAGAAACCTTAATTTTGTAGCACGTTGGTTTGACACTACTGATTTTCTCGGGGGCTTTTGACGGGTCTCGATCTTGCGGAAATAGTTCGATAGCGCGATCTACGACTGGATGATTTACATGGTGTGTCGCGTCACCAATAGGGCCGTTGTCATCCCAGTTGTCCAGCCCTAGGTCTTCGAGCGCGCAGCGGATTGTTAGTCGTGGGGGCAGATACATTTTTGGGGTAAGTCTATGCCCCAATTGCAGATGAAGCTTGCTCTACCAGTCGCCCTTGGTGGGCAGCGTGGAGGGCGAAAACTTCACGGCTTCTAATACTTCCCTCAAGGCGGCCCATGACTGATGACGTATCGATCTTAACCCCACTGTCAGTTGTCATCGTCTTCAGCTTCCCGTCTCGACCCAGCAGTCGGACGTGAAGTTTGCTGAGTCCGAGGATAGTGGCGGCAGCGTCGAGGTCGATCCAAGATGGGAGATTTGCGGTCCCATGCTTGAAAGAAACGGCAGTGGCAGCAGCTGCTCCATCAACCCCCGATTCCGCCGTGCGTTCAAGGACGTCGGAAGTGGTCAGTGATGATTCAACTTGATAAGCTTCGCCTTCCATCTCTGCGCCCCTTCCTCATCTCGACGGACAACGTGCTATTTACTATAACCGTATGAGCTAAAAAAGGAGAATCGCTACCCCCGTTTCGAGTAAGAATTTCGGGTATCGACACTTCAGAAAAATCTTTTACTTGAGATTTCCGTACTGAGAAGATTCAAACGTGATGCTGTGGCCGTGTCTTTCCAGATGCTTGATTTACGGGGCTTCTGGGGCAGCTGAAAACGAAAAATCTCGAGACATCAACCGGAACGATGTCTCGAGACTTCACATGGTGCCCCAGAGTGTGTCTGAGTTCATGACATATTTGACAGTCTGTGCCTGAGGGAACCGTCGTGATGCTTGACAGATCAGCCGCGACATATTTGACGCTTAGGGCTACCTTACCGTGTCGGGTGATGCTTGACTGGTGAGTCGGGACATGTTTGACACTATGAACAGTCCTAACCGCAATATGGCCATTGTCCGAGCAGTCCGTGAGCAAAAGCGCAGCCCGTCAAAGGTAGCTAAGCAATTTGGTATTTCCCGGCAGCGCGTCTATCAAATCCTCAACGCTTTCGACGCCGGCGGTGCCAAGGCTGTCGCGCCGAAATCACGTGCCCCACACACCCATCCACAGGCCGTGCCAGATAAGTTGCGGGCAGAAATTGTTACTATCCGTCGTCAACTAACGCGTCATGGGCTTGATGCAGGACCCGAGACTATTGCTTTTCACCTTGAAAGAGACGGAAAACGCAGCCCGTCTACGTCTACGATTCGACGCATCTTGGCCAAAGAGGGACTTATCATCCCGGAGCCGAAAAAGAAGCCTAAAAGCTCATTTATCCGCTTTGAAGCAGCCATGCCCAATGAATGCTGGCAGGCAGACATCACCCATATCTTCCTAGCCGATGGCACCAGGGTTGACGTCCTAGATTTCCTCGATGACCACTCGCGCTACCTCTTATCGATTACCGCTGCCAGCTCTTTTGCAGGCCCACAAGTAGCTGCTGAGCTTACTCGATTGATAACAACCTATGGTCCGCCAGCATCGACGCTTACAGATAACGGGTTAGTCTTTACTGCCCGCTTAGCTGGGCGTAAAGGCGGACGAAATGCTTTTGAAAAAGTCTTGAGTACGTACAAAATTCAGCAGAAAAACGGCCGCCCAGGCCACCCGCAAACGCAAGGGAAAATTGAGAGATTCCACCAAACACTCAAAAAATGGATCACGGCCAGACCACCCGCGAAAACTATAGGTGAACTGCAAGAACAACTAGATGAATTTCGCGACTACTACAACATTCACCGCCCTCACCGAGTGCTTGGCAGGCGCAGCCCGCACCACAGCTACACGACAGGACCCAAAGCCAGCCCAGGTGATAACCCAAAGCAAGAATGGCGCACCAGAAACGACATTGTCTGGGACAACGGCAAAGTCACTGTGCGTTACGCTGGCAAGCTTTTCCACTTAGGCATCGGTAGAGCCTTTAAGTGACAAAAAGTCCTCATGGTCATAGCCGACAATCACGTCATCACATCACTAGCCGAAACCGGCGAAGTGATCACCGAGCACTACATCGACACAGCCCGCGACTATCAAAGGCCCTACTGGAAACAAGGAGACCCGCCCCAAGCCACGAAATAAAAGAAACCGGCACTCCAGAACAAAAAGCAACTGAGATGCCGGTTTGTTAACGATGTCGCGACTCATCTGTCAAACATGTCGCGACTCATGACAATTTGTGCGCCCGGAGGTGTCTGAGTTCATGACATATTTGACAGTCTGTGCCTGAGGGAATCGTCGTGATGCTTGACAGGTGAGCCGCGACATATTTGACGCTTAGGGCTACCTTACCGTGTCGGGTGATGCTTGACTGGTGAGTCGGGACATGTTTGACACTATGAACAGTCCTAACCGCAATATGGCCATCGTCAAAGCTGTACGCCAATCCGGTGGCGTCGAAATAGAGTGCGGCCATTCAGGGCCTAAGGCACCTTCTAGAGCCCAAGAGGGAAAGGGCTCCGCCCGTCAGACGTAGGTGTTCTTACGGCGTCTTGGTACTGCTGCTTGGAACGATGCGCCCTGGCACTGCTCGCCTGATCGAAGAAACCGGCACCCCAGAACAAAAAGCAACTGGAATGCCGGTTTGTTAACGATGTCGCGACTCATCTGTCAAACATGTCGCGACTCATGACATGGTGCCCCAGAGTGGATTCGAACCACCGACACCGGCTTTAGGAGAGCCGTGCTCTATCCCCTGAGCTACTGGGGCGGGGTTGCGTGTGCAACTTGGCTAATCATAGCAGTGGGGCAGGAGCGCCCCGAAATGGCTGGGGCGTGGGTTAGCTTTCGGCCAATTCCTTCTGTTTATTGCGCACGGAGGAGGCTGGCGGGTTGGTCTCGTGGGTGCCGTCGGAGTAGAGGACGGTGGGGATGATGCGGTTGCCGTCGTTGACGGATTCAATCCAGGCGTTGATGTCGTCGGTGTTGTCGCCCTCGACGTCGACAAGCGCGTACGGGGTTTCGGTGCGGTCCAGGTTCTTGATGAGCTTGGCGCAGAAAGGGCACCAGTCCGCGTAGAAAATGGTGACGTCAGCGGTGGTTTCGGGGGTTTGTACAGTCATTAGGCTGCATCCTTTCGGTCGTAGGTTAAAAAGCGGTACTTGATGGGGAGATCGCTGGCCTCTTTATCTGGCAGGGCCAGGTGGCCCTTGGCGGAGGTGAGCCAGTCGGTGCTGTGGGCAAGCCCAAACTCATCAGGGATGGCCGGGGCGTAGATCGATTTATCGCCGTAGGTGCTACCGATATTAACGCCCATGAGGGTGACCTCAATGCGGTCCACCTGGTCCAAGGTGGCGGTGTAGATTTGGCCGCCGCCGATAACCCAGGCGTCGGAAAGCGAGGGCATTGCGGTGAGCACCTGGGCGCCGGCGGACCACTGGCCGGGGGCGCGGGAGGAGAGCACGTAGTTTTCGCGGCCGGGAAGTGGGCGGAACTTGGGGTTGAGGGACTCCCAGGTCTTGCGGCCCATGATGACAGGCGCGCCCATGGTTACGTCCTTAAAGTGCTTGAGATCCTCCGGCACGTGCCAGGGCATCTGCTCGCCATCGCCAATGATGCCGTCCAAAGACTGCGCCCAGATTGCGCCCAACATTAAACGGACACCTGCGCCTTGATGGTGGGGTGGGGGTCGTAGCCTTCAATCTCAAAATCGGCGAAGTCATAGGAGAACATGTCCTCCGCCTTGTGGAGGTTGAGCTGCGGGTAGGGGCGCGGCTCGCGGGAAAGCTGCTCTTTGACCTGCTCCACGTGGTCGTTATAGATATGGCAATCGCCGCCAGTCCAGATGAGCTCGCCCACCTTGAGGCCGGCTTGCTGGGCAAACATGTGGGTCAGCGCCGCGTAGGAGGCGATATTAAAGGGCACGCCGAGGAACATATCGGCCGAGCGCTGGTAGACCTGCATGGACAAGGTGCCATCAGCCACGTAGAGCTGGAAGAGCAGGTGGCAGGGCATCAGCGCCATTTTGTCCAGCTCCGCGACGTTCCACGCGGAGACCAGGTTGCGGCGAGAATCTGGGTTGTTCTTGAGGGTATCGAGCGCCTGCTGGATCTGGTCGATGTGCTGGCCGTCCGGGGTGGGCCAGGAGCGCCATTGCACGCCGTAGACCGGGCCCAGCTCGCCGTTCTCATCCGCCCATTCATTCCAGATGCGGACTTTATTGTCCTGCAGGAAATTGATATTGGACTCGCCCTTGAGGAACCACAACAGCTCGCCCAGCACCGCATGGAAGTAGACCTTCTTGGTGGTCAGCAGCGGGAAGGACTCGGCCAGGTTATAGCGCAGCTGCGCGCCGAAGATGGAGCGCGTGCCGGTGCCGGTGCGATCGCCTTTGGGAGTGCCGGTCTCCAGGACCTTCTTCAGCAGATCCTCGTACGGGGTCTCAATCATGCGCACTAGTTTAGAATCCGCCGTGCTCCTCGGCAAAGGCCTGGGCATGCTCCAGGATTTCATCCTTGAGCTCGGGGCGGCAGATGAGGATATCCGGGATGAACGTGTCCTCATTATTGAAGCGGATCTCGGAGCCGTCGAGGCGGCAGCAGTGCAGGCCGGATGCTTGGGCGACGCCCACTGGGGCGGCCTGATCCCACTCGTACTGGCCGCCGGCGTGGATATAACCGTCATAATCGCCTAGCAGCACGTGCATGGCCTTCGCGCCCGCGGAGCCGACGCCCACAGTCTCATAGCCCATCTTTTCCGCAATGTAGCTAGCTACCTTGGGCGGGCGGTTGCGGGAGATGACGAACTTCTTGGACAGCGGGCCGGTGACCGCGCGTACGTCCGAGGATTTGAAGGTTACGCCCTTGTCCGGCAGGCCCACCGCCGCGTGGATGGGAGTGCCATTTTCTACGAGGGCAATGTGCACTGCCCAGTCCTGGCGGCCGGTGGCGAATTCCTTGGTGCCGTCGAGCGGGTCCACGATCCATACGCGGTCCTTCTTCAAGCGGGCAAGGTCATCGGCGGCTTCCTCAGAGAGCATGCCGTCCTGGGGACGGTGCTGCTCGAGGACGCGGGCGATCCATTCTTGGGCGGCCTCATCGCCGGCGTCGCCAAGCGAAAGGCCCCGCAGCAGGCCCCCGTTGCGCACACCCTTAAGGATCTCACCGCAGCCCTGGGCGAGGGAATTGGTCAGGCGGGAATCAGAAATCTCGACGGTCATGGTGCCCACATTACAACGCGGACTAGAGTGTGGGCATGCCAGAAAACATCCTCGACCGCTTCCGGCCCCAAGTAGCGCAGTGGTTTCGGGATGTATTTGCCGCCCCCACTGCCGTGCAGGCGCAGGCCTGGGAGAAGATTTCCCGCGGCGAGCACGCCCTCGTAGTCGCCCCTACCGGCTCCGGTAAGACGCTCGCCGCGTTCTTGTGGGCGCTGAATAATTTGGTCGAGCGCGGAGGCCAGCTGGCGCTGCCGGTGGGCTCAGGGACTGCTGGATCCGCCGCCGGGGTGAAGGTGCTGTATATCTCGCCGCTCAAGGCGCTGGGCGTGGACGTGGAAAATAACCTGCGCGCCCCGCTGACCGGTATTGCGCGCACCGCGGAGAACCTAGGGCTGGACGTGCCGGATATATCGGTAGGCGTGCGCTCGGGCGATACGCCGTCTGCTGAGCGTGCGCGGCAGGTGCGCAAGCCGCCGGATATCTTGATCACCACCCCGGAGTCGGCCTATCTGATGCTGACCTCCAAGGCGGCGGGGATTTTGAAGACGGTGGATACCGTCATTATCGATGAGATCCACGCCTTGGCCGGCACCAAGCGTGGCGTGCACCTAGCGCTGACCTTGGAGCGCCTGCAGCAGGTGGCGGGGGACTTCCAGCGCATCGGTCTTTCCGCCACCGTGCGGCCGCTGTCTGCGGTATCGAATTTCTTGGGTGGCAACCGGCCGGTAGAGATCGTGGCCCCAGCCGCGGAAAAGAAGTGGCAGCTGGACGTGCACGTGCCCGTGGAGGATATGTCCGATCTCCCCACGCCGGAGCAGGGCTCCACCATCGGGGAGATGACCGTGGATGATGCCATCGGGATTAGCGCGCCTTCCGTGGATGAATCCGCGCTGCCCACGGCCAAGTCCATCTGGCCGTATATAGAGGATGACCTCTATGCGGAGATCATGGCGCACCGCTCCACGTTGGTATTTGTCAATTCCCGCCGCACCGCCGAGCGGCTGACCAGCCGGCTCAATGAGCTCTATGCGGCCGAACACGATCCGGAATCGCTCTCGCCGGAGACCCGCCGCGACCCGGCCCAGCTGATGAAGCAGGTCGACGTCGCCGGCAAGGCCCCGGCCGTCATCGCCCGCGCCCACCACGGCTCGGTGTCCAAGGACGAGCGCGCGATGACAGAAACGATGCTGAAGGAGGGCACGCTCAAGGCCGTGGTGGCCACGAGCTCGCTGGAGCTGGGCATCGATATGGGAGCCGTGGAGCTGGTGGTGCAGGTGGAATCTCCGCCCTCCGTGGCCTCCGGCCTGCAGCGAGTGGGCCGCGCCGGGCACTTTGTGGGCACGGTATCGCATGGCTCCTTTTATCCCAAGCACCGGGCGGATCTGGTGCAGTCCACGCTGACGGTAGCGCGCATGCGCGCAGGCCTCATTGAGGAGATGCATACCCCGCGCAACCCGCTGGATGTGCTGGCGCAGCAGACGGTGGCGGCGGTGGCCGCGGCCGGGGACGATGGGCTCGATGCCGATGAGTGGTACGAGATGGTCCGCCGGGCCTGGCCTTACCGCGATCTGGCGCGCGAAGTCTATGACTCCGTGCTGGACTTGGTCAGCGGCGTGTACCCGTCCACGGACTTTGCTGAACTTAAACCCCGCGTGGTCTATGACCGAGTGACGGGAGTGATGACCGCGCGGCCTGGCGCCCAGCGCGTGGCCGTGACCAGCGGTGGCACGATTCCGGATAGGGGCATGTTCGGAGTATTCCTCTATACCGGCTCGGGCGAGGGCTCCGGTGGCGCTCCGCGCCGGGTGGGCGAGCTGGATGAGGAGATGGTTTATGAGTCCCGGGTGGGCGATGTGTTCACCTTGGGCGCTACCAGTTGGCGCATCGAAGACATCACGCGCGACCAGGTATTGGTCACGCCCGCGCCGGGGCATACCGGGCGCCTGCCATTTTGGAATGGCGATGGCGCGGGCCGCCCCTATGAGTTGGGCAAGGCGCTAGGTGAGTATCGCCGCGAGGTCTTTAGCTCGCCGGAAGTTATCGCGGATGCCGATGATAATGCGCGCTCCAATATCGTGGCCTACCTGCAGGAGCAGAACGAGGCCACCGGTGTTATCCCGGATGAAAAGACTCTGGTGCTCGAGCGCTTCCGCGATGAGCTGGGCGATTGGCGCGTGGTGCTGCATACCCCGTTTGGCCGGCCGGTCAACTCCGCGTGGGCGCTTGCGGTAGGCGCCCGGGTGGGCGAGCGCACCGGCATGGACCCGCAGGCGGTGGCCGGCGATGATGGAATCGTGCTGCGCCTGCCGGAGGCCGAATCCGAGCCCGATGGATCCATCTTTGCCTTCGATGCCGATGAGATTGCCGATATCGTGGCCGAGCAAGTGGGCAATTCCGCGCTCTTTGCCTCCCGGTTCCGCGAGTGCGCGGCCCGCGCGCTGCTCTTGCCCAGGCGCAATCCCGGCAAGCGCGCGCCGTTGTGGCAGCAGCGCCAGCGCGCCGAGCAGCTATTGGACGTTGCCCGCAAGTATCCGTCCTTTCCCATCATCTTGGAGACGGTGCGCGAGTGCGTCCAAGACGTCTACGATGTGCCGGCGCTTACGGAGGTCATGCGGGAGCTGGGCCACCGCCGCATCCGCATCGCGGAGGTCACCACCGAGCAGCCCTCGCCCTTTGCCTCCTCGTTGCTGTTTAACTACACCGGCGCGTTCATGTACGAGGGCGATTCCCCGTTGGCGGAAAAGCGCGCGGCCGCCTTGGCCCTCGACCCAGCGCTTTTGGCCAAGCTGCTGGGCACGGTAGAGCTGCGCGAGTTACTGGATCCGGAGATCATCGCCGAGGTTCACGCCCAGCTTCAGCGCACCGATCCCTCGCGCCGGGCCCGCACCACCGAAGAAGTAGCGGACGTGCTGCGCGTGCTGGGGCCGATTCCCGTCGACGAGCTGGGCGAGCACGCCGACGTCCCGCTATCCGCCCTGGACAAACTGGGCACCCGGATTATGCGCGTGCGCATTGGCGGGCGCGAGCACCTAGCCCAAGCCCAGGACGCACCCCTGCTTCGCGACGCCCTGGGTATCCCCATTCCTCCCGGTATCCCCGCCCAGGTGGCCACCATTTCCGATGCCTTACCGCAGTTGGTCTCGCGGTGGGCGCGCACGCGCGGTCCGTTTGTGCTGCGCGATCTCACCGAAGCCTTCGGCATTTCCGTCTCCGCCGCGCACACCGTCCTCGGCGCTCTCGATGGGGTAGTAGAAGGCCGCTACCGCCAGGGAGTGGAGGAGCAGGAGTACTGCGCCGCGGCGGTGCTCAAGACGATTCGCTCGCGCTCGCTCGCCGCAGCTAGGGCTGCCACCGAGCCGGTCTCGGGCGCTACCTTCGCCCGCTTCTTGCCGGAGTGGCATAGCATCGCACCAGCCGGAAAGCGCCCTGCCCTGCGCGGCGCCGATGGCGTCTTTTCCGTCATCGAACAGCTCGCCGGGGTGCGCCTGCCCGCCTCCGCGTGGGAATCGCTCATCCTGCCCGCTCGGGTGGGCGATTATTCACCCACCATGCTCGATGAGCTCACCTCCAATGGCGAGGTGCTCATTGTGGGTGCTGGCAAGGCCGGCGCGGCCGACCCCTGGATCATGCTGTTGCCCTCAGACTATGCTGCTCAACTCGCCCCGGAAACGGATGCCGAGGGCGTCAGCATGGTGCAGCGCTCCATCCTCGATGTCCTCGGCCGCGGCGGTGGCTTCCTCTTTGCCGATATTGCCGCCGAGGCCCCCGGTACCACCGAGGAGACCCGCGAGGCCCTCTGGGGGCTAGTAGAGATGGGCCTGGTAAGCCCCGATTCTTTCGCGCCTATTCGCACTCGACTGTCTTCCGGCGGCTCGCGCTCAGGCCGCACCGCGCATCGCTCGAAGCGGCGGCCCACCCGATCCCGCCTGCGCATGGGGCGCACCTCCTTCGCCCAGGCGCAGAACGCCGCAGGCACGGGGACCCCGCCCGATGTCATGGGCCGGTGGTCGCTCGCGGTACCAGCCTCTACCGATGCCACCTCCCGGTCCGTCGCCCACGGCGAGGCCTGGCTCGACCGCTACGGCGTGCTCACCCGCGGCTCTGTCGTGGCCGAAGACGTGCTCGGCGGTTTCGCACTGGCCTATAAGGTGCTCTCCGGTTTTGAGGAATCCGGCAAGGCCATGCGCGGCTACGTCATCGATGGGCTCGGCGCCGCGCAATTCTCCACCCCCGCCATCATCGACCGCCTGCGCGGCTTGGCCGATTCCCCGGACGTGACCGGCTGGCCCTCTGGCACCACCGAGCCCGAGACCTTCGTTCTCGCCGCCTGCGACCCGGCCAACCCATACGGTGCGGCCCTGCCCTGGCCGCAGCGCGACGACGCCGACGGCAAGGCCACCGGCGGGCCCACCCGTTCGGCCGGTGCGCTGGTGGTGCTTATCGACGGCCTCCCCATCGCCCACCTCACCCGCGGCGGCAAAACCCTCACCACCTTTATCGAATCGCTGCCCGATGGCATCGACCCCGCCGAGGTATATCCCCGCGTGGTTTCCGCGCTCACGGATATGGTGGCGAGGGGAGTGCTGTCGCCGTTGGTCGTCGAAAAGTGCAATGGCAGCCCCATCCATAAAACCGATGTGGCGGCCCACCTGCGCGACGCCGGCGCCGGGATTACGCCGAAGGGCGTGCGCATCTCCGCTCGCGCCGCCGCCCCGCGCACACCGCGCGCAGGCCGCCGGGCCTCCGAGGCCATCGAAGAGCTCAGCTTTGATGATCCACCGCCCGCTTCGCGCAATAATGGTGGTTTCCGCCCGCGCGGCGGGTACCGCCGCTAAAGATCCACAGGAGGTGTTATGCCCGAAGGCGATTCCGTCCTGCAGCTATCCAACCGACTGCAGTTCATGGCCGGCCGCGAAGTCACCGGCTGCTCCGTCCGCGTGCCGCGCTACGCCACCGTTCACCTCGACGGCATGGTGTGCGAGCGCGTCTGGCCCTACGGCAAGCACCTATTCATGCAATTCGACCAGACCATCGTGCACACCCACCTCAAGATGGAAGGCACTTGGGCCATCCACTACGCAGGCGATCGCTGGCGCAAGCCTGGGCATACCGCCCGCATCGTGCTGCAGCTAGCCAACGCCCCGCGCGATATCGAGGTCGTTGGCCACCAGCTGGGCTTCGTGGACATCTATCCCGCCGACCACTACCACCAGCGCATCGCCCACCTCGGTCCGGATATCCTCGACTCCGACTGGGACCGCGAGGAAGCCCTGCGCCGGCTCAACTCCCGGCCGCAGCGCGCCATCGGCGCGGCGCTGCTCGATCAGAAGGTCGTTGCAGGAATCGGCAATGAATACCGCGCCGAGGCCTGTTTCTTGGCCGGCGTGCACCCCGCCACGCCGGTAGCCGAGGTCGATACCGCCCGCATCCTCGATATTTCCCGGCGCATCATGTGGGCTAACCGCACCTCCCCGGTGCGCGTGACCACCGGTGTGCGCCGCGTCGGGGAGACCACCTATGTCTTCGGCCGCAATCGCAAGCGCTGCCGCCGCTGCGGCACGTTCATTACCAAGGGCGCGCTCGGCGGCGTGGACCAGGGCGGCGACGAAGGCGAACTCGAGCGCATCATCTGGTGGTGCCCGCACTGCCAGCCGCTTCACCCCGCGGCGTAGCCCGCTAGGGTGGAGGCTATGCGTACCCTTCTCAATATCATTTGGTTCATCACCGGCGGGTTCCTCCTAGCCTTGGCCTACTTCCTCTTTGGCATTATCGCCTGCATCTTTATCGTCACCATTCCAGCGGGCGTGGCGTCGTTCCGCATGGCTAATTTCGCCCTGTGGCCATTCGGCCGCTCGGTGGTGCAGCCGGTCAAGGGCAGTGGCTCCATGTCCACCTTCTCCAACATCGTCTGGTTCCTGGTCGCCGGCCTGTGGCTGGCCATTGGCCACGTCACCACCGCGGCGGCACAGGTAGTGACCATCGTGGGCATCCCGGCCGCCCTGGCCAACCTGAAGATGATCCCGGTGACCTGCTTCCCGTTCGGCCGCCGAATTGTGAACTCGGAGGAAATTCCATTCGGCTGGGAGCCGATGGTCAAGCTCTAAGCTCCGCGGGCCACTAACAAAACAAGCACGTTTCGCCCAATGTCGCGCTGATTTTGGGCAGAACGTGCTTGTCTTGCATCGCGGTGGGCCGAAGAGGCCATAAAACAGCCGCGTTATCCGCTCCGCCGAGTGGGTGGGAGGGGATAACGCGGCTAAAAGTGAGCCTTTAGCGGTTGGAGCGGTACCAACCGATGAGCTCATCGGTGGACTGGTCGCCGGAGTCGGCGGCCGCAGCGCCGGAGACGGCTGGGGCCAAGTCATTGGCCTGCTGCTTGCCCAGCTCCACGCCCCACTGGTCAAAGGAGTTGATATCCCAGATGACGCCCTGGGTGAACACGATGTGCTCGTAGAGGGCGATGAGCGCGCCGAGCACGGCGGGGGTCAGCTCCTCAGCCAGGATGGTGGTGGTCGGGCGGTTGCCCGGCATGACCTTGTGCGGCACGACGGCCTCGTCAACGCCCTCGGCCGCGATTTCCTCAGCGGTCTTGCCAAAGGCCAGCACCTTGGTCTGCGCAAAGAAGTTGCCCATGAGCAGATCATGCATGGACCCGGAGCCATCGGCGGTGGGGAAGTCCTGCTTCGGGCGGGCGAACCCAATAAAGTCCGCCGGGATGAGGCGAGTGCCTTGGTGCATGAGCTGGAAGAAGGCGTGTTGGCCATTGGTGCCCGGCTCCCCCCAGTAGATTTCGCCGGTGGACGGGACGGTGACCGCGGTGCCGTCGCGGCGCACGGACTTGCCATTAGATTCCATGGTCAGCTGCTGCAGGTAGGCCGGGAAACGGCCGAGGTCCTGCGAATAGGGCAGCACGGCGTGAGTCTGGGCGCCGAAGAAGTTGGTGTACCAGACGCCAAGGAGGCCCATGAGCGCGGGGATGTTTTCTTCCAGCGGTGCGGTGCGGAAGTGCTCGTCCATGGCATGGAAGCCCTCGAGGAAGCGCATGAAGTCCATCGGGCCGATGGTGCACATGAGGGACAAGCCGATGGCGCAATCCACAGAGTAGCGGCCGCCGACCCAGTTCCAGAATGGGAACATGTTCTCGGTATCGATGCCGAACTCGGCTACCTTCTCCGCATTGGTGGACACGGCGACGAAGTGCTTGGCCACGGCGGATTCATCACCATCGAATTGCTCGATGAGCCAGCGGCGCGCAGCGTGCGCATTGGTCAGCGTCTCCTGAGTGGTAAACGTCTTGGAGGCGATGATGAATAGGGTGGATTCTGCATCCAGGCCATCGAGCGTGGCGGCCATATCGGCCGGGTCAACGTTGGAGACGAACTCAGCGGAGATGCCAGCGACCTCATAGGAACGCAGTGCCTTGGCCGCCATGGCCGGACCAAGGTCGGAGCCGCCGATGCCGATGTTGACCACCTTTTTGATGGTGTGGCCGGTGTGCCCCAGCCAAGCGCCGGAGCGCAGCGCGGTGGCAAAATCACGCATGCGGCCCAAGACCTCGTGGACATCGGCGGCAACGTCCTGGCCATCGACGCTCAAGTCATCTTCGGCCGGGATGCGCAGCGCGGTATGCAGCACGGCGCGGTCCTCGGTGTTGTTGATGTGCTCGCCGGCGAACATGGCGTCGCGGCGGGCCTCAAGGTCGGCGGCCTTGGCTACCTCCACCAGCTGCTTGACGATGTCCCCGTCGATCAGGTTCTTCGACAGATCGACGTGCAGCCCGGCGGCGTCGAAGGTGAAGTTGCGGGCGCGGTCTGCATCGGCGGCAAAAAGCTCGCGGAGGTTGAGGTCCTTCTTGTCCTCATATACCTTCGCGAGCTCGCTCCACTGGGCAGATGCGGTGATATCCATGGTGGTAGGCCTTTCTGGCAACTAGCGCATTGGCAACATGTACCCCTCCCACCGTAGTCCAGAAAGCGCCACCGCGTCGGGGCCTTTTAGAGGATGAGCGCGCCTGCCCAGCCGGCGATAAGCAGCGGAATATTGAAGTGGATGAAGGTGGGAATGACCGAGTCGCGGATGTGGTCGTGCTGTCCGTCCGCGCCGAGGCCCGCGGTGGGGCCGAGGGTGGAGTCGGAGGCGGGAGAGCCGGCGTCGCCAAGCGCGCCTGCCGTGCCAATAAGCGCCACGGTGGCCGCGGGGCTAAAGCCCAACGACATGCACAGCGGCACATAGATAACGGAAATGATGGGCAGGGTGGAAAAGGACGAGCCGATGCCCATGGTGACCACGAGGCCTACCACCAGCATCGCGCCGGCGGAGAGGACCTTATTGGTGCCAAAGAGGTTGGCGGTGGCATCCACCAGCGGGCCGACCTCATCGGTGGCCGTCATAACCGAGGCAAAACCCTGGGCGGTGATCATGATGAATCCGATAAGAGCCATCATCTTCATGCCATTGGTAAAGACATCGTCCGCGTGCTTCCAATCCACCGCGCCGGTAAGCAGCAAAATTCCCAGGCCGGTCAGCGCGCCGACCATGAGGCCATCGGACTCGAAGTCGAGAGCCTGCATGACGATCTGCACCGCAAAGGTGGCAATGATGGCCACGACGGACACCCACACCTTATAGGCAGAGGGGGCCTCTTGGTGCTCCTCAGCGGCGATGGGCAAGTTTTCATAGTCGCGCGGTTTGCGGTAGCTAAAGAAGATAGCGATGAGTAGGCCGGCCAGCATACCGAGCGCCGGCACGCCCATGACCTGCATGATATTGATATCGGAGGTATCAAGCCCCGCCTGCTGGATATTAAAGAGCAGGATATCGTTCAAGTAAATGGAGCCGAAGCCCACCGGAATGAACATGTAGGTGGTGATAAGGCCGAAGGTCAGGCAGGTAGTAATCAGCCGCCGGTCCAGGCGCAGCTTATTCATCACCGTCAGCAGCGGCGGGATGATGAGCGGGATGAAGGCAATGTGGACCGGGATGAGGTTCTGGCTCATCACGGACATGGCGATGAGCCCGAGGATGAGCATCCACTTGGTGGCCAGGGCGGTCTTGGGGTCTGCTTCGCCGCTGCCGCCGAGCTTGCGGATGAGGAAGTTAGCCAGGACCTGTGGCAGCCCGGCCGAGGCCACGCCCATGGCAAAAGCGCCCAAGAGGGCATAGCTTAGGGCAATCTTGGCGCCGCCGCCCAAGCCGTCTTGGAAGGCGACCATGGTGGCATCAAGCCCCATGCCCGACAGGAGCCCGCCGACGATGGCGCCTAGGAAGAGCGCTACCACCACATGCACGCGCAGGAGGGCGAGCACGAGCATGACAATGACGGCGACGAGAACTGCATTCATGCTAATTCAGGGTACTGCATAGTATCGGCTGGCCAGTAATTATTCGGCTAACCCAGCCGGCCGCGCCCCATGCGCAGCAGCGCCGAGGCGATGGTGGGTCCTTCCTCACCGAGTTCATCGCGGAACTGATTCAAAATGGCGATCTCGCGGGTGTGGACCAAGCGGGTGCCGCCGGAGTTCATGCGGGTACGGCCAATGGCTTGGGAAACTTCCGTACGGCGCTTGGCGGCATCCAAGATGATGCGGTCCATGCGGTTGATTTCTTCGCGATACTGTTGGATCTCCGCATCAGATAGGGGATCATCCGTTCCCGAAGGGGTGCGGATGTCCAGGCCGTTATCGACGATGTCCTTGTTATCTTCTGCGGTCATAAGACCATATTGTGCCACCCGCCCGCGCAAAAGGAAATAGCAGCTCGCACGGCGGATACGGGTCGTGTCCGGTGGGGCTAGTAGGTTGGAAGGCATTATGAACGAAAACTCTCCTTTTAGCCCTTCCCCGTCCACCGACGGTGCCTCGAACCCTAGCCCCTTTGGCGGCTTTGGCGCACCGCGCGCAGCGAGCCCGCAATCCGAATCCCCCGATGCCTTGACCGAGGGCCTCAACCCACAGCAACTAGAGGCCGTTACCCACTCGGGCAGCCCGCTGCTCATCGTGGCCGGCGCCGGTTCTGGCAAGACCGCCGTGCTTACCCGCCGCATTGCCTATCTCATGCGCCATCGCGGGGTAAACCCGTGGGAGATCCTCGCCATTACTTTTACTAATAAGGCCGCAGCGGAAATGAAGGAGCGCGTGGGCGGGCTGGTAGGCCCCGTGGCCGAGCGCATGTGGGTATCTACCTTCCACTCCATCTGTGTGCGCATCTTGCGCCAAAATGCGCAGCTGGTGCCGGGGCTTAATACCAACTTCACCATTTACGATGGCGATGATGCCCGCCGGCTATTGTCCATGATTGCTAAGGACATGCAGCTGGATCTAAAGAAGTACACCCCGCGCGTGCTGGCTAATCAGATTTCTAATCACAAAAATGAGCTCATCGGTCCCGAATCCGCGCTGGAGAAGGCGCAGCAGACCAAGAACCCATTTGAGACCACCGTGGCCCAGGTCTATGCCGAATACCAGCGCCGTCTTCGCGCGGCCAATGCCGTGGACTTTGATGATCTCATCGGTGAGGTGGTGCGGATTTTCACCCAGCACCAGCAGGTGGTGGATTTCTATCGCCGGCGCTTTAAGCATGTGCTTATTGACGAGTACCAGGACACCAACCACGCCCAGTACGCGCTGGTTGCTGCGCTCGTGGGCAGGGGAGAGCTCGGTCCGGATGCGCCGGAGCTATGCGTCGTGGGCGATTCCGATCAGTCCATTTATGCCTTCCGCGGGGCCACCATCCGCAATATTCAGGAATTCGAGCGCGACTACCCGCAGGCGCACACCATCTTGCTGGAGCAGAACTACCGCTCCACGCAGACCATTCTCAACGCGGCCAATGCTGTTATTGCCAAGAATGAGAACCGCCGCGAGAAGAACCTGTGGACCGCCCACGGTGAGGGCGAGCAGATCGTAGGCTACGTTGCCGATAATGAGCACGACGAGGCGCGCTTCATCGCCTCTGAAATCGACTCCTTGGCGGATAGGGGCCGCAGCTATTCCGATATCGCGGTCATGTACCGCACCAACAACGCCTCCCGTGCGCTGGAAGATATCTTCATTCGCTCCGGAATTCCGTACAAGGTGGTGGGTGGCACGCGCTTTTATGAGCGGCGCGAAATCCGCGACATGGTGGCCTACCTGCGCATCTTGGATAACCCGGACGATACGGTAAGTCTGCGCCGCATCATCAACGTGCCCAAGCGTGCCATTGGTGACAAGGCGCAGGGGCATATTGCCCTCCATGCGGAAAACCACGGCATTAGCTTTGGCAAGGCGCTTGCCGATGTCCCTCGGGGCGACGTCCCTGGCCTTGGCACCCGGGCCATTAACGCAGTAACCAAATTCAACGACATGATGGAGGGTATCCGCAATCAGATCCCGTCCATGCGCGATGAGGTTACCGGCCAACCGGATTTGGGCGAGCTGCTTTCCGCCATTTTGGATGCCACGGGATACAAGGCGGAATTGGAAAATTCGAATGACCCGCAGGACGGTGCCCGCCTAGATAACTTGAACGAGTTGGTATCGGTGGCTCGCGAATTCACCTCGGAGGCGGCCAACCAGCTTGCCGCCTCCGGTGCGGATGCAGTGGACCCCTCCGAGCTAGTAGAGGAGGGCGAAGCCGCGCCCGGTTCGCTGCAGGCATTCCTGGAAAAGGTATCGCTGGTGGCTGATGCTGACCAGATCCCTGATTCCGAGACTGGTGTGGTCACCATGCTGACTTTGCACACCGCAAAGGGTCTTGAGTTCCCCGTGGTCTTTTTGACCGGCTGGGAGGATGGCCAATTCCCGCATATGCGCTCACTGGGTGACCCGAAGGAATTAAGCGAGGAACGCCGCCTCGCCTATGTAGGTATTACCCGCGCTCGCGAGCAGTTGTATCTTACCCGCGCCATTTTGCGCTCGGCGTGGGGCAATCCGGTGACTAATCCCGCCAGCCGCTTCCTCGGCGAGGTCCCAGAAGACCTCATCAACTGGCGGCGCGAAGACTCCGATAGCTCCCTGACCGGAGCGTGGGGCGAGGACGACTACCAATATGGTCGCTCCTACGGCCGCGATTGGTCCGGGTGGGGCAGTGGTGGTTCCAGGTCTGGGGCGCGCGGTGCAGGGCGCGCTGCGTCTTCCCCATCGCAGCGCACCAGCAAGCCGGCGGCGACCTCGATGCCTAAGAACAATAACCTCAACCTAGCCGTGGGTGACCGCGTCAATCACGCTAAGTACGGGCTCGGAACTGTCATTGAGACGTCCGGCTCCGGCAAGCGCGCCACGGTCACCGTGGACTTTGGTTCTTCCGGTAAGGTCCGGCTGATGCTCATCGGCGGAGTGCCGATGGAAAAGCTTTAGACCGAAATGCCGCGCTCGTTGAACCAGGAAACTGGGTCAACGGGGGCGCCTCCGCCTGGGTGAATCTCAAAGTGGAGGTGCGGGCCAGTGGAGTGGCCCTCGTTGCCAATGCCGGCGATTTCCTGCCCCGCGGTCACGCGCTCGCCCACATTTACCTTGAGCTGGTCTGCCGGCATGTGGCCGTAGACGGAGATGGTTCCGTCATCGTGCTGGATGCGGATCCAGTTGCCAAAGCCCTGCGCTGGGCCGGAGTTGATGACGGTGCCGTCCATAACCGCGTGAATCGGGGTGCCCACCGGGTTAGCTACGTCGATTCCGTTGTGCATCGTGCCCCAACGCTGGCCAAAGCCAGAAGTAAGTGTGCCGGAGGTAGGAAAGACCACGGTATTGCCCGCGGAGTCCTTGCCGCGCTTCGTGGTGAGTCCGGAGTGATTTCCCTGTGGAGCGAATGCTTCCTTCAATCCCGGTACAGAACCAGGATCCAAGACGATATTTACTCCGCCGGATTCGTTTCCATCTACCTGCGGGGTAGCCTCGCCGTTGAGCAGGCCAACCGAGGTGGTGGCTAGGCCAACAAGGGCGTCGACCACTCCGGCGTTATCTACATTGGTAGCGGTGGGCTCGGAGGAGCCGTCCGATACGTCCACGCTAGCCACTGGCTCTGCAGCAAAAGCGGTGGTGCCGGTAGCAAGTACGGTGCCGAGTGTAACGATGCTCAGCGCCACGTTCTTGCGTGCGCGGTTCATGCGCTTCATATCTTAAGTCCTTTTCATGGCTGTGCATGGTCTCGGGACGCTTGTGCCCTAGTGAGGGCGGCGTCTTGCAACTGCCAACCGCGACACGCCGAAAGCTGAAATGCTTGCGTCCGAAATCGCTTGTGGCAACGAGTTAAAAGTTAGCCCGCCCGAACGGCCCGCGCAATCTTAAAAAACGCTGGTAGAGGTGGAAATAATTCGAAATTATTCGAACATGCCAGCTTGTTGCGCGTGTTACCAATGTGATTGGAGTGGCGTCTGTAAAGTACTGGTTTAGGGTCTGGGGGTGGACCTTGGGGGTGGCGCCCAAGGCTTGGGGCTGCCGTCTCGTGCGGTATCGGCGGCTGCAAGCTAAAAATATCCACTCACCTGCGACAAGTCTGCGCACTGGACTTGCCTGAATGTGCTTCTGGCGCCTTTATGGGGTCGTGGTGAGGGTCTAGCTGGTGCTGTGTTCGCTAGTGGCAGCGGAGTACTCAGGCGGCGCCAAGCGCGGTGTAGTGCGCCCTTGGGGCGGTCTGGAGCGCAGTTGATGCAATCCTATCTTCCGGGCGAGTGCACTAGGTGACGGGAGAGTATCTGTGGGCATGACAAAGCGCTGCAGAGAAGTTCTCTGCAGCGCTCAACAAGAAGGTAGTCGGTGTGCGGCTCTTTAGATATCGATGCCGCGCTCAGCCAGCCAAGGTTGCGGATCGATTGCCTCGCCACCGTTCGGGTGAACTTCGAAGTGGAGGTGGGAGCCGGTGGAAAAGCCCATCGAGCCCATGCCAGCGATCTTCTGGCCGGCGTGGACGTGCTCGCCCACGGCAACGTCAAGGGTCTGCATGTGGCCGTAGACGGTCATGGTGCCGTCATCGTGCATGATGCGGATCCACTGGCCAAAGCCGGAAGCTGGGCCGGAGTCGATGACGGTGCCGTCCATAACGGCAAGGATTGGGGTGCCGGGAGAGTTGGCGATGTCGATGCCCTTGTGGAAGGTGCCCCAGCGCATAGCGAATGGGGATGTGAATGCGCCCTCGGCCGGGCGAGCTACGGACGGTGCGCGAGCAGCTTCGTCGGCAGCGGCGCGCTCTTCAGAAGCCTGGATGGCCTTATTGAGCTGATCGGTTAGATCGGCAACTGGCTTTGCCTCGGCAACGTTGAGGATCTGCGGGGTGGTATCAACAGGATTCGCAGCGGCATCCTCAACTTGGGTGGAGTCAGAGGCGAGCTCGAAGTCAACGGACTGCGTCTTGGTGGTGGCTGCGTCATCGGACTGGATGTTTGCGGCGGCTGCGCCACCAACGCCGGCGGTGGAAACTGCACCTGCCGCAACCGTCATTACGGCAATGCGGCCCTTCGCGGTCTGCGAGGTGACAATCTTGCGATGGCGGCCGGCGCCACGCTGAACTTTGCTTCGCATTAGGTCTTCTTTCGTCATTATTTTCACAATCTGCGCAGAACGGGTGTTACGTCCCCACCGAGTTAGTTACGAGATTGTGACCTTCTTGTTACCAACGAGATGTAACAGTAGCGTCTCGAAAAGATAACAGCAACCCAAATTAAGAAACTTTCAGGCCCCTCTCGGGGAAATTGTCCACGAGCAGGCAACATGTGGCCCCAGAATAATTTTAGTGCGATAAAGATCCCACGCGATCTCCGCGTGCGTCACGCAAAACTAGCGGCCTTTCCTTCATAGTATTACAGCCAGAGTTAAGGGTGTGAAACCAGGGTAGATTTTAAACTCCTTATATATTTGTGTAGCCCAGGTACAGGGGTTGCCGCCGGTGATTTTGCGGGCGCCTCGTCGCGCCACCCCGATTTCACTTCCGGAAGGTGGCAAAGTGGACGCCGATGAACAAAAACACCAGCCCCCAATCTCGGTCAACGCCCCGCCCGCGTAGCCAGGCGCGGGGCCGTATGGTGCGCGCGCAGCGCACCCCACGCGCGCCTCATCCCAGTGGCTCACGCCAACCCTCTGGATCGGCGCAGCGCGTCGCCCGCAAGGCCGGCTCAAAGGCCAAGGCGCGCCGTACCCCCGCGCCGTTGACCAAAGCCGGGCGCATTCGCCGCATGCTTATCACTGCGGCAGTACCCAACGTGGTTATTGTCCTTATCATTATGGCCATCGCGCTGGGCGGTCTCATGCTCACCGGCTCTCCCATGGCGTGGTGGTACACCATCGTGGCGGAGACCTGGATGGTCTTTAACCTCGCCCCGGTCTCTGCGGCTGATGTGCATATTTCCTTCTTGCCGGCCTTGCCAGCGCTTATCCTTGCCGCGGTGGTGGCGGTTCGGGTGCGCAGCGCGGTAAAACACAAGGTCAGCGTCAAGGACCTGCTGACTCTTCTGGCCTGCGTGCTTGGCGTGCCGGTGGTATTTACCATCATCGCGTGGCTGATGCTGTGGGATGCGGGCAAGGTCTATGACGTCTCTCCGCCTAATCTGGCGCAGGCGTTGCTGCGCGTTATTGTTCTGCATCTGGCCGCCATGGCGGCCGGTATGGGTTGGCGCTTGTGGCGGGCGTTGGCCAAGCGTTATGGAGTGCCGCGCCCGCTTGTCGACGCCACCCAGATCGCCCTTCGCTATCTCGCATACCTGGCCATTGGCGCAGCCGCAGTCTTCGCGGTGGTATTCCTTGCCAATGTCTCCCGCCAGGGCGAGATGATGAATGACTATCCTACGATCTCCGGCTTAGGCATTGCCGGACTCGTGCTGCTGAGCGTGCTCTACATTCCCAATGCCATCGTGAGCACCGCGGCGGTATTGGTGGGCTCGGAGTTTTCCGTAGGCGAAGGCTCGGTGAGCCTCTTTAGCGCCCACCTCGTGCCGCTGCCGCCGCTGCCGATTACCGGCGGCATTCCAGCATCCTCGCCCAGCTGGGCGGTGGCGCTATTGATCGTCCCCCTCGGAGCTGCAATCTATTCGTTGTACAAGAAGCGTCCGAGCTTTCAGGACGTATTAGTAGCCACGGTGGCCGCCGCAGTAATCATGCTGGTTGCCTGCTTCCTTGTTAGCGGTGACCTTGGCTACTACGGCGCGACCGGCCCGCAGCTGTGGACTGCCGCAGGCCTCACCGCCCTGTGGATGGCCGTCGTTGGTTGCGCCGTTGCCGCAGGCTTCGCCTTCGTGGCGTGGCGCGCGGCCCGCACGGCACCCGGTGCGGCCCCCGCCGATGAATACGCCGACGAACCCGCTGCCGATGCCGACGAGGCTCCCACCGAACCGGAGCGAGAGCCCATCACCGATCCGGAAATCGTTGACGCCGAGGTAGTCGAGGACGAGCCCGAAGATACTGCACCTGACGCGGCCGCGGAGGAACCGGAAGAAGAGCAGAAAGAAGAGGGCACTCCAGCCGACGAAGTAGCGGAGCGGCCGGAAGAGGCTAAGGAGGGCGATGAAAGGGGCGTCGCCAAGCCGCTGAGCCAACAGCTCAAGGACCAAATGGGGGAGAGTGAGCAGGACTCCTCAAGCGAAGATTCCCCCGAGGAGGGGGAGAGGGGCTAGGCTATAGCGCGTGACTTCACCGATGCCTCCGCGCTATACCGCTGACTCTGAACGCCTCCGAGTGGTGGTGCTCGTTTCTGGAACGGGTTCCCTGCTGCAAGCCATCATGGATGCCCAAGCCGGGCACTACCAGGTAGTGAAGGTGGTGGCGGATAAGGAATGCCACGGTATTTCGCGCGCACAGGACCACGGGATTGATACCGAGGTCGTGGCGCTGGGGGCGGATCGCGCCGAATGGAATCAACGTCTGGTTGACGCAGTAGATGCTGCGCAGCCAGACGTTGTTGTTTCTGCGGGCTTTATGAAGATCCTGGGCCAGGAATTCCTGGACCGCTTCGAAGGCCGCACCATCAATACCCACCCGGCGCTTCTGCCTGCCTTCAAGGGAGCGCACGCGGTGCGCGACGCCCTAGATTACGGCGTGAAGATCACTGGCTCTACCGTCCACTTTGTGGACGCGGGCGTGGATACCGGCTCCATCATCGCGCAGCGCCCCGTTGCCATCAATGCGGACGATGACGAGTCCACCCTCCACGAGCGTATTAAACAAGTAGAGCGCGACCTCATCGTGGAGGTGCTGCGTGCAGCTAACGTCCACGACGAGAAACTATCTATTCAACTCGCAGACTAAGACTTTTCGAAAGGCTTAATCCTCCTCATGAGCGAAGACCGCAAGCAGGTAAAGCGCGCCCTTATCAGCGTGTACGACAAGACCGGGCTGGAGGATCTAGCCCGCGCCCTTGATAAGGCAGGCGTGGAAATCGTCTCCACCGGCTCCACCGCGAAGAAGATCGCGGACCTAGGCATCGAGGTCACTCCGGTAGAAAAGCTCACCGGCTTCCCGGAGTGCTTGGAAGGCCGCGTTAAGACGCTGCACCCGCGCGTGCACGCCGGCATCCTGGCCGATACCCGCAAGGAAGATCACCTCAACCAGCTCTCCGAGCTCGAGGTAGAGCCTTTCCAGCTCGTCGTGGTCAACCTGTATCCCTTCCGCGAGACCGTGGCCTCGGGCGCGGATTTTGATGGCTGCGTGGAACAGATCGATATCGGCGGTCCGTCCATGGTGCGTGCGGCTGCCAAGAACCACCCGTCTGTTGCAGTCGTCGTGGATCCTTCCCGCTACGACGAGGCAGTGGAGGCCGTGAACAACGGTGGCTTTACCCTGGAGCAGCGCCGTGGCCTGGCCCGCGATGCCTTCCTGCACACCGCGGATTATGATGCGGCCGTCTCCGCGTGGTTCGTGGACCAGCTCAGCGAGGAGGGCCAAACCACCCCGCTGCGCTATGGCGAGAACTCTCACCAGGCGGCTACCGTCACCCGCATCGGTTCCAAGGGCCTTGCCAACGCCACCCAATTCAATGGCAAGGAGATGAGCTACAACAACTACCAGGATGCGGACGCCGCGTGGCGTGCCGCGTGGGACCACGAGCGCCCCTGCGTTGCGATTATCAAGCACACCAACCCATGCGGCATTGCCGTGTCCGAGGAGTCCATCGCCGCCGCCCACCGCGCCGCCCACGCGTGCGACCCAATGTCCGCCTTCGGCGGCGTCATTGCCGTCAACCGCGAGGTCACCGTAGAGATGGCCGAGCAGGTCAAGGAGATCTTCACTGAGGTCATCGTCGCTCCTTCCTATGAGGACGGCGCCATCGAAGTTCTCAAGGCCAAGAAGAACCTGCGCGTGCTGCAGGCAGAGCACGAAGACCAGCACGAGGAGCGCAAGTACATCTCCGGCGGCGTGCTCACCCAAGAGCCAGATACCTACCAGGCCGAGGGCGATAACCCGGCCAACTGGACCCTGGCTGCGGGCGAGGCCCTCAACGAGTCCGACCTGGCTGAGCTCGAGTTCGCGTGGCGCGCCGTGCGCGCGGTGAAGTCCAACGCCATCTTGCTGGCCAAGGACAATGCCACCGTGGGCGTGGGCATGGGCCAGGTCAATCGCGTTGACTCCGCCAAGCTAGCCGTCGAGCGCGCCAACACCCTGGCCGATGGCGCCAACCGCACCAAGGGCTCCTTCGCCGCTTCCGACGCCTTCTTCCCGTTCGCCGATGGCTTGCAGGTGCTTCTCGACGCCGGCGTTAAGGCCGTGGTCCAGCCCGGCGGCTCCATCCGCGACGAAGAAGTCATCGCGGCAGCGAAGGAAGCCGACGTTACTTTGTACCTGACCGGTACCCGCCACTTCGCGCACTAGCCTAAGCTAGACGCCATGACATTCCCTATCCGCCGGGCCTGGGGCCCCGCAGCCGCCCTTATCGCCTGCGCGCTTACCCTAAGCGCCTGCGGCGATGAGGATGCGGCGGATAATTCCCCTACTTTCGTCAACACCGAAGCACGTGGCACGGCAGATCCCCTCTACGGAAAAGAGACCACGTCCGCAGCGCCCGCGGCCTCATCCGCAGCGCCGGCCGCCTCGCCTGCGCCTGCCTCTTCCTCAGAGCCATCGGCCGCGGCCCCTTCCGGTGACGTCCAAGCCGTGCTTGACCGCATCGTGGCCGAACACGGCGATGTGGGCATCGCGGTCTCCGATGGCACGACCACCATTGAAGCGGGGCGCACCGCTCCCGAAGCCGCGTGGTCAACCTCCAAGGTGCCGGTGCTCATCGCGGCGAATCGCATGGGTGCGGCCGATAGCCAGCTGGTTTCCTCTGCAATCACCTACTCCGATAACGAGGCCGCCAAGGCCGCGTGGGCGGGGCTAGGGGAGGGGACCGCTGGCGCGCAGGCCGCGCAAAGCGTCATCGCGGAGGCGGGCGATACCGCCACCCAGGTTCAATCCCAGGTCACCCGGCCGGAATTTACGGCCTTTGGCCAAACCATGTGGAGCGTGGGCAACCAAGCAAAGTTCATGGCCGGGGTGCGTTGCGTTGAGGGAGCCCAGCCGATTATCGACGCCATGGGGGTCGCCGATCCCGCCCAAGCCTACGGCCTGCGCACCTTGCCGGGCGCCTTGATGAAGGGCGGCTGGGGCCCGAGCCCCGCCGGCGCCTACGACGTGCGGCAGATGGGCATTGTGCAGCTGGGCGGGCACGACGTCGCCGTGGCACTAATCGCCTCGTCTCCTGATGGCCAGTACGCCTCCACCCAAACGGTGCTTACCTCCATGGCCGAAGCCCTAGCGCAGGCCGAAACCCAGTGGCCCAGCCCTGCCTGCTAAGCCTGTCAGTAGAAAGGAAAACTCATGACTTCTCGCTTAAGCCTCCGCCCGCTTATCGCCGCAGGCTTCTTCCCGCTCGTGGCCGCCAGCCTCGCGCTGAGCGGTTGCAGCGACTCCTCGGACGAATCCGCCCCGAGCTTCAAAGGTAAGGGCAGCGGAATGACCACGGTCAATAACTCCGACAAAGAAGAGGAGAACGCCGAGGAATCCACGCCCGCGCAAGAGACCGTAACCAAGGAAGAGGAAGCCCCGGAGGAACCGCCGGTAGTCACGGTCACGCAGACGGAAAAGCAGGAGGCCCCGTCTTCCACCGGTGGCGGTCAGAAGACTGGTGTGGGAAACTACATTGCTGGTTTCAACGAGTACGGATGGCTCGATGGTGGCTACGCCAACTGTCAGCGCTTTGAGCGTGCCTTGTTCGCTGGGGCTGGTCCCGACGGCAGGGTTATCATTTGCGAGACCGGAGGTGGCGACAAGATCTATCGCTCGTCGATGTTTGATGGCCAGTTCCAGACGAGCGACGTTACCCAAGACGGCAATAACTACTACGTCAATGCGGATCCGTCGATCATAGTGGTGACCCCGAGCGCAGTGAGCGTGCGCGAGGGCGGCGGATTGGCAGCCACGGGCGAATTCACGGAGTCGTGGCAGCGCTAAGAAAGAGTTAGCACGACTTCTTCTTGCGGTCGGCCGCTGCGGCGGCGGCCGCAGAGATGGAGTCGTTGCGATTCTTCAGCAACTCCAAAGTAGTTTCCTCGGCATTGTCGGGGACGGAGGCGCCGAGGACGGCCAAGGCGGCGTCGGCAAGCATGGCAGCAGTCTCCGGAACCGACTGGGAAGCGTCGAACGGCGGGGTGCCGTTATTGGGGCGCATTTCAATAACGGACAGCGCGATGTGGAAGGGCAGCTCCACCCTGGGGTCATCCTCGCCCACAATAGCGGCGGCGGTGGAGCGGAAATGATTCTGCAGGCGGTCGCGCGACTCGTGGTACTCGGAGAACTCTGAAGAATTAGCCACCGGCAGCTGATACAAGCGACCCACGTTCCAGCCACTGGTGAGCAGCAGACGCGACTCTGCGGCGACCAAAGACCACAGGCGCTGTGCCGGGTCCGCGTCGGTGCCCGCCAATTCATCGGCCAACTCCAAGGAGGGCTCGATGGTGGAATTGAGCAGCGTCAGGAAAATCTCCGTCTTGGACGGAAAGTGATAGTACAGCGACGCCTGACGGATGCCTACCGCGTCTGCGATCTGGTGCGTGGACGTGGTAGCAAAACCCTGAGTAGTGAAAAGCTCGGAGGAGGCGTCCAAAATCTCCTCACGGGCGCTATTGCCCCTGCGCCGCGGACTGTGTTTGCGCGGCCTACCGACATTGCCTGCCATGCGGTGGGACGACTCCTTTCACAAAAGAGAATTCACTTTTAATAACCAACTGTACAATCTTATGCCCGACTAGGTACTGCTTCCGAATCCGCACCGTAGAGACTATTTATATTCTTCTGCCCGCCGGGAAATAGACTCAAACGCCGCCGAGACAATGCGGCACGCAGAACCATAAGCGGTGCGGTCCAGCGGCGGAAGATCGCGCAGCGTGGCCGGGCGATCGCTAACGCCCTCGTACCAACGGCGCAACTCTAACGCATAACCGGTGCGCCACGCTAGGTCCAACGACTCTGCGTCTGCGGCGCTGAGGAGATCGCGTTCCACGCCGATCGCTAGGCGATCCACCGTGGGGCGCGGCCCCGGCGCCGCCCAGCGTGCGATTGCCGCGATGGGGGAGAGCAGTGTGACCTTAATATCCACCGCTGCATCACGGTTCGGCAGGCCATCGACCATCTTTAGGGCAGGCGGGCGCTGGCCCAAGGCTTCTTCTAGTAGCGCTTGTTCCCCGCTGTTTCCAAGGGGCAGGCCGGCGTCGACGCGCACGGCGATGGAATCGGCGGCTGCGTGAGCTTGGAGACCGACATCGGCGAAGACCTCTTGGAGGTCGTCATCCTGGCCCACCCACTCCACAGGCATGGAGGGCAGCTGGTCGCCGCGGGCGGCGGCTCCGGTAAGGTGGACCGGGGAGTTGACCCCCGGGGAGCGAACAATATCCGTAATCAGCCGGGAATACCAGTGGGCCAATTCAATCTCATTGTCCTGGTGGGCGACCGCATTGCGCAAGATATCTTGGGCCTCTGCGAGCAGTCCGCGGGCCGTAGCGCGGGACTGGCAGTGCGGGGCGAGCTCGGAAAGATCGAGTAGGGATTGGTGCAGGGCCATTGCTCACTGCCTTTCACTAGTGCGGGGCCGATGCTTCCCCGCCGGCTGCGGGGTGCACGAATGCTTTCAATCTAACACTTCGGTTCTGTGATCCGGGCATGTGGGCCGCGCGGAAGGGGAGGGGAGGATTAAAACGACTTTCGCCGCCTGCCCTCGAGGAGGGAGGCGGCGAAAGCTTATGGTTCTTTTACCGTGTCACACTTGCCAGCGGCAAAAGTGCGCTGTTGATACCCAGCTACTGTTTAGCGGGTGGTGAACGGCAGGAGAGCCATTTCGCGTGCGTTCTTGACTGCGGTAGCAACCTGACGCTGCTGCTGCGGGGTCAGACCGGTGACGCGACGGGAACGGATCTTGTGACGATCCGAGATGAACAGACGCAGAGTCTTGGTGTCCTTGTAGTCCACCTTCTCGATGCCCTCAGCCTTCAAAGGGTTCTTCTTTGGGCGACGGCTCTGCTCCATACGGAACTTCTTTTGGTTATTGCGCTTATTAGCCATTGTGCAATTACCCCTTTACCAGCTGGACTTACGAACGCCCGGCAGCTCACCACGGTGAGCCATGCCGCGCATACGGACACGGGACAGGCCGAACTTGCGGAGGTAACCGCGTGGGCGGCCATCGGCAGCGTCACGGTTACGTACGCGGGCTGGGGAAGCGTCACGAGGCTGGCGGTTCAGCTCGAACTGAGCCTCTAGACGCTCCTCATCCGGGGTGTTCGGGTTCTTGATGATCTTCTTGAGCTCAGCGCGACGCTCCGCGTAGCGGGCGACGATTTCCTTGCGCTGCTCGTTCTTAGCGATCTTGGACTTCTTAGCCATTGATTATCGCTCCTCGCGGAATTCGACGTGCTTGCGGGCAATCGGATCGAACTTCTTCAAGGTGATGCGATCCGGGTTGTTGCGCTTGTTCTTACGGGTCACGTAGGTGTAACCGGTGCCCGCAGTGGACTTAAGCTTGATGATTGGGCGGATATCGTTACGTGCCATACTTAAATCTTCTCCCCACGTGCGCGAATCTTAGCCACAACGGACTCGATGCCATCGCGGTCGATGATCTTCATGCCCTTGGTGGAAACATTCAGGGTGATGGTACGGCCCTCAGAGGGCAGGTAGTAGCGACGACGCTGCACGTTGGGGTTCCAACGGCGCGAAGTGCGGCGGTGCGAGTGCGAGACCTGCTTGCCGAATTCCGGCTTGCGGCCCGTTACCTGGCAAATAGCCGACATGGGTCTTCTTTCTCCTAGCCGCCCACATCATGGCTATAGACAATGAAGCGCCGACTGCCGTGTGAGGGTGGCAGTGCTCAAAAGTGAGGTGTGAGCGGGTGCGGCGCCATCGTCAAACACCAGTAGACGGGGCGTAAAACGTATATTTTGACAACAGCAAGGGGAAATCTTACAGCCTCGGACGCGAATTACCTAATCGCTGCCTTGCTGCGGCAAGTGGGCCATTTGCCGTGCTGGGGTGGTGTTTGCCTGTGGGGCGACGCTTAGCGTGGCGCAAGAAACGTGAGTGAAATGAGTGGTCGCTGCTGGTCGGGGATTTCGTATATGGGTCAGTTGACTGTAGGATAATTCAGGTTGTTGACCCGTGCCACGCGGCGCGCGGTTAACAGAGTGAAATTTGTACGTCCCAACTCGGGCACGATCCACGCTAGGGGCGTGGAACCGACCCGTAGTCCAACCCTGAGGGAATATATATGAAGAAAGATATTCACCCGGATTACCACCCGGTAGTCTTCCGTGATGCTGGTACCGGTCACTCCTTTTTGACCAAGTCCACCGCTTCCTCCGACCGCACCGTTGAGTGGGAAGACGGCAACGAGTACCCACTGATCGTCGTTGACGTTACCGCTGAGTCCCACCCGTTCTGGACTGGTGCACAGCGCGTTATGGATACCGCCGGCCGCGTCGAGCGCTTCAACCAGCGCTTCGGTGGCATGGCTCGCCGCAAGAAGAAGAACGCGTAAGGAGGAGAGTAGAAAATGGCAACTCCTAAGTTTAAGAAGTCCCGTGCGAACACCCACGCACGCCGTTCCCAGTGGAAGGCTGACAATGTGGCCCTCCAGGAAGTCACCATCGACGGCCAGACCGTCCGCATCCCGCGCCGCCTGGTTAAGGCTGCCAAGCTGGGTCTGGTTGACGTAGAGCAGTTCTAAGCTCGCTCTTTAATCTCCCCGTCCGCTCTCGATTAGAGGGCTGGGCGGGGATTTTTAGCTTTAGAAGCGTCCTATAAGCATGTTTTAACCGTATTTGGGGGACTGTGGGGGTAAATATTTCCCTTAACTTCATGAAGTTGACTGCCATAAGTAATAATTAGGACTATGAAAATCCTTGTGGTGGATGATGAACAAGCCGTCCGCGAATCGCTACGCCGTTCCTTACGCTTTAACGGCTACGAAGTGCTGACCGCTAACGACGGCTTGGAGGCCGTGGAGACGGTGCGCGCTGAGAATCCCGAATTGCTTATTTTGGACGTCATGATGCCCAACATGGATGGCCTTGAGGTGTGCCGCACCCTGCGCAGTGAGGGCTGGGACCGTCCGATCCTCGTTCTGACTGCGCGCGATGGTGTTTCGGACCGAGTGGCTGGCCTTGATGCCGGCGCAGATGACTACCTGCCGAAGCCGTTCGCATTGGAGGAGCTCTTGGCCCGTGTGCGCTCCTTGGTGCGCCGCGCCTCCGCAGATTCCATCGCAGCTGAAGCCCCAGTGGAAAGCAAGCTGAGCTTCGAGGACCTTGAACTTGATGCCGATACCCGCGAAGTCAGCCGCGGTGGCCGGGCCATTTCCTTGACGCGTACCGAGTTCGCGCTGCTGCAACTGCTGATGGAAAATCCCCGCAAGGTTCTCTCTCGCAGCAAGATCCTGGAAGAAGTCTGGGGCTACGATTTCCCTACCTCCGGCAATGCTCTCGAGGTCTATATCGGCTACCTGCGTAAGAAGACGGAGGGCGAGGGCGATGCTCGCCTCATCCACACCGTCCGTGGCGTGGGGTATGTCTTGAGGGAGTCTAATCCGTGATTTTAAGGAAGCCCGCTTCCCCTGCGGTGGCTTCCGGGAAAGTACAGTCCACCCCTCTTACCGAGTTCTCTGAGCCTCAGGGGAGTTGGGCTTCACGGGCGCCACTGCGGTGGCGCCTTGCTACTGTTACGGGCCTTGTGGTGGCCGTAGCCGTTGCCTTGATGACGTTGGCAACGTATTGGGTAGTTTCTCTGTCCCTTACTGCCTCCGTCGACGACCGCCTGGAGGCCAAGGCCGATGTCTTGTTGCGGCAAAGCCAGGATCCACGGTTCATGGATAACGTGGACCAGGAGATCGAGGACTTTAAGTCCTATAACCCTGGCACCCGCGTAGCCCTATCACCGCCCTCCATGAGCTTTTCCTACGGCGACACCATTCCTGTGGGCGGGGACTTCCATCGGACGGAGGATTACACGGAAACTTCCGTGCGTACCGTGGGCGGCGAGCGAGTGCTGGCCAAGCGTCATGATCTTGGTTCTACCGTGGTCGTCGCTCAGTCTCTCGCTCCTACGCAAGAGCTCATCGCCATCTTGGGCACGGTGCTACTGATTATCGTTGCCCTTGGCATCGTGCTCGCCATTTTTGCAGGCCTCATCGTGTCCAAAACCGGTATGCAACCCATCGCCCGGCTGAAGCGAGCGGTGGATTACGTGACGCAGACCAACGACCTGCGCCCTATTGAGGTCTCTAATAACGACGAGATGGCGCAGTTGACCACCTCCTTTAACCAGATGCTGGAGGCGCTGCAGGAATCCCGTTCGCAGCAGTCTCAGTTCGTAGCCGATGCCGGGCACGAGCTGAAAACCCCGCTGACCTCTATGCGTACCAATATTGAGCTTTTGATGATGCTCAATCGGGCCGGTGGTGGCTTTGGTATGAGCGATGAAGACCGCAGGGACCTCGAAGATGACGTCATGTCCCAGATGAATGAGCTCTCCACCTTGATTGGAGACCTCGTTGATTTGGCGCGTGAGGACGGCAATGAGCGCGAACCGGAGCCGGTGGACCTGTGTGAAGTCATGATGGCTTCGCTGGAGCGTGCGCGCCGCCGCCGTCCCGATGTGGAGTTCTTGGTGCGCTTTATCCCGTGGGAGCTGGACGGCGACCCCTTCGCATTGGGCCGTGCCACGCTTAATCTTATGGATAATGCGGCTAAGTGGTCGCCGGCTACTGGCACGGTGCGCGTGTCTATGGAGCAGCTATCCACCCACGAGGTGCGCCTGCGCTTTGATGACTCCGGGCCTGGCATTGCACCGGAGGAAAGGGAGAAGGTCTTTGAGCGCTTCTATCGTTCGGCAGAAGCGCGCTCCATGCCGGGCTCGGGCTTGGGCTTGGCCATTGTGAAATCGGTGATTGAACGTCACGATGGCACCATCAAGATCCGCGAGTCTAATGATGGTGGTACCCGCATGGAAATCATCTTGCCGGGCAAGCCTGTGACGGGGGAGATTTTCGTGGACGGTTTGGCAGAGCCGCAAGAGGGGCTGCCGGGTGGTAAGGAAGACTCGATCGACCGCGGTGAAATCTTTGCGCAGCGCTGGTTTAATCAGAGCTAGCGTACAAGCGTTTATACTGGTGAGGTAATACAGCAACCTTTCAGGAATTCCTAGTAGGTTGGCAGATCAGTATCAGTCTTGACCAAGCGAAGTGAGGCATAGTTTTCTCATGAACATGAGGAATGACGATTACCGAGGCTTTGATGGGAACTCCCCGGAGGGAGCGTCCCAGGAAGGCCCGGGTAGGGCCGATCCGGTTCAGGGTGGTCCGAACTTTGGAGAAACCAACCAGCAAGATGCCGTGGCTGGCAACGCTGGCCCCTACAGTGACGGATTTGGTCTTCACAGCGACGCTGGCGCGCAGGCACAAGAGACCGGCTCCTATTCGCAAGGCTGGAATCAACCGCGCGGCGGTGCTGAAGGCAATGACCAGCGAACGCTAGGTTCGCTGGGGCCCTATCCGAATGCCCCACAGGCCCAAAACTTTAGCGGTCAGGGACAGGAAGGCCCGATGGTCACCCCGCTGCCTCCGCAGCCGGAGCAAAAGAAGAAAATTGGCTTGGGCGCCGCCACCGCTCTGGCGGCCGTCGCTGCCATCGCCGCAGGCTCGATCGCCGGCGCTGTGGTCGGCATGAGTTCCGGGGGAGGCAATAACGATACCTCCGTGGTCAATGAAGCCCTTAAGGCTGAGCCGGCGAACAATAGCACCGGTAAGGAACCGGAGCAGGGTTCCGTTGAAGAAGTTGCCTCCAAGGTTTTGCCCTCGGTGGTTTCTATCCAGACGATGACTCGTACTGGTGGCGCTGAAGGCTCTGGTTCTGTCATCTCCCCAGACGGCTATGTTTTGACCAACCACCACGTGGTTGCCGGTGCTGAGCACGGTGGCATGATGCAGGTGACCATGAATGACGGCAGTAGGCATGATGCTGAGGTGGTGGCCTCGGATGCGAATACGGACGTGGCCATCGTGAAAATCAAGGACGTCAAAGACCTGCCCTTCTTGCAATTCGGTGACTCCGATTCCGTTGCTGTGGGCCAAGAGGTAGTGGCCGTGGGCTCTCCTTTGGGGCTAAACGCGACCGTGACCTCCGGTATCGTATCGGCAAAGAACCGTCCCGTTCGCGCTTCCCAGGAAGGCGGCGAATCTTCATTGATTGACGCCATTCAGACCGATGCCGCAGTAAACCCTGGCAACTCGGGCGGTCCGTTGGTGGATCGAGACGGCAATATCGTGGGCATGAACTCCATGATTGCTTCGCTGTCTAATAGTTCCTCCGGCGAGGGCGGCTCCATTGGCTTGGGCTTTGCCATTCCATCCAACTTTGCCAAGCGAATGGCAGATGAGCTCATCAATGACGGCAAAGTTTCTCACCCGACCCTTGGCGTGAAGGTGCTAGCGCGCGACGACGGCAATGGTGCCCGCATCGCCGAGGTAGAGTCGGGCGGCCCGGCAGATAAGGCGGGCTTAAAGGATGGCGACATTGTCACCCGCGTCAACGATCGCCTGATTGAAAACGCCGATGCGCTTATTGCGGCGGCGCGATCGCAAGACTTTGGTGCGACGGTGACCTTGGAGGTTACCCGCGAAGACTCGGAAGAAACCCGTCAGGTAGAGGTAACCCTCTCAGGCGAGTAAATTACTGTGCAAGACCTCATTAGGTGCTGAATGCGCCGTACCTCACCCCGCCACAAGGCCGTATTGCCTTAACTTAAGGAGAAAAATGCCAGATTCGCAGCACGATGTGACCGACTCCGCGCAGCCCGACGGCGCGAATAAGCGCGATTCCTTGATGGATCTAGCCGAACCCGATGATGCCTTCTTGTTAGCAAGCGAGCAGGAGGATAGCCTTGCTGCCCCGCGCCGCGGGCTCATCGTTATTGTCACCGATCATCCCGGTGAGCAATCCGATAGCACTTCGCAGCTGGTAAGCGAGCTGCTCGCGGAGGCTAATTTCCGCGTTGATGGCGCCATCGTGGTGCGTTCCAAGAAATCCAAGATCCGCCAGGCCATTGAGACCGCTGTGGTCGGTGGCGTGGATTTGGTCCTCACCGTCGGCGGCACCGGCGTGGGCCCGCGCGATAAGACTCCGGAGGCTACCCGCTCCGTGATCGATAAGATGGTTCCGGGTGTGGCCCAGGCGCTGCGTTCTTCTGGCCAAGCTTGTGGCGCGGTGGATGCCTGCACGTCCCGCGGCCTATCGGGCGTTTCGGGCTCTACCGTCGTGGTCAACCTTGCCTCGTCGCGCGCTGCCGTCCGCGATGGCATGGCTACCTTGGCGCCTCTGGTGCACCACCTCATTGACCAGCTGCAGCAGTCTAGCGTCCAGTAAACGCAGGGTATTTTCTATGACGTCGCGGAGAAATCGCCGGCGAGTATTCCGCCAATCTGCTGCTGTCGATTATGACCGTAGTGCTGATAAGCCCGGCGCACACGCTGCCGATGGTGCCGATGAGGAGAGAATCGTTACCGTTGATGACGCGGATTCGGCGGCGACAGAGGGGGAGTCCGGCCAGCGTGATGAACAGTTCTACCGAGAGAATCAGCCCCCACACTACGGCGGCTAGTGCCTAAGACAGGCCGCAGGTAGGTAGCCACAGAGGTAGATAAAAGCCCGTGGTTTCGCTTTCGAAGAAGTGAAACCACGGGCTCTGTGCTGCGCAAGCAGCGAAGGGAACTAGGCCTGGTGGCGGCCGCCGCCGGTAGAACCGTGATCGGCGTCGGCAGCGCCGCGGGCGGAACCGTCAATGCCGGTACCCGGGATGTCCTTATCGGAGACATTCTGGGCCTCGAGCAGGTCGCGGATTTCCGCGAGCAATTCCTCGGAGGTTGGGGCAGGGGCCTCAGGGTCTACACCGTGGCGGCGCTTAGCGGCCTCGGTGAGCTTATTGAGTGGCATGACGATGAGGAAGTAAACCACCGCGGCGATGATGAGGAAGTTAATCGCTGCAGTGATTACTGCGCCGAAGTCAACAAACGTGTTCTTGTTGTCGGTGATCTGGAAGCCTAGGCCGTCCACCTCAGCAGAGCCAAGGGAATTGATGATCGGCTGGATGATGGAGTCAGTAACGGCGGTGACGATCGCGGTGAAGGCGGAGCCGATGATGACTGCGGTGGCAAGTTCGATGACGTTGCCGCGCATAATGAAGTCTTTAAAACCCTTGAGCATGGTGATATGCACGAACCTTTCTGGGAAAAACTAAGGGTTGGTATAAACCATGGACACCGCGAAACTTTAGTGCAGCTGTTAACCAACCACAACTGTTGTGGCTGAAAGGGTCTAGCGTTGCTGTGGGTGAGCGCGGTCACCCACGATAACTACAGTGAGTGGCTGGCTTAGCGACGCAGCGGCTACATCATTGGCGTGGTCATGGGGCAGCGCGAGCAAAACAGTAGAGGAAGAGGCCTCGCCTTCGGCGCTGGAGGTCGACACCACGCGCCCGCCGGTGGCGATAACGCGCGCGGTGGGCGTTGCGGGAGCCGACCCCTCTGCGGCTGGGGCGGATGCGGCGTCGACGGCGGTTACCACGTCCACGGTATCGCCATGGTGCAGGTGGGGGATGATGTCTGGCTCGGCGAGCTTCACCGGGATCATCCGCGCAGCCGCGGCGTCGGAGCCACCGACCAAGCTGGAGACGAGGTCTTCTCCTAGAAGGCGCGCATCGGTGACCACCTCACCCTTGCCGGCTGCGGCGGTAATAACGCGGCCGGTGAGTTCTTCTGGCTTTGCCGCTACTGCGGAATCGGGGATGGAGGAGGCAGGAAGGCGGGCCAAGTCGACGTCGGCAAGCGCCAGCTCCGCGCCCGCAGGCAGATCGCGGCTAAAGACGGGAACGCGCGGCAGCTCCTTGGCCGCAGATAAGGCCGAAGCCAGCGCGGCAATAAGAAGGGCCACCGCAATGGCGCGGCGCACTACAACGCCGCGGCGGTGGCCAGGAGTGCGAAGGGTGGAAATGAGGCGGGGCATACGCGAAGTGGACATACTTTTTTAGACTGCCCGAAACCGCGCATGGTTCCCGCACCCTAAAACTAGAAGCGTGTGATGCCCTCTGCGGTGACGACGGCATCAACCTTGCGGTCATGGTCCTCGGTAGGCAGCTCGTCTAGGAATTCGGAAGGGTAGACCATGGCGAAAACCGGCGGCTTGCCGTGGGGAAGCGGCTCTAGCGCGCGGTCATAGTAGCCACCGCCCTTGCCCATGCGGTTGCCCTTGGCATCTACCGCCATGGCGGGGGCGAGCACCAGATCGCACTCGGCCAGCACGCTGCTATCAAAGCTTGGGCCCTGAGGCTCATTCAAACCCAATGGGCTAGTGTGCATGGCTTCCTTGCCGCGGTATTCGGCAAAGGTCAACGTGCCATTCTCACCGGAAATCGGCAGGAGGACGCGGGAGACATGCTCCTTGAGCCACGGCACAAAGTCCGCACCACCGGGCTCAGAGCCCAAAGGCCAGTAGGCGGCCACCGTCATGGACTCGGTGAGCTCGGATTCGAGATGCTTGCGCACGGCGGCGGTAAAAGCATCGTGGTCCTCGGAGGAAAGTTCGCGGCGGGCCTGGACCAAGCGGGCGCGCAGCTCGTTTTTGGCGGTGATGGAAGAGGTCATGAATAAATCATAACCCCGCGGCGTAGCGGTGCACGGGAAAATAATGTGGCGTTGTACGCTATTGTGCATGGCTATAGAACGCGAAGATTCCGCCCGCGGAATCACCACGGTTGTAGTTCCAGCGGCAGGTATGGGCACCCGATTTTTGCCCGCCACCAAGACGGTTCCAAAGGAACTGCTGCCCGTTGTTGATACTCCCGGCATCGAACTCATCGCAGAGGAGGCGGCCTCTGTCGGCGCGCGCCGCCTTGCGGTGATTACCGCGCCCGATAAACAAGAAGTCATGCGCCATTTCGAGGCTTTCCCCGAGCTGGTAGAGACCCTTGAATCCCGCGGCAAGGACGAGCAGGTGGCCAAGGTCAAGCGCGCCAACCAGATCATTCACCCCGTCGCGGTGGAGCAGGAAAAGCCGCTGGGCTTGGGCCATGCGGTGGGCCTTGCTGAAGAGGTGCTTGGGGAAGACGAGGACTCCTTCGCCGTCATGCTCCCTGATGACATTGTCTTGCCCGCCACCGTCATGGCGGATATGGCGCGCGTGCGCGCGGCATTGGGCGGCAGCGTGCTGTGCGCCTTCGAGGTCCCGCGCGAGCAGACCTACAACTACGGCGTCTTCGACGTGGAAGATACCGATGCCCCTGGCGTGAAGAAGGTCGTGGGCATGGTGGAAAAGCCGGCAGTAGAGGAAGCCCCTTCTAACCTCGTGGCCACCGGCCGCTACCTTTTGGATCGCAAGATCTTTGATGCCCTGCGCCGCATTAAGCCGGGCAAGGGCGGCGAGCTGCAGCTTACTGACGCCATCGAGCTCCTCATTGAGGAAGGCGAGCCCGTCCACGTGGTAGTTCACCAAGGAAAGCGCCATGATTTGGGCAATCCCGGCGGCTATATCCCCGCCAACGTGGACTTTGGCCTGCGCGATGAAAAGTATGGTCCCACGCTGTATAAAGCGATTAAGAAAATCATGGCCGAGTATGAGGACGAGCACGGCCTAGCCTAGGGATTTTCCCAGTGGCCAAGGACGTGGAAGCGAAGAAAGGGCGGGCATAGACCTTATGCGTTCAGTTGATGACCAGTTGGCGCTGGTAACGGATGCGGCGACGACGCCGGAGCCGGTGCGCATCGGTATTTCCAACGCGCTGGGTTTGATGTGCGCCGAGCAGGTACAGGCTAACCAGCCATTACCAGGCTTCCCGCAAGCGGCCATCGATGGCTACGCGGTGCGCGCCGTGGATATTGGCGGCGAGCGGGGCTTGCGGGTGCGCCGCCACAAGGACCAAGAAGAACAGTCCGCAGAGAGCGAAGAGGATGCGGATTCCCCGCAGCCGGAGGTAGAGCGTTCCTTGCCCGTGGTGGGTGAGGTTCCGGCCGGCTCCAAGCAGCCGCTGCGCTTGCAACCTAAGCAAGCGGTGCGCGTATATACGGGTGCGCCTTTGCCCACGCTTGCCGACGCCGTCCTTCCCCTCGAGTGGACCGACCGCGGCCGCAAGCGCGTTACCGCCCACCGCCCGGTGCGCTCTGGTGATTTTGTGCGCCGGGTAGGCGACGATATCCAGCCTGGCGATGTCGCTGTATCCTCCGGGACCGTCTTGGGTCCAGCTCAGATTGGCCTTCTAGCCGCGGTGGGCCGCTCAAAGGTGCTGGTATATCCGCGCCCACGTATTACCATCATTTCCTTTGGCCGCGAGTTGGTTGACTTGGACCAAGAGCCGGCGCTGGGTCAGGTCTTTGACGTGAACTCCTATTCCTTGGCTGCTGCGGCCCGCGAAGCCGGGGCGGAGGTGCACCGCGTGGGCATTGCGGAGGGCGAGCCGCGCCGCATCCGCGAAGCATTGGAAAAGCACATTGCCCGCAGCGAGGTGTTGGTTATCTCCGGCGCGGTGGGCGGCGCTGGTGCCGAAGCGATCCGCGAGATTCTCGACGACCTTGGTGATATTGATACCTCGCGCGTGGCCATGCACCCCGGCTCCGTCCAAGGTTTTGGGCTGATGGGCGAGGAGCGCATTCCTACTTTCTTGCTGCCGTCCAATCCGGTGTCTGCGCTTGTGGTCTTTGAGGTATATATCCGCCCGCTCATCCGCTTGGCGCTGGGCAAGCGCAATGCGCACCGCCGCGTGGTGCGTGCGCGCGCGTTGAACCACATCGATTCCCGCCCCGGCCGGCGCGGCTTCATCCGTGCTCGCCTGATGCGCGATGCCGAAACCGCGGATTACTTGGTGGAAGGCCTCGGCGGTGCCGCGGGTGCCCCAGCCCACCTCTTGGCCGGCCTCTCCGAAGCCAACGCCATGATTCGCGTGCCGGAAGAGGTCACGGAAATCCGCCCAGGCGATGTGGTTGATGTGTTGTTTTTGACCCAGCGCAGCTAATGCTCGATCCTTTCAGCAACGCGGCGGATAGGTTCCGCCATCCTGCTACCGGCCCCACCGATGACATGCACCCGGGGTGGCCGGAATCTACTCCTATTGTCCAGCTTCCCTCCTCTTCTGTCTTTCCCTCGGGGGCGCGGATGCGCTTGCGCCCTCTGCTGCGTTCCGACGGCCATGAGTGGCGGCGTCAGCGCATCGACGATGAAGGCTTCCTCCGCCCGGTTGAGCCGACCCAAGCCGCACCGTGGGCGGCAGCGCATAGCCAGCAGGCGTGGTGGAATCACCTGATGTACCTGCGCACGGCCGCCCGCGAGGCGCTGGTGGTCCCGCTTGTCATTGAGGTGGAGGGGAAATTCGCAGGGCAGGTAACCCTGGGAAACATTCAGCATGGCAGCATTCGCGATTGCTGGATTGGCTACTGGGTCTATTCTGCGGTTCACGGCGCCGGGGTGGCTACGGCCGCGACCGCCTTGGGCGTGGACCATGCCTTTGGGCGGGTGGGTTTGCACCGCGTGACCGCCACCTATCTGGAGCACAACCCGGCCTCGGGGCGCGTCTTGGCCGCCAACGGGTTCCGGCATGAGGGGTATTTGCGGCGCAATCTGCATATCGACGGCGCGTGGCAGGACCACCACTTCGTGGCGTTGGTGAAAGAAGACTTTGCCTCTACGGCGGTGGAGCGCCTCCGCCAAGCTGGACGGTTGGCGTGAAATAGCGTCCCAATCGCTGGGAATCCGACCTCAGTTTTCACATAAGTCACAACATTGTAATTTGTGCGAATTTGGGGTGTTACGGTGCGGTTTCACCGTTTAAGGTGGAGTAATCATCTGTATTCAAGGGGAAGGTCCTTTTCGTGTCGACAGCTGTGCCGATTATCGCGATCATCGTGGTGTGGCTCTTCGTGCTCGCACCGTGGCTATTGGGTAGGAATAATCGCCCAATGAGCCATACCGGTGAGGCCTTTGAAGATACCCGTGTCCTCTTTGAAGGCGATTCCGGCAAGGTCGCTGGCCGGCGTCGTCCGCGCCTGCGCGCCGGCGACGTCCACCGCCGTGACGATGAGGACGAGGCGGACTACGAAGTCGTCGAGGCTGCAGACGTTGCCGACAGTGAATCCGATGCCGAGGCCACCAAGCCCTCTTCGCGCTCCGTAACTATTGCCGGTGCCGCACGCCGGGCCAAGTCCCAGCCCTTCGGTAGCGGTAGCCGTGCGTTTACTGCTGCATCTGCCTCCACCGCCGGTGAAGAATCCACGCAACAGGCAGAAACCATCGACGGCGAATTGGTGGAAGAAGCGATTGCAGAAGAAGACGAGTCTGCAGTCGAGCCAAAGGCAGCTGCGGTTCCTGCCTCTCAGCAGGCTGATGCGGACGAGGAAGCCAATGCCGCAGAGGCGGACGATGTCGATGACGTGCTCCTTGAGGACGAGGACGACGCCGCGGACGAGTCCACTAAGGACAATGCCTCCGATGTTGCTGCCGCTGAGGCTGAGGTATTTAGCGCCCCAGCTGTCTCTAGTGTGGCGAGCGATGCATATGCCTACGACGAAACCTATACCTCGCCGGTAGACCTCATGTATCCGGGGGCCGTAGACAAGGCCGAGGTCAGTGAGAACGACTCCGTAGTTCCTGCCGGCGCGGACGAGGAAGACGAGGCCGAGGGATCCGAGGAACTCGCGGCGACCGCCGAAGCAGACGAAACCGGCATGGATACCGACCTGTCCGAGGACGAGGTCGAATTCGCCCAGCGTCGTTTGGGCCGCGGTGGTTGGGACCCGGTAGCGGAAAAGGAAAAGTCTGCAACGCGCTACCAGCGCCGTCAGCGCACCCTGCTGGGGCTGGCCGTGGCCGTGGTGCTCACGGTAGCCCTCGGAATCGTGGTCGGTGGCTGGACGTGGTGGTTGGCTGCCGTCGCCGGCGTGCTCACCGTGGCCTACTTGATCGCCCTTCGCTCTCAGGTCCGCCAGGAACAGGCACTGATGCGCCGCCGCGTGCGCCACCTGCGCCGCGCCCGTTTGGGCGTGCGCAACGCCGAGGATGAAGAACTAAAGATTCCGCGCAACCTGCGCCGCCCAGGTGCCGTGGTTGTGGAAATCGACGACGAGAGCCCGGACTTCGTGCACCTTCCGCTGAGCTATAGCGATGGTGAGGACGGCGACTTTGACGGCCCGCACGCCGGGCCCGATGGCTACGGCCGCCGCGATGACCTAGCGGCCCGCCGCGCTGGATAAGCGCGTAAGGCGGACTAGCTAGCAGCGCCGTGAAGCTCGTCAGCGCTCGCTGTCTGCGAGTTCGCGAGCGCGTTGTATTCCTGCGCTAGGCCATAATTCGGCACGCCGCTCTCCAACCACACCCCGGAGGTACCGCGGCGATGGGAGCCGATAAGGTGCGTGTCAATCATGCCGATGGCCTCCATGAGGGCGAAACAGGTAACCGGTCCAACGAAGCGAAAGCCCTTCTTCTTGAGTTCGCGGGACATGAGCTTGGACTCGTAGCTCTTTTTCGGAATATCTTCCATCACGGTGGGGTAGAGGTTCTCCGGAGGCTGGTAGGCCCAAATGAACTCCGCCAGCCCGCCTTCCTCGCGCAAAGCGATGGTCGCCTTTGCGTTATTAATTGCGGCGCGGATTTTGGTTTCGTTGCGGATAATAGAGGCGTCGCCAAGCAAACGCTCCACATCTGCCTCGCCGAATTGGGCGACCTTGTCCGGATCGAAGTTGCAAAAGGCCGCACGGAAGGCTTCGCGCTTCTTGAGCACCACTGCCCAGGACAGGCCGGACTGGAAAGACTCGAGACTCAAACGCTCGTAAAGTCCAGCTTCATCGAAAATGGGCAGGCCCCATTCGGTGTCGTAATACTCCTTTAAGATCGGCGAGGACATCGCCCAAGGCGGGCGGCCCAGGCCATCATCGTCATAGACCAAGGTGGTGCGCTCTTCGGACTGCGTGGTTGGTTCGCTCATGGTGTGTTCTCCTTTTATCTTTTGTGCGTGGTTCCCATTGAAACAGCCCGCGCCGCTGTGTTCTTTTCCTTCCCCCGCCAAAGGGCGAATTTCCCAGGAGTATGGGTGTAGTCCATTGCCTTCGCATCGGGTGAGGGGTTCAGGGTAATCTGTTCAGCATGAATAGACCTGCCGTACGCGATGCTGCACTGCTTATCTTTCGAGCGGTCCTCGGAATAATCTTTATCGCACACGGCGTGGACAAGATGTTTATGACCGGCATGGATGAAACCGTGGGGCAATTTTCCGCCCTGGGGGTGCCGCAGCCACAGCTTTCCGGCTATATCGCCGCCATAGGAGAGATGGCCGGCGGTGCATTCCTCGTCGTTGGTCTGCTCACCACCTTTGTCGCCGGGGCACTCGCATTGCTCATGGGGTGTGCCCTGTATTTCGTGCATTTGGGGCACGGGTTATTTGCTGCCGATGGGGGAATCGAATACCCACTGGTATTGCTGGTATCCCTGCTTATGATCGTAATTTTTGGCTCCGGTAGAGCCAGCATGGACGGGGTGCTCAGCAATGTTGACGCATAGCCAGGTCCAAGCGGCAATCTCCGCGCACATGGATGGAGAGCACTCCGATCTGTCCCAGGACGTCATTGATACTCACTTGGAAAGCTGCGCCGAATGCCGCGCTTTTCGCGACAAGGCGGCCGCGCTATCGCGTTCACTGAGCTTTGTGGAGCCTGCGGATTCCGGTATGGCGCCGCCCACGGATCTTTCTGATGTCATCTTGGCCGGCGTGGAGCCGGAATGGCGGCGTACCGCGAGCGCGCGCCAAGCCAACCTCACGGTCGCGCGTGCCGCCATGGTTCTTATGGGTGCAATCTTTGCAATCTGGGCAGTGGTGCTCATCGTGCACGCCTCCGGGCTCGTACCGTTGGGCGAGGAAGGAAAAGTTCTGGATCCCACTGCGGATCCGGAGCGAGCCAACCTGCTGATGGAGGGCGCGGCAGTGCGCTTTGGCATGGCCTGTGGCTTATTCTTCAGCGCCTGGCGCCCCGCGGCAGTCACCGGATTGCTTCCGGTATCGGCCACGATGTTTGCCTTCCTCTTCGGCTTTGGCATGCGCGATATAGCGCTGGGTACCGTAACCATTGAGCAGGTGTATTTCCTTATCGCCACCGCACTGGCAACTCTTAGCCTGGCGTGGGCCTGGGCGGCGGAAAAGGGCTACCTGGTGCGCGCGTGGTGGAAGTCCCTCAACGCGCAGCCACAATAAGCTTCGTTCAGTCGCGGTTAGGTCCAGCTCGGCAGCCACATCATGGAGTGGTACCAGGAATCTGGAATCTTGTAGCCGTACAAAATGGGGGAGAAGTAGAAGAACATCGCCACTACCATGGCTAGGTAGAACACGGCGGCGATGGTGCCCCAACGTACGGGGCCGCCGGCCAAGCTCTTCAGCCATCCCCACCGCACAGGCCTGCCATGCCCGATGAGCTGGCCTAAAGCTAACGCAATAAGCACGATGACAAAAGGAATGAAGGCCGTGGCGTAGAAGAAGTACATTTGGCGGTCAAAGGCCGCGAGCCAGGGTAAGAAGCCTGCCGCAAAGCCGACCAGGGGGATAAGGAAGGCGCGGTTGCGGCGAATAATGAGCGACCACAGGCCCCACAGCACGGCCGGGATGACTAGCCACCAGATGGCCGGGGTGCCAAAGAGGTAGAGCATCTTGCGGCATTCGCTACTGCCATCGCCGCACTGCAGGTCGGTGGAGGAGTAGTACAGGATCGGGCGGGCGGCAACGAGCCAGGCCCAGGGCTTGGAATCCCACGGGTGATGATGGCCGCCGGAAGAGGTCAGGCTGGCATGGAATTCCAAGACAGAGGAGTGGTAGTAAAACCAGCCGGCCAAAGAATCGGGCAAGTTCATTAGCCACGATCCATCCTCGATGGTGCCATCCACCTTGGCATGGCGGTACACGGCGGTTTCGGAGGCAAACCAAGCCCGCCAGGTCCAGGCGTAGAGCAGTACCGGCACGAGCACAAGGGAGGCCAGGGCAGCAGGGGTATCGCGCACCAGGGTGCCGAGGATATAGCGGCGTACCCCATAGCGCTTGCGCAAGGCAAGGTCGCTAAAGACGGACAACAGGCCAAAGAACATGATGAAGTACAGGCCGGACCACTTGACGCCCAGGGAAAGTCCCAGGCAGACACCTGCAAGGAGGCGCCACCAGCGGAATCCAAAGCGCGGTCCGAAGGCGGAAGAGCCCATCCGGTCCTTCACAAACGCGTTGTGGAGGCGCTCGCGCATCTGATTATGATCGCGGGCGAGCGCCCAGGCGGCGGCTACCACGAAGAAGACTTGGAAGATATCCAGCATGCCGAACTTGGAGGAGACCAAGAGCACGCCATCAAATACGGCGATGAGGCCAGCTAGGGTTGCTACCTGCCAGGATGAAGAGACCCGGCGGGCCAGGGACATCGTCAAGAGCACGGTGGCTGCTCCGAAAAGCGCCGTCATAAAACGCCAGCCCAGAGGGGAATAACCAAAGACCCATTCGGCAAGTGCCACGATCTGCTTGCCCAGCGGTGGGTGTACCACCAGCCCATAGCCGGGGTTGGTTTCAATACCGCCGATAAAAAGGTTATCCCAGCTTCGCACCATGTCCCAGGCTTGGGGAACGTAGTGCTTTTCATCAAAGACGGGCGTGCCCTTGGAAACGGGCGCGGTAAGGCCGACAAAGCGGGTAATGAGTGCAAGGACGCCGACGACGCTAGTGCTTATCCAGTCAGCCTTGCCCCACTGATAGGCGCGGGGTGCTGGCGGAGCCACGGTGTCGTGCGTGGTGCGCGATGGGGCAGCGGTAGCAATAGTCACTTGGTTGAGTCTAGGCGACAACGTAGCGCGACCGCGCATTAGAGAGTATGGAATGCTAGAGGCATGTCTGTTTTAGGTCTGGATCCACTACCGCGCGGGGTAATCCTCGCCGCCACGCCGCTGGGAAACGTAGGAGATGCCTCCGCGCGTTTAATGCATGCCTTGCAGCATGCGGACGTCATTGCGGCCGAAGATACGCGGCGCGTGCGCAATCTGGCCCAGGCCTTAGGGATCGAGATTTCCGGGCGGGTGGTGTCCAATTTTGATCACAATGAAAAGGACCGAGCCCAGCAGCTTATCGACGCCGCCGCGGCTGGCACCGTCCTCGTCGTCACCGATGCCGGCATGCCTATTATCTCGGATCCGGGCCTGTCCCTTGTGTCCGCTGCAGCCGAGCGCGATATTCCCGTGACCTGTTTTCCCGGCCCCTCCGCCGTGCCGACGGCCCTGGCGCTTTCGGGCCTGGGCGTGGGGCACTTCCTTTTCGACGCCTTTCCTCCTCGTAAGCCCGGTCCGCGCAAGGCCTGGCTGGAGTCACTGCGCAACGAAAAGCGAGCCATCGTCTTCTTCGAATCTCCTCACCGCGTGGCCGAAACCCTGGCCGAGGCAGCGGATATTCTCGGCGCCGACCGCCCGGCTGCGGTGTGCCGGGAGCTGACCAAGACCTATGAGGAAATCCGCCGCGGCACTTTGGGTGAGCTTGCCGAGTGGGCAGTAGACGGTGCTCGGGGAGAGATCACCGTGGTGATCGAGGGCGGTACTGCCGCTGCCGCTACCGTCGCAGACTTGGTGCCCCAGGCGCTCGAGCTAGCGGAGGCGGGGATGCGGCTGAAGGACGCCTGTAAGCAGGTGGCCAAAGGTACTGAGGTTTCCAACCGCGAGCTTTACGATGCCGCCTTGGATGCACGCAAGTCCTAGCCTCACCGGTTGTTTCGATTACGTCACACCCCGTAACGCTCGTAGACGGTTTCACTAACGGGGTCTTTGTAATTGAATTGTTATAGTGTTCGGGCGTGTGGGCGGCTTAAAGCGGTATTTACATGGGGAAATGAAGCGTAAAAACCTTTCAAATTATCGTGGAAAATCCCTGGGAAACGGCGTTGAGCAGCGAGGTTTCTCTGTGCTTCGTTTGATAATTGAGTAGTTCCGCACCACTGTATAGCTCATGACAAACTCGGAAAATATGGGCACAGGCGTGCCAGAAGAAGGAAAGGAACCGGTCGGCGCACAGGCGCAGCCGGCTTCTGCTTCTTCGAGCGGGCAGCCTATTGGGAATTATCAGACTGTAGACGAACAGCTGGACGCACAATCTGCCACCGGCCAGCTTCAGGATATGATTCACTCCGATGGTTTCCACCCGGAGCGCTATGACGATCCTGAGGTGGAAATCGCGGCCGATCGTGACAATATGCCAATCGATTGGTCCATCGTCGGCATTGCCGGCGTGCTGATTGCCGCGATCGTTGTGTGGGGCCTGGCCGCCCCGGATAACTTTGCCAACTTCTCCTCTTCGGCCCTGACCTGGGTCGTGGACAACTTCGGTTGGGCCTATATCCTCTTCGGCACCGTCTTCGTGGTGTTCGTTGTCTTTATTGCCGCCTCCAAGTTCGGCTCCATCAAGTTGGGCCACATTAATGAGGAGCCGGAATTTTCCACGCCATCGTGGATTGCCATGATGTTCGCCGCCGGTATGGGCATTGGCCTGATGTTCTACGGCGCTTCCGAGCCGCTGGCTAACTACCGTGACGGCACCCCAGGCCAGGGCACTGGCAACGTGGGTTCGTCCATGGCCTATGCCATGTTCCACTGGACGCTGCATCCCTGGGCGGTCTACGCCATCGTTGGCTTGGCCATCGCGTACTCCACCTTCCGCATTGGCCGCAAGCAGCTATTAAGCCAGGCCTTCGTGCCGCTTATCGGCGAGCGTAACGCCAACGGTGCGGTGGGCAAGTTCATCGATGTCCTGTCCATCTTCGCCACCGTCTTCGGTACCGCCTGCTCCCTGGGCCTGGGCGCCCTGCAGATTCAGGCCGGCTTGAAGGCATCCGGAATCATCGATAACCCCACCAATTCCGTGGTTATTGGCATCGTTCTGGTCCTTACCCTCGCATTCCTCCTGTCTGCGATGTCCGGCGTGGGCAAGGGCATTCAGTACATTTCCAATGCGAATATGGTCCTCGCCGCAGTGCTGGCCATCTTCGTGTTCATCTTGGGTCCGACCGTTACCATCCTCAACCAGATTCCTGGCTCCATCGGTAACTACCTCAACTACTTCACCGAGATGATCGGCCGCACGGCCGAGTCCGAAAACGGCGCCGCCGGTGAGTGGCTGTCTGGCTACACCATCTTCTACTGGGCATGGTGGGTTTCTTGGTCCCCATTCGTGGGCATGTTCTTGGCACGCATCTCCCGTGGCCGTTCCGTCCGCGAGTTCTGCCTGGGTGTCCTGCTTATTCCAGCCGGCGTATCCACCCTGTGGTTCGCTATCTTCGGCGGCACCGCTATCCACATGGAGCAAAACGGCGAATCCATTACCGGCGAGTCTGCTGAGGAAGAGCTGTTCAACCTCCTGCAGTCCATGCCGGGCGGCTTCGTTGCCGGTATTGTTGCAGCGGTCCTTCTGGCTACCTTCTTCGTCACCTCTGCGGACTCCGCATCCACGGTGATGGGCTCCATGTCTCAAAACGGTGCTTCTACCGCTAAGCCGTGGCTATCCGCGGCATGGGGCGCACTGACTGCCTTGGTAGGCCTGACCCTGCTTCTGGCTAATGAGGACGCACTGTCTAACCTGCAGAACGTCACCATCGTTGCTGCACTGCCATTCTTGTTCATTGTCGTTGGCCTGATGTTCGCTATCTACAAGGCGCTGAGCGAGGATGTCATTTACCTCGAGTACCGCGAGGCACAGCAGTTCCAGCGCAAGATGGCCCGCGAGCGCCGCTTGCACCGTGAGTACCAGCGCACGCAGGTACTTAAGAAGCGCCGCAACGAGCGCCTCAAGCACCCAATGAAGCGCAAGTAATTCGCACCCTTTGCGGTTGCTTTCATAGCGCCCATCGTTTCCTCAGCAGTGGGGAAGCGGTGGGCGCTTTGTTCTGAAAAAGCGGTTCACCTGCGGAGTACATGTCTGCCCTGATCGTGTGGACAAGAGCCGGCTTCGATACAGTAGAACCCATGACTGAGTCTGTAGTAGTAAATGTTGCCTGGCCCTACGCCAACGGCCCGCGCCACATCGGCCATGTGGCCGGCTTTGGTGTTCCTTCTGACGTCTTTGCACGTTTCCAGCGAATGCGTGGCCGCAACGTACTCATGGTCTCCGGTACGGACGAGCACGGCACTCCGCTATTGGTTCAAGCGGACAAAGAAGGCGTATCCGTTCGCGAGCTCGCAGACCGCTACAACCGCCAGATCGTCACTGACCTAGCCAACCTCGGCCTGTCCTATGATCTCTTTACTCGTACCACCACCCGTAACCACTACTCCGTGGTACAGGAACTCTTCAAGGGTCTGTATGCCAATGGCTACATGCTCAAAGAGACCACCCAGGGCGCTATTTCGCCGTCTACCGGACGCACCCTGCCGGACCGCTATATTGAGGGCACCTGCCCCATCTGCGGTGCGGATGGGGCCCGCGGTGACCAGTGTGATGAGTGTGGCAACCAGCTCGACCCGGTGGACCTGATTAACCCGGTCTCCAAGATCAACGGCGAGACCCCGAAGTTCATTGAAACTGAGCACTTCCTGCTGGATCTGCCCGCCATCAAGGAGGAGCTGCAAAAGTGGCTTTCCACCCGTGAGGACTGGCGCCCAAACGTCCTGAAGTTCTCCCTGAACTTGCTAGAGGATATGCGCCCGCGCACCATGACGCGCGATATTGACTGGGGCATTCCCATCCCCGTTGAGGGCTGGCAGGACAATAACGCCAAGAAACTCTACGTGTGGTTCGATGCGGTCATCGGTTACCTGTCTTCCTCTATCGAGTGGGCATACCGCACTGGTCAGCCTGAAGCCTGGAAGGACTTCTGGCAGAACCCGGAGGCCCGCCACTATTACTTCCAAGGCAAGGACAACATCACCTTCCACTCCCAGATCTGGCCGGCCGAGCTTTTGGGCTATGCCGGCAAGGGCAACAAGGGCGGTGAGCTTCACCAGTACGGCGAGCTGAATTTGCCTACGGAAATTGTCTCCTCTGAGTACTTGACCATGTCTGGTTCTAAGTTCTCCTCCTCCAAGGGCGTTGTCATCTATGTCAAGGATTTCTTGGCGGAGTTTGGCCCAGATGCCCTGCGCTACTTCATCGCCGTGGCCGGTCCGGAAAACAACGACACGGACTTCACCTGGGATGAATTTGTCCGCCGCATCAATAATGAACTCGCCAATGGCTGGGGCAACTTGGTCAACCGCACCGTTTCTATGGCGTTTAAGAACTTCGGTGAGGTTCCGGCACCAGCAGCGCTGGAAGAAAAGGATAAGGAAATCCTGCAGCTGGCGGAAGAGACCTTCGAGACCGCCGGTTCTTTGCTGGAACAGTCCAAGTTCAAGCAGGCGATTACCGCCATCATGCACGTCGTCGGCGAAGCCAACGCTTATATCGCAGACCAAGAGCCATGGAAGTTGGCCAAGGATGAGACCCAGCGCGAGCGTCTAGCCACCGTGCTGTGGACTGCTCTTCAGGTGGTCTCTGACTGCAATGTCATGCTCACGCCGTACCTGCCGTTTACCGCACAGAAGGTTCATGAAACCTTGGGCCGCGAGGGCGTGTGGGCGGTCCAGCCAGAGGTCCATGATGTCAAGGACGATATCCCGGTAGAGCTCGTCGGTGCTGGCTTGCCGCCAGAGGGCCACGAGTATCCGGTCATCATGGGTGACTACACCCAGCAGCAGGCAAAGTGGGAGCGCATCCAGGTAGAGCCGGGCACCGCCTTGGCCAAGCCGAAGCCGCTCATCTCTAAGCTCGACCCGGAGCTGGGCGAGACTGGCCCGGAGTGGGCGCCTGTTACTAAGTAATAGCACCTAAAACGGCCGCGTTATTGCTCTTTTCCAACAAAGAAGAGGGCGTAACGCGGCCGTTTCTATATTCCGGTGTGGAAGGAAGGAGTTCGAAATACCCGAATCCTTGCCCGGAAGGGTGGTTTAGCGCTCGAAATCGCGCTGGAGGTGTACCAAGCCGAGGCGGACGCCATCCTTGGTATGGATATTCGGCATGCGGCCGGTCTCGGTAAAGCCGAACTTCTTGTGTAGGGCGATGGAACCCTCGTTGGTATCGACGGTATAGGTAATAATCGTCTGTACGTAGGTGTCGTCGGCGGCGACGTCCATGAGGGCGTCGAGAAGCTCGGAGCCCACGCCCTTGCCCTGAGCGGAGGGGGCAATGTAGACGGAGTCTTCCACGGTGCCGTAATAGATGGCGGGGGTTACGAACTGGAAGTAGGCCGCCCAGCCAATGACCTCATCATCGTCCACGGCTACAAAGACCGGGGAGCCGGCCTTAAACATTTCCTTGAGCCACTCTTCGCGGTCAGAGACATCTTCTTGCCACGTGACCAGGTTAGCGGCGGGTTTCGCTGCGGAGCCGGCGTTGTAGATGGCGGTGAGCGCGGGGGCGTCGGCAAGCTCGGCAGGACGGATATGCATAGAAATTCCTTTACACCAGAAGTTGTAGGTGGGTGAGGCTCAACCAGTGATCGAACTTGTAGCAAACCTCTTTAAGAGTACCCACGTTTTCAAACCCGAACTTTTCATGCAACTTTAGCGATGCAACATTGGTGGAAACGATGAGCGCGAGCAGGGAATGGACCTTATCATCGGCGCGGGCCGCATCCACCAAGGCGCCAAGCAACGTGGTGCCTACGCCCTGGCCCTGAGCGGCGGGGGAGAGATAGATGGTGGTCTCATAACAGCCCGTCCACACCTGCGGATCGCGGTAAGGATGGTAGAGCGCCCACCCCAGGTAGGCACCAGAATCGGACTCCGCGATGAGGCACGGGCAGCCCTCTTCCCAGATGTGGCACAGGTAGTCCTCGCGCTCTGCGATGCTGGCCGGGGTAGTGCGGAAGATAACGTCGGTGTGCTCGATGGCCCAGTTGAGGGTCTCGGTCATGGCGGGCACATCCGCAAAGCCAGCGGGTCTGATCAACATGGCAGCCAATATTACAATTGCCTACATGGCTAAAAAGAAGCGACGTCCCACTCCCGTTCCGGCACCAGGCCTAAGCGGCCTCATCGATGCGCACACGCACCTGTTTTCCCACAAGGACACCGATGAGGTGCTGGTCAATCGCGCGCGCACCGCCGGTATTAGCCGTATGGTGACGGTGGGCGATGACCGCCGTGAATCGGCCGCGGCGCTGGCTACTGCACATTCCTTTCCGGATGTCTATGCCGCCTGCGCCATTCACCCGGTGTGCGCCAATGAGTTGGATGCGCCAACCAAGGTGGCGCTGGAGGAGATGGTGGTGGATCCGCGCTGCGTAGCGGTGGGAGAGACTGGCCTCGATGCCTACTGGGTGCAGCACGAGCCGGAGACCACCGCGACTATGGCCCAGCAGGAGGAATCCCTGCGCTGGCATATTGACCTTGCGGTACGCCATGGCAAGACTTTGATGATCCACAACCGCGAGGCGGATGCGGACTTAATGCGCATTCTTGCCGACGCCCCCTCACCCGACACCGTCATGCTGCACTGCTTTTCCTCGCCGCTGAAGGTGGCCGAGGAAGCCTTGGAGCGCGGCTACGTATTGTCCTTTGCTGGCAACGTCACCTTCAAGCGCAACGCCGAGCTGCGGCAGGCGGCGGCGAAGGCACCGGCTGGTCAGCTTCTGGTGGAAACCGATGCGCCATATATGACGCCAGAGCCCTACCGGGGCCAGCGCAATGAACCGGCTCTTATCGGGCACACATATGAATGCATCGCTCGCGTGCGCCACCAGACGGTGCAGGCGCTAGCAGCGGAGGTAAACGACACTTTTGATCGCGTCTACGGCCTGCGCTAACGCCTAGGTGACGGTTTTCACAAAAATAAAACCCGCTGGTCAGGGGTTGCGGGGGTGTTTGGTGTGGCGGTTGTGCGCCCAGTGAGGCGTGTGGTGGATTAGTCTTCGACTTTGTGGTGCTGTTATCGTATCGTTATTAATCGTTCGTTTAGGTTTAGGGTCTTGCAGCGCCACTCTCGGTGCGGCAGCAGCGGATCCCAGTAGAGCAATTGCCTGCGTGGACAACTTTGCTGGCCTAAACTCTTGTAATTGTTGAAACCTGCACTACCGGAGATTCATTCAGCATGTCACCTCATCAAATCAAGCGCCTCAATAACTCCCGCTCGCTGCCACTGCGTCTGGCAACGGGTGGCGTATTGGGTACCCTGGCCGTCGGCGGTGTGGTAGCCGTTGCGGCACAAAAGGACGTCACCGTGGACATCAACGGCGACAAGGTGGAGTTGGCTACCTTTGCCAAGGATGTCGACGGCGCGCTGGAAGCAGCCGGCGTGCAGGTGAGCGAGGAAGACATCGTCTCCCCAGCTCCGTCCGAATCCGTGGGTGATGGCGATGAGATTTCCGTGCGCACCGCCAAGCCGGTGGCCGTGACCATCGATGGTGTGCAGCAGCAGCTGTCCACCACCGACCTCACCGTTTCTGACCTGCTAGGTAATCTCGACGGCGTAGTCAAGGGTGCTTCTGTGAAGTCCGGTGATGCTGACGTGGACGAGGACGCCCAGCTGGAAGAGGGCATGGACCTTGAGGTTGTGTCCCCGAAGATCGTCAAGATTAATGATGGCGGCAAGGTAACCTACACCAAGATTGCCGCTAAGACCGTTGAGGACGTTCTCAAGGCCCGCAATATCGACGTTGATGACGATGACCGCGTCTTCCCGTCCAAGGAGACCAAGGTTACCGAGGGCATGTCCATCAAGGTGGACCAGGTATCTACCACCGTTTATGACTCGGAAGAAGAGTTTGACGCCGAGCCCAACTTTGTCGATGACCCGGAGCTGGAAGAGGGCACCGAAGAGGTCCGCGAGGAAGGCGTTAAGGGCAAGCGCGTTATTACCCACAAGCTGGTAATGAAGGACGGCGCTAAGGAATCCAATGACGTCATCAAGGAAAAGGTGACCGTCGAGCCTAAGGCTGCCACCATTGCCCGCGGCACCAAGAAAGCTGAGGGAGAAAAGCCGGAGGAGGGCGGCAACTCCGGTGCTGCTGCTCCGGCGGTGGCCGATGGCTCCGTCTGGGATTCCATTGCCCAGTGTGAGGCCACCGGTAACTGGGCTATTAATACCGGCAACGGCTTCTCCGGCGGCCTGCAGTTCACCCCATCCACCTGGGCAGCATTCGGCGGCACCGAGTACGCCCCGGAGGCATGGCAGGCTTCCCGCGAGCAGCAGATTGCCGTGGCAGAAAAGGTGCAGGCAGCGCAAGGCTGGGGCGCGTGGCCGGCATGTACTTCCAAGCTGGGCCTGCGTTAAACCGCAGCGCTTCTTGGCCGCACACCCACTGTGGTGTGCGGCCTTTTTGTCTCTTCTACTAAGTTAGAAGGCATGACTAATTCCACCGGCGCCGCGCTTTTGGGCCCTGTAGAGATCCGCGCCCTCGCGGAGAAGCTCGACATCGTGCCCACGAAGAAGCTGGGGCAGAACTTTCTGCATGACCCGAATACCATCCGGCGCATCGTCGCCGCGGCGGAGCTGGACCCCACAGATCGCGTCCTCGAGGTAGGCCCCGGACTGGGATCGCTGACCCTTGGCCTCGTAGAGGCTGTGGGGGACGTGACCGCGGTAGAGATCGATTCCCGTTTGGCCGCCCAGCTGCCCGATACCGTGGACGAGCGTGCCTCTGAGTATGCACACCGCCTGCGCGTGGTGGAAAAGGACGCGTTGCGCGTGACGGATTCTGACGTCACGGAGCCGACTGCCCTCGTGGCCAACTTGCCGTATAACGTCGCCGTACCGGTTCTGCTGCACTTGCTGGAGACCTTTCCCTCCATTCGCCGCGTGCTGGTGATGGTCCAGCTGGAGGTGGCGGACCGTCTCGCCGCCCAGCCCGGCAGCAAGGTTTATGGCGTGCCCTCGGTCAAGGCGGGCTTTTATGGCAAGGTCTCCAAGGCTGGCACGATTGGCAAGAACGTCTTTTGGCCAGCGCCCAATATTGAGTCCGGGCTGGTGCGCATCGATGTCTTTGCGGACGCCCCCTGGCCGATCACCGATGAGTCGCGGGCTAAGGTCTGGCCGGTTATCGACGCCGCCTTTGCCCAACGCCGCAAGACCCTCCGCGCGGCATTGTCTGGCCACTTTGGTTCGGGTGCCGCCGCCGAGGAAGCCTTGCGCGCGGCGGATATCGATCCGAAGCAGCGCGGTGAAAAGCTCGCCGTGGAGGACTTCGTACGATTGGCAGGAATCTAAATGAGTGCACCACTAGATAACGAACCATTCGTCTACACCGCGCGCGCTCACTCCAAGGTCAATATTCACCTCGGCGTGGAGGAACCGCGCGAGGATGGGTTCCATGAGCTTGCCAGTGTCTTTCAGTCTTTGGAGCTGCATGACACCGTGACGCTCACGGACTTGGGAAATCCCGAGGTGGATAAGCCGCGCATTCAAGGCTTAAAGGTTACGGGCCCTCATGCACAGGGTGTGCCAGAGGACTATACAAACTTGGCGTGGACCGCGGTTAACCGCATCATGCAGTACCTATACACCACCCATGGGCCGAAGGCGCTGCCGGAGGTAGCGCTGGAAATCCACAAAGCCATCCCTACCGCCGGAGGCATGGCGGGCGGCTCTGCTGATGCGGCCGCCGCGCTGCGCTTAGCCGAGCGCTGCTATGGCGGCTACTACAACATCGACTCGGTGGGCGAGCCGATCTTGGACGCGCTAGGCGCGGCGCTGGGCTCGGATGTTCCCTTTACCTTGTTGGGTGGCACCGCGCTCGGTACGGGGCGCGGCGAGCAGCTTACCCCGATGATGGCGCGCGGTACCTACCATTGGGCGCTCATCGCCTCGGACCGCGGGTTATCTACCCCGCAGGTCTTTCACAAGCTGGATGAAATGCGAGAAAAGGGTCGCGGCGGCGCGCCGCACATGGATACCGCGGCGGTATCGCAGGCGCTCATCTCAGGCGACCCGCACCGGGTGGCAGAGCACTTGCATAATGACCTGCAGCCGGCGGCGCTTTCCCTGCGCCCGGATCTGCGTAAGACGCTGGAGGCGGGTGTGGCCGCCGGAGCCCTCGCGGGCATCGTCTCCGGCAGTGGTCCGACCTGTGCCTTCCTCTGCGCTGGGGCAGAGGAGGCTAGGGAAGTGGTCTCCCAAGCGACGATGGAAATTCCCGGAACCAAGGGTGTGGCTACCCATGGACCCGCCAGCGGCGCCGTGGTGCTGTAGTTAGAGCACCGTCATCTCGGTGGGCTCGATGTCGAGGTCGAAGCGGTTGACTTCCTTTTCTTGGAGGAGGTCAACGACAACGAGCTGCTTCTTTTGGGCGTCGGTAATAAAGGCGTAGCCATCGGCAGCCTGCAGGATGGGCCCCGGCTGCTGCCATTCCTTATTTTCCTTCCACCTAGAGATGGCATCGATCTGGGAGGTGATTTCGCCAGAATCTGGGTCGATGGTGTTGAGTTTGCCGTCGGTGGTGAGCACCAGCGCCTCGCCCAGCGGGCCGCGGGCCAGGGAGCGGAACCAATAGGAAGCATCGAGGTCAACCTTCTTCGCGGAAAAGTCCTTGGTGTCCACCAGGGTCACGGAGGTGGGGCGCTCGAGCTCTGCGTCCTTGTCGGTCCTATTATCGGCCAGAATGACATCGGATTCCTCCGAACCGGCAGCATTGCCGGAGCGCTGGTAGCCGCCTGCTCCGGCATAGGCGGAGGCATCCACCTTGTGGAACTTGGTGCCATCGAAGACTACAGGGCCGTCCTCGCAGCCGAAGAAAATATTGCCGTTTCCGGCGGCGGCCTCGCCGTGCACGCCAGGGCACTCGGTGGTTTCAGTAAGGACCTTGCCCTCCTTATCCAGATGCTGGATGGTGTGGCGCTCGTCCTCGGTTCCCTTGGTGATAACTACCGAGCCATCCTTCAGTGGTACGGCTACGCCGTGGTGTGCAGCTCCCGTATCTACGGTATTGACCGGCTGGGCATCGCCTTTGCCCATGTCTTCGGTCTTGTAAATTTTCGCTACGCCATCGCCATCGGAAAACAGTGCGGTAAAGCCGTCGTGGTGGACCACATGGCCGGCGTGCGGGGCCTTGATGGGGGCGTCGCCAAGCGAAGGCTCAGCGGTGTAGTAGTGGTTGTGATCGCCGTGGCCCTTGGTAATGCGCCCGGTGTCGTAGGTAAGGAAGCTATCGCCTTTGGTGACCATGACATGGCGGTTATCGCCGGCATCGCTCAAGCGCAGGAAGGCATTCATCTTGTCCTCGCCGATTACCTTGCCGGTCTTGGCGTCATAGGCGCGCAGTCCGTCCGCGTGGGAAATGACAATGCGGGTGGGTAGCTGGGCTACCTCGGTCTCGCCCTCCTCGGCTTCGAAACCTTCGTGCGAGTGTCCGGCGTGGTCATGGCCGTGCTCATGCTCATGGTCGTGCTCGTGAGCGTGGTCCTCCTCGCTGTGTGCGTGGTCGTGGGAGTGCAGGGAGTCCTTTTCCTCTTCGGTGGGGGCGGAGCAGGAGGCAATGGCTACTGCCGCGGCAGAGAGCACCGCGCAGAGAGAAAGTGTGTAGTGCTTCATACATAAGCACACTATTGGACGTGAAAATCAATAGCAATAGTTTGGAGAAATGCGGGGGTATGTGCAGGGAGGTATTAAGATGGACACTCGTTATGGCAAACCTGATTAACCTCGAGCAAGTCAGCAAAACTTATGGATTAAAAACCCTCCTAGACGGGGTATCCCTAGGTGTGCAAAGCGGCGATCGCATCGGCATCGTCGGCGTTAATGGCGGTGGCAAAACCACCCTGCTGGAGGTGCTCACCGGCATCGAGCCGCCCGACGCCGGCCGTGTATCCCATACCTCTGATTTGCGCATGGCCGTGGTCACCCAGCGCTTTGACCTGCCCGATGAGCTGACCATCGCGCAGGTGATTATTGAACCGCTGGAATTGGAGACCTATGAGTGGGCCTCCAATGCCAAGGTGCGCGATGTCTTAGGCGGGCTGGGCATCGTAGATCTGGGGCTCGATACTCCGGTGGGTTCGCTCTCCGGTGGCGAGCGCCGCCGCGTGAACCTGGCCGCCGCGCTGGTGCAGGATTTGGACCTCGTGGTGCTCGATGAGCCGACCAACCACCTCGACGTGGAAGGCGTGCAGTGGCTCGCGGACCACCTGCTCAAACGCAACCTGGCCGTGGTCGTGGTCACCCACGATCGCTGGTTCCTCGATACCGTGGCCACGTGGACCTGGGAGGTACACGATGGCGTGGTCGATACCTACGAGGGTGGCTACAACGATTGGACCTTTGCCCGCGCCGAGCGTGCCCGCCAGGCCGATGCCATGGAACAGCGCCGCAAGAACCTCGCCCGCAAGGAACTGGCTTGGCTGCGCCGCGGCGCACCGGCGCGTACCTCCAAGCCGCGCTACCGCATCGAGGCCGCCGAGGCGCTGATCTCTGACGTCCCGGAGCCGCGCAATAAGGTCGAGCTCATGGCTTTTTCCAAGCAGCGCCAAGGCCGGGTGGTCATCGAGCTAGAGGATGCCACCGTGCAGTCCCCGGACGGTCGCACCTTGGTAGATCACCTCACTTGGCGCCTAGCCCCCGGCGAGCGTATCGGTTTGGTGGGTGTTAATGGCTCCGGAAAGACCACTTTGCTGCGCACCCTGGCCGGCGAGTACGAGCTGGCGGCCGGCAAGCGCATCGAAGGCCAAACCGTGCGCCTTGGCTGGTTGCGCCAGGAGCTCGATGACCTAGATCCGCAGCGCCGGCTTATCGACTCCGTCGAGGACGTCGCCACTTACGTTCAGCTCGGCAAGAAGGAGCTTTCCGCTTCCCAGCTGGCCGAACGCCTAGGATTTTCCGCCAAGCGTCAGCGCACCCCGGTAGGCGACCTTTCCGGCGGCGAGCGCCGCCGCTTGCAGCTCACCCGCGTACTGATGGCCGAGCCCAATGTGTTGCTGCTGGACGAGCCCACCAACGATCTCGATATCGATACCCTGCAGGAGCTGGAGTCCCTCCTAGACTCCTGGCCAGGCACCCTGGTGGTCATTTCGCACGATCGCTACCTCATTGAGCGCATCGCGGATAATACCTACGCGCTCTTTGGCGATGGCAAGCTCACCAACCTTCCCGGCGGCATCGACGAGTACCTGCGCAAGCGCGCCGCACTTGAGGCCCAGCAGAGTTCCGGTGTGCTCAACCTGGGAGAAAAGAAGGCAGACAACGCTGCACCGAAGCCAGAAAAGAAGCTCTCGTCTCAGCAAGAGCGCGAAATTACCAAAAAGATGAACGCCCTTGAGCGCAAGATGCAGAAGCTGGAAAAGGCGGCCGCGCAGATCAATGAGAAGATGGCCACCGCTGCGGAAAAGGTTGATACCCAGGCCTTGACCGAATTGGATGGAGAGCTAAAGGAAAACCGCAGCGCCTACGAGGAATTGGAGATGGAATGGCTGGAGTTGGGGGAGAAGCTCGAAGGGTAGAAGCCCGCATCGCCGATATTGTCAGCCACCTTGACCTGTGGGGCATTATCGGCGCCGCAGCGCTTTTTACCCTGGGGCTTACCCCATCCATTCTGCCGCGCGATTGGCTCTACCAAGGGCTCGTCTCCGGCATCGCCGCTGGGCTTGGCTATACGCTGGGCATCGCCCTCAAGCTCGTGTGGTACCGGCTGGTGGTGCGCTATGTGGCGCCCCGGCATGCCTGGCTCGATGCCACCACGTGGCCAGCTCGGCGCTACCGCCTCGTCTCCCGCATCGCCACCGCCGCTTTTGTGGTGTGGATGATAGGTTTTGCGGTCTTTGCCGTGCGGTGGCAACGCCAACTCGCAGATGCCCTGTCCGCACCGGCGCCCACCATTGCCAGCTATGTGCTGGTGGTTCCGTTGGCACTTGCGGTATTTACCGCCTTCCTTTTCATCCTGCGCGTGCTGCGCTTTTGCGTGCGCTGGCTTTCCAGCCACTTCCCCCAGCGCTTCCGCGCCGCCTACCGCGTTGTGGGTGCGGTACTCATCGTGGCCTTGGTGGGCACGTATACCGTGGAAAACCTCATCCCCGGCGCCATTGTGGGCGTGGGCGAGAGGATCTTTACCGCCCAAAACGCCGAACCCGATCCCGCAACGCAGCGTCCCACGTCTGCTGAGCGCAGTGGCTCCCCAGACTCCCGCGTGGACTGGAATGGGGTGGGACTGCAAGGCTCGCGTTTCCTCTCCTCCGGTGCGCACCGCGCGGAATTGGAAGAGGTTACCGGAAAGCCCGCTAAAGAACCCATTCGCGCCTATGCCGGCCTGGGCAATCGCGCCTCCAATGAGGAGCGAGCGCAGCTGCTTATCGACGAACTCGAGCGCACCCACGCCCAAGACCGCAAGGCCCTGCTTCTCATTATGACTACCGGAACGGGATGGGTGTCGTCCTATTCCGCCCAGGCCTTCGAGCTGCTCTACGGCGGCGACACCGCCATCGCGGCCGCCCAATACTCCGCCATGCCCTCGGCCCTGCATTTCCTGTCCGGCGGTGGTCAGGTAGAACGCGCCGGGCAGGAGTTCATCAACCCCATCGTGGACTGGTGGAACGGCCTGCCGGAGGACAAGCGCCCGAAGCTCTACCTGTACGGCGAATCCTTAGGCACCACGGGCATTGAAGCGGCCTTTTCCGGGGTGCGCGATATCGCCAATTCCGTCGACGGCATCCTATTGACTGGGCCGCCGCACTTTAATCGCTTGCGCACTCAGTTTGTGGAGCGCCGCGACCCTGGCTCTTCTGAAATTTCCCCTGAATACGCCGGCGGCCTCGTCGTGCGCTTTGCCAACGATGACGCGCAGGTGCGCCAATGGGGCACGGTGCCAGAAGAGGAGTGGGGGCGCACCCGCATGCTTTATATCCAACACCCCTCGGACCCGGTGGCCTGGTGGTCGCCACAGATGGCTTTTAAGGAGCCGGATTGGATGCGCGAGCGGACCCCGTACTCTGCCGAGCGCGTGATGCAGTGGATGCCCATCATCTCGTCCCTCCAAGTAGCCGCCGATCTGCCCGGCGCAAAGGACGTACCCGATGGTCGCGGTCATAACTACGGGGCATCTGTGCTCGACGGCTTTGCCGCCATCGCTGGTCCGGACGTGGCGGGAGCCATTGACCCCGATGAGCTGCAGCGCGAATTTGCCGCGCTCGACGTCGGCATCTACTAGGTGTTTAGCCAAATAAGGCAGCGATGACCAGCATCGCAGGCAGCGACAGGAAGGTAGTGAGAAAGACCGTATCTCGGGCCACGGTTTCTCCTACCTCATAGGTGGCGGTATAGTTATACACATTCTGCGCCGTGGGCAACGCCGCCAAAATCAACGCCGCGTATAGCTCCGCGCCGTCGAGGCCCAGCGCTGCGCCCACGGCCAGCGCAAAAGCGGGCATGCCCACCAACTTCAACACCGTCGCGGTAATGGTGGCCAGACGGTCTTCTTCCAATAGCCCGTCGCCCTTTAACGAGGCACCAAAGCTCATCAGGATCATAGGAATAGAGGCGCCACCCAAAATCTCCAGCGGCTTCATCACCACATCCGGTACTTGCCACTGCGCCGCGGAGACAATAAATCCGGCCACCGCAGCCAACACCACCGGCGCGGTAACCCCCGAGACCACGGAACTCCAAATCGATCGCAGGCTCGTCCCCTGCGCATTAAGCCCCGCAATGATAAACGGGGAGAGCACCGCCATCTGGAGAACCAATGCCGGGATGACGTAGGTGGCATCACCAATGACATAGGTGGCAATGGGCAGGCCAATATTGACCGAGTTGTAATAGCTCGCCGCCGCGGCACCCGCCATGGTTTCGGCGCCGCTGCGTGGAAAGAGTAGCCGGCTGCACAGCCAATACAACAGCATGGTGGCGACGGACGCAGCGGCGATCACGGCCACCACTGGGGACGCAAACGCGGAGGTATCGGATGTAGCCACGCTGGAGAAGATAAGTGCCGGCGTGGCCGCCCAGAAGGCCGTGCGATTGAATTGCAAGCGCGCCTCGCCCTTGCCAATAACACCCCTGTGGGCTAGCACAAACCCGACGCCGATGACTACGAAAATAATCGCAAACCCGGTCAATACGTCCAGCAACAGTCAACAACCTTTCGCAGTACTCCAAAAATGCGCGGTGAGGATATTGTCCCACCATCCGTATTTGCTCAAGAACACAGGGACCATAACAAAGTTGTATCGAATTGCCTGCGCAGCCCGGAAACTCCTTCCGAACTGCCGGCCACTTATGGCACGGTGGAGGGCATGAAGCTTTCTCACCGTGCAACCGTAGCCGCCCTGTCCACCGCTCTTGTCCTTACTGGTACTTCCACCGTGGCCTCTGCTCAGCCGGCCTTGCCGCCGCAGATTCAGCAGGCTTCTTCGCAGGCTCAGCAGCTTTCTTCTGATCCTTTCGCTGCTGTGAAGGATTTCCGCGTCACCTTGCCACCGCAGGCCTATGAGCTGGCCGAGAAGTTCAATATCTCGCTGCCAGAATTCTTGGCCAAGCCGGCGGGCCACGCGCCCAAGGTCGCTGGTGAGTTGGGGGCCGCCACCACCGCCCACCTCGAGAAGGCTGGGCACCGTAAGGACGCCCGCGCGACCGCCATCGCCCAGGAATGGGCCAACCAGGGTGCCGCCGGCAAGCTCGACTACAAGGGCGGGGTAGCCCATGGCCTGAATCACAAGGACGAAGGCCAAGGTTCTGTTCACCGCCTGACCGAACAACAGGCACAAGACCGCCTGAACTGGTTCAATCGCGATGTACCAGTCAACGCTGGTTCCCCACACGGCTTTGGCGTAGCAACTGCTTATGACGGAACCTACATCTACGTTGCGGAGTTCTTCCTCAACTAAACCGCTTTCCACCAGCCCCGATTTCACCGCACTCGTGGCCTCCATCTGCGACGATGACGAAGCTGCACGGTACCGGTAGAATCGGGGCATGATTTTGATCAACGTACAGTTCCACGTCAAGCCCGAATACGCAGAGACCTTCCTCGATGAAATCAATTGGTACACCGAGGCCTGCAATGCAGAACCGGGCTGCATCGACTTCAAGTGGTTCCGCGATCCAGAAGACCGCCAGCGCTTCCTGCTGCTGGAGTCTTACGCAGACGGCAAGGACGTAGAGCACGTCCAGAGCGAGCACTTCCAGCGCTCCTGCGAGGAATTCCCGAAGTACCTCGTAGAAACCCCGGACATCATTAACGTTCACATCGAAGGCCGCACCGGCTGGGACAAGATGGGCGAATTCTCCGTCGACTAATCCCAGCGAATAAAGCTCGCCCTCTACCGCAATGTAGAAGGCGAGCTTTTTCTATGCCTAAGCGCACCAGCATCCTTCGCGCTCACCGGAAAGTTTGCTCCGCTAGTAGCAGCATCCGCAGTGAGCGCGAAGGGCGGGGAGGAAGCTAGGCGCTTTCCGACGCCCCTCCTCGCGCCTTCCATTGCTTTACTGCGGCACGCACTGAGAGGACACGGTCTTATCGCCATTCGAGTACTGCTTTAGAGCGTCGTAGAAGGCATCCGAGTACTCGCCGGTGCGTTCCGGCATCGGGTGAACACCATCGGAATAGAGGATTGCGGGGTCGCTCTGTGCGTGTCCGCACCAGTCTGCGACATATACGTTGTCGTATTCCTTGGCTGCGTCGAGGACATCCTGTTGGGATTGGGCCATCCATTCGCGGTCACCATAGGGAACAGCCATGACAATAGTGTGGTCTTCGCCGATGATGTCTAGCGCTTCCTTGATCTGGTCCGGGAAGGCAGGGCCGTTAGTACCAAACCCGAGGAAGACGGTGTCGCGCAGCTGGCCGGAATCCTTGAGCTGCTGCAGAATCTGGATACCCGCGGTGTAGTGGCGGGATACGTCTGCATCGACGTAAATCTGCGGGAAGCGCTGCTTGAGGGCGCCACTAGAAGCCAGCATCACCGAGTCGCCGACAGCGGTGATGTCTTTGCCCTGCGGCATCGGGCGGGTCTTCTTATCCTTCGCGGCAGCCTTATCGTCGTTGTCCTCAGCAGGCGGCTGTGGCGCAGCATCATTCGGCTGCGCCGGGGCATTGTTGCTGCTCTGGTTCTGCTGCTGAAGCTGCTCCAGTTGCTGCTCCAGCTCGGTCTTATCGCTGGAATTAATAACGCCGTAGACTACGCCGGCTACAGAGGCAATGACTAGGAATGGGACTACCGGCCACATGGTCTTGCCAAAGCCATCGCGCAATTCGCTAAATCCTGGGCGGGAGGACCAGTAGGTCTTCCATGTCTTCTTATAGCCGCCGCGGCGGAACGGATTCTCAATGAACTGATAGGAAATCTCGGACAGAAGCAGCGAAATCGGCACGGCTACAAGGCCTAGGATCCACGATTTATCGGAGTTTTGGTTGCCCTCGAAAAGCGCCTTGAGCATCATGATGACCGGCCAGTGCCAGAGATATAGCGAGAAGGAACGCTGGCCAAACCAGCGCATGACCTTGGTCCGAAAGAGCGGGGTCATCGGGCCGTATTCGCGAACCACGCCCCACACCATTAGGACACCAAGCACGCTAGTGAGGAAGAGTCCACCCCGGTAGGTGATCTCTGCATCATCCGGCATGAGGAATAGCTGGGCACCGTAGCCGATGAGCGCCACAGTGCCGATGATTCCGGCGATGCGCGATTCGGCTTTGCCTGTCGCTGCCCACGAATCCGCCTGTGGGTCGGACTTGGTGGAGGTCATTAGCAAAGACAGCACGGCGCCAGTGAGCAGGCCGAAAGCATGGGTATCAGTGCCGTAATAAACGCGCGTTGGGTCTTCGCCCGGCACGTAAAGGAGCGCCATGGCCACGGCGGAACCTATAGCTAAGACTGCGGCTACGAGGATGGGAAGCCGGCGCGGCTTGCGGCGAGAAATCAGGAAAACGCCAGTGATAAGAAGCGGCCAGATGACATAGAACTGCTCCTCTACGGCCAACGACCAATAGTGAGCAAAGACCTGAATCTCATTGTCCGCAAAGTAGGACTGGGAGGTGGCGATCTGGGTCCAGTTATTGACAAAGAATAGAGTTCCCAAGAACTGCTGGCGCAAGCCGACCGCGAGGTCCCCGCCTATCCATGCCACCAAAGCCGTACACATGACCAGGACGGATACTGCGGCCGGGAGGATGCGTCGGAATCGGCGCACCCAGAAGTCCTTCAAGCTGATGGTGCCGGAGGTACGGAATTCGCGCACCAGCAACGATGTGATGAGGAATCCAGAGAGGACGAAGAAGAGGTCAACGCCCAAGTAACCACCGGGAAGCAGAGAAGGGAAGAAGTGGTACAGCACCACGGCAATAACTGCGAGGCCGCGCAGTCCATCCAGTCCCTTGACTTGGCGCAGACGGGCGTGGCGCTTCTTCTTAACTACTTTGCTCTCTGGCGGCGTAGCCAGCGCTTCAGGATCCTCGGCCTGCTTTTGTAGCGGATACTTAGACTTAGTATCTACCTGCGTGCTCGAGGCTTTCGGTGAGGCTGGCTTCTGCGCAGCTTGTTGTGGCTGGCGCGGTGCCGCCTTTGCTTGTGGCTTTTTAGGAGCTGGCTGTTGCGCCTTCGACGGTTGTGCCTTTTTCCGTTTCTTTTCAGCAGCGGCGGCGGCCGCACCTGCACCAGCTACAGCGCCCGTTACAGCGGACTTGCCTGCCTTTGCAGGCTTCATCTTCGGAGTGGCTTGAGGCTCGGCCTTCTTCGGCTGGGACGGAGCAGGCTGTTGCTTTGCCTTAGGCTTCTGGGCAGCTCGCGACGGCTTTTGCTGAGCCGGGGTAGGAGTGCCCACCTGCTGCGATTTGCGAGCCAATCCGCGACTGATATCGGAAGGCTTAACCTGCGGGCGTCGCTTGCTTACTTTTTTGGCCTCGTTCTGAGGCGTCGCCTCCTTTGCCTTCGGCTGCGGCTGTTGTTTCTTCGCCTCTTGCCTGGGCAGGTTGCCCTTAGAGGGTGCGCCTTGCTGCGATTTCGGCTGGACTACCTTGTCTCCATTGTCGGCAGTCTTGTTCTGCACCGCCCCAGCTTTCTGCTGGGAAGGTTTAGATGCAGTCTTGGGCGCGGCCACCTTCGGCTTGGGGGCAGTGGTGCCTTTCTTTGGCGCTGGAGTGCTAGGGGCTGAGGCCTGTGGGGTAGCCTTTTGCTTTGCAGTGCCGGGAGTACGCGCTGGTCCTTGGCCCTTGGACGGTCGCGAGGGCTTCGACGGCTGCGCATTCTTCTTTGGCGTTGGTTGCGGCTGTGGTTGCTCTTTTGCCGAGTTTGCCGGCATGCGCTTGGGGGAGCGTGGCTTTTGCGCTTGCTGCTGGGCGGTGGCCGGCTTGGCATTAGCGGGCTGGGATTTCTGCGGCTTTGCCGGTTGTGGGGAAGCCTTCTTCGCGCTGGAAGAAGAGGATGGCTTGGGTGCCTGCTTCGGTTTCTCGGCGCTGGGGCGAGCCTGCTGTGCGGGCTTTACCGCGCCTTTCTGGGAGGGTTGGGTGACAGGCTTCGCGGCCGGCTTCGGGGAATTACTGCGGGTAGAAGGAGTCTTTGGGGAGGACTTAGACGGGGTGGTGCTAAAGCTTGCGCCGCGGCGCGGTCGCTGCACCGGTTCGTGCGCTTTGCGCTGTGGCTTCTTGTCTTGAGTAGGCGAGTTTTGTTGCTTTTTAACAGCTGCTTTGGGGGAGGATTCTGCCTTGTTTTGTTGTGCGGCGGAAGGCTTGGCGGCAGAACCTTGGGCTGCAGGCTTGGCCTTTGGTGCCTTGGCTGCAGGCGATGGTGAGGTGGACTTAGCCTGCTGCGGTTTTGTGGAAGTGGCCTTGCTTGCCTGGGATTTTTCGGTGCTGGGGCGAGTGGTGTCCTTAGCTGCGGGCTTAGCGGTAGGCTTCGCACCTTTCGGCTTCGCAGCAGCAGGCTTGGATTCGGAAGCCTGTGCAGGCTTCGTCGGAGTGGGCTTGCGCGCGGGTGATTGTTTAGCTTGGTTCTTGGACTCGCTGTCCTTATCGGTGCGGTCCTGGGGCTTGCCCTTCGGCTCGGTGGATTGTGCACCCGTGGTGGATTCGGTGTTGGCCGATTTCTGGGGCGCAGAATCCTTTTTAGTAGGGGTTTGGGGCGCACTGGTAGAGCCAGCTTTGGGCTGTACTGGCTGATAGACCGGTGTGCGTGGTTCGTTCGAACGCCCAGGTTTCTTCTTCCCCAGCAGTGAGCGCAAAATTTGCTTCACAAAAACTCCCAAAGCACTACGTATATTTTCTAAGCGGACTATTTTAGCCTGCGCACCAGCACTTCTCCCCATGCGGGGGAGTAACGGTGCGGCGCGCGGGGCGGAGGCGAAAATTCGAGTCTAAGACTCTTCGCTGTCAAAAAGCTGACGCAGAACTGTCATGACACCATATTCGGTATTGGGTGGGGCAATGCGATCGGCGATTTCCTTCAACTTTGGGTGCGCATTGTCCATTGCGATCGCGGTGCCTGCCTCGCGGAGGAGCTCGTAGTCATTGAGGAAATCACCAAAAGCGGCGGTGCGGGACATGGGAACCGAGAGAAGCTCGGCCATGGTCTGTAGCGCTACGCCCTTATTGACGCCAGCGGCCATGACATCGAGCCATACGGCGCCAGAGATGGCGATATTGTGTTCCGGTACGGCCGCAAGGAGGGGCTGGTGTAGGTGCTTTTCGCTGCCGTCGGCGCAGTAAGCGGCGATTTTGATGATGTCCGCATCCAGTAGCGCATCGAGGCCATCTACCCATTCCACTGACCTGTAGTACTTGGCAATCTCAGCGCGGGACTGCTCGTCGGCGCCTTTGTGTACATAGGCGGTATCCGGCGTGCACAGCACTACGGTATGCGGGGTTTCGACAGACTGGAGCGCGGCCACGGCGGCGCGCACGGCTGTGCCGGGCAGGGTAGTGGCGCTGATGACGCGATTATCATGGACGACCACGGAGCCATTTTCTGCGATGAAGGTGTCCTCGTGCGGAAACATCTCTTGCAGGGTGGCGAGCTGGCGGCCTGAGGCGGGTACTAGGGTGACGCCGAGCTGATGGGCACGGGTGCTGATCGCGGCGAAATCTGGTGGAAGCTGGCCGTTGCCGTCCAGTAGGGTGCCGTCCATATCCAGGGCGATGAGCTGTGGGAGCAAAATTCCAAACCTATCTGTGAATTGGCTGATGGTGGATAGGTGTATGCGTTCTGTGTCACACTAGGGGTTATGACTAATGCTGCACCTATCGTTTCCTCAATCCGTAACCATACCGGAGTCATTGAGCTCAACCGCCCCAAGGCTCTCAATTCTCTCACCCCGGAAATGATCCACCTCATTGCGGAGTCGTTGGCGCAGTGGCGCGACAATGATGAGGTGGAACAGGTGCTGTTTACCTCGACTAGTCCCAAGGCATATTGCGCCGGCGGCGATGTTCGCTACGCCCGCGAAGGGGTCAAGGACGACAAGGTGGATGAGGTCGATGCCTTCTTCGCCACCGAATACACGTTGAACGGTGATATCGCGGAATATCCCAAGCCCGTCATTGCTCTCATTGATGGCATCGCTATGGGAGGTGGCCTAGGTATCTCCGCCCATGGATCCCATCGAGTAGTTACGGATAAGACCTTTGCTTCTATGCCAGAGATGAATATCGGCTACGTCACCGACGTAGGCATGGCCTACGCCGCCCAGCGCGCGGTGGGAACGCGTGGGAAAGCCTCGCCTGAGTTAGCGAAGTTCTGGGGGATTACCGGCTACCGCATGCATGCCGCAGACCTTGTGTGGAGCGGGCTGGCCACCCACTATGTGGCGGACGGCGAGGCCTTTGCTAACGCGGTTATCGAGAATGGACTAGCCACGGCGCTATCCCAGCACGCCACTGCACCTAGCGGCGAGGTTCCCCTGGCCGAGTTTATCGACGCCATCGAGGACGCCTTTGCCCACGACACCTGGCAAGACATTTCCGCGGCCTTGGAACAGTACCCAGAACTGAAAAAACTGGTAGAAAAGCTGACCGCGCAGGCGTGCCCTACCTCCATCGTGGCGGCCATGGAGCTATTCCGCGCCGAGCAGGAGTGCAGCAGCATCCGCGAAGCGCTAGATATGGAGACCAACCTGGGTGCTTATATGTACCGCCGTGGGGACTTTGCCGAGGGCGTGCGAGCGGTCTTGGTGGATAAAACCAACGATGCGGCATTTGAGCCTGCCGCGCTTGCCGACGTCGACGTGGACGCCCTCCGCAGCGCCCTACACCTCCACCCCGCGAAATGATCCATAGGCGGCGCGGGCGCGATCGGCGTTGATCCATGAGGGAGGGGGCACCGCCAAAGTAGCTTCGGTCGCGGCTGGCGTCGGCTCCGGGAGGTGCAGCTGTGGGGCGTCGAGTAGGACGAGGCCCACGCGGGCGTCGGCAAGCGTAGTGCCCGCCAGCGTCCAGATCCCCAAAATGGGCAAAGCAAGGTGCGGCAGCTGGTGCCCGCGCGCCAGCGGAAGCGGAAGGTGCGGGCGTACCAGTTCGGGCACGGCCTCGTCGATGCCAAAGCGCGCTAGGTTTCTTGCCAACCGCGCCGCCGCGGTGTCCTTGAGCTGCGGATCCGCCCAAGCCCACGTGAATTCCTCGTCCGAAATGGTCGCGATAAGCACCGCGTTAGCCGTAATCTGCCCGCCACGATAGGACACCGTGGCGGTGGCCTTATCAACATCGAGTTCTACCGTGGCATCTGGGAAGCTGCCTTGGAAAAACATCTGGCTTTCGGTGCTTAAGTAAAAAGCATCCTCCAAGACGCGCGCGGCCGCCAAGCCCGGGGTGATGCCGGAAATCTTGTGTACTTCGGGGCTTGCCTGCTCAAAACGCACCGTGGTGCCATCAGAAAAATGCAGGTAGGGCTCTTCCTCGGTGGACTCCATGTCTAGGTAGCGGGCGAGTGCGAGGGCCGGCCCCTTCTCGTCCGCTTCCGCGCTGCTGTGCTGGAGACCCCGCAGCAAGGTCTGGCGAAAGTCCAGGTAGGGATGGAAATCTACCGCAACGATGGCCACATGCTCGCCCTGCTGGGCGCGCAGCACCGGCATGTTGCCCACGATAAGGGAGGCATAAGCAACCATTCGGTCGACATCCGTGTTAGCCATACCTGACTGCGGAAGGTCAGCAAAATGCTCGGTCGCAGCGGTAGTCCAGTGCCAGGCGCCTGCGGCGATGACGGCGAGACGCACGCCACGAAAATCCGCCACGTGCTGCGCGGAGCTTACCCGTACCTCCACGAGCTGGTCGGTGGCATAGCTTGCTTCGCTATCGCCTGTCGAGGCGCCGAGGAAATTGAATTCCACGTCGGTCGCCTTCCCGATGCGGTCTTGAAATGCGGCATTAACGCCCGCTTGAATGAAGCGGGCGTCTTGCGCGGTGCTCGATATAGGGGCTGTCTTATCCATAACTATTGCCGAGCATACGGATTAAAGCGCCCATTAGGCTAGCTAGTCGATGGCACGCACGGTGGCAAAGGCTGTGCGAACTATCTCATGCTTTGTGTGAGCGTCCAGTGATTCTTCGGCCTGGGAGAGGCGGTGGATTTCTTTCATGCTCATCGCACTGGCACCCGCACACGCTTGGAGAATGACCGCGATTTCAAAGCGCGACTTATCCGGGGCGCGTTGGTGGAAAGCTTCCAAAACTTGGTCATCTACGACTTGGAATTGTTGGCGCTCTTTCGAGGTATGGCTCAAGTTTTCTAAAGCCTCGCCAATGGTGAAAAGAGAGGTAAAAGAATGTAGCTCTTTGCCCTCGTTTTCGGCGGCATCGAGCGTTACTTGTTCGAGGAATTCAGAAATGGATGAATTAGGAAAGACAGTGGGTACTTCCTTGGAAAACTTGGCAAGCACATCGGTGCTAAAGGACAGTAGCGCATCAGCCACCGAGGAGAAGTAGTTGTGAAAGGTGCGCGGGGAGACCCCGACGGTCGCGGTGATGCCGGAGACCGTGGCGGCTTCGGTACCGCCGTCGAGGACGAGGCGCGCTGCCGCATCGGCCATGGCCTGACGCGTAGCTCGCTTCTTTTCTTCGCGCAGACTAGTCACGGTGTGTCTCGCCTACTTTCTCTCGTTGGGCGCGCAGGAGTTCCTCGCGGTCAGAGTGCAAGGCCTCGCCTTCGATGTCCATGTTAGGGGTGATCTTATCCAACCAGTGCGGGAACCACCATGCCTTCTTATCCAGCACAAACATGGTGGCTGGGATGATCATCATGCGGACCACGAAGGCGTCGATAAGCACGCCCGCAGCCAGCGCAAAGCCCATGGTCTTAATGAACGGCTCGTCCATCAAGATGAAGGCGGCGAAGACGGAAATCATAATGAGGGCCGCGGCCGTGACCACGCGGGCGCCGTGCTTGAAGCCATTCGAGGTGGCGTTGCCGGCCGTCTTGCCATTGACAAATCCCTCACGCATGCGGGTCACCAAGAAGACCTGGTAGTCCATGGCTAGGCCGAAGGTAAGGCCGATGAGCATGATGGGCAGGAAGGAAAGCAGCGGCTGTGGGTCGTCGACGATGCCGAACATGCCTTCTTGCCAAATGGCCACGGTGATGCCGAAGGTCGCGGCCATCGACAAAGCGAAGCCGGCCGCGGCGATGAGCGGCACCCAGATGGAGCGGAAGACCAGCATTAAGACGATGAAGGCCAGGCCCAGCACGATGGCTACGTATGGGATAAGCACGTTATTGAGGCGCTCAGAAATGTCATCGAAGATCGGGGTGATACCGGTAATGCCGTAGGAACCGCCGGTCTTTTCAAACTCACCCTGGTAATCGCGCAGGTGGTTAAGGGTTTCGGTGGTTTCCTCATCGGTTGCACCGGTGGTAGGCGTGATCATGATCTGCGCAGCATCACCGTTGTCCGTGGTCTGCACGATCTGGGCGTTTTCTACGCCGTCGTTGCCATTGATCTCCTGCAGGAGGTCCTGGAAGGCCGGCATGCGGTCCTGCTCAGGGACATCGGCCACATCAACGAACGCGATCATCGGGGCATTGCGGCCAGGGCCAAAGGCGTCTGCCGTGATCTCATAGGCCTCGCGCTGCGGGGTGCCGGGCTTTGCGGTGCCATCGGTAGGCATGGCCAGGCGCAGCTGGGCAAATGGTACGGCCAGGATGCCTAGCAAGACGACGCCCGCGATAAGGTGCAGCCACGGGTGGGCACGCACGCGGCGTACCCAGCGCAGGCCCATGGTGGGCTTTTCGTCCTCTGGGTCTGGAACCTTGGGGCCAGGTACGCGGCCGGCGAAGATCTTGGTGCCCAAGAGTCCCAGCAGGGCAGGGATGAAGGTATTGGCAACCAGTACGGCGATGATGACCGTAGCCGCAGCAGCGATGGCCATGGTGCCCAGGAACGGGATGCCGATAATGGTCAGCGCGGCCAAGGCGATGACCACGGTGGTGCCGGCGAAGACAACGGAACCGCCCGCGGTGCCCAGCGCCATGCCCATGGCGTGGGCACGGGTGGCCTTATCCATCTTCTTGAGCTCTTGGGCCAGTTCCTTTGGCGAAAGATCGTTGAGGCCAGAGGAAGTGATGAGCTCGTTGCGGAAGCGGTTGACAATAAACAGCGCGTAATCGATGCCGACGGCCAGGCCAATCATGGAGGCCAACGTCGGGGTCATATCGGAGATGGTATCCGTAAAGACCGTGGATACCTGCACGCCGAGGATGCCGATGCCTACGCCGATGATGGCGGAAATTAGCGGCATACCAGCGGCCACGAAGGAACCGAAAGTAATCAGCAGCACGATTGCGGCGACGATGAGGCCGATAATCTCGGCGCTGCCACCCATCTCTTGACCGGCGGAGCTAAAGGCATTGCCCTGGTATTTCACGGTGAGGTCGCCCTCGTCGTACTTATTGAGTACGTCCGTGACCTTGGTCATGTCCTCTTCTGGGATGTCCATGACGGTTTCCGCATCAAAAGTGATGGTGACGGTGCCGGTGGACTTATCCTCGCTCAGAGGGGAGAGCTGCTGCAGGTTCTTGTGAATCTGCTCGTCTGGAATGCGCTGGGCCTTCATCTTTTCGCCCATTTGCTTTTCCATACCGGCTGCAGCCATCACCGGGCTGACCAGTTTGTCCTGGTCCTTGAGCGCGCCAGTGTCCTTGAGCTCGCCAAGGAGGTCATCTACCTCGCCGGCTACCTGCTTATCGGTGAGGTTCTTCCCCTCTGGCGCTTGGATGACCACGGTGCCTTCGGGTGCACTCATGGCATCGGTATCTTGGCCGAAGCGCTCCATCATCTTGTCCTGGGTGGTGGTGGAGTCCATCTCCGGCATGGAGAAATTAGGGTTCGGGGCCTTGGCAAAGCCGGCGGTAAGTCCCGCCATGGCCACCAAGACGATGAGCCAAAAGGCAAGGAATGGCCATACCTTGCGGTAGGACCAGCTACCTAGCCGGTAGAGGAATCTAGACATAAAATGTGCTTTCTTGTGCAGTATGCGTGCAATGCTCTGCGCGCAGGTGACAGTGACTATGGAATCCACGGGGAGAAATTTGCACCCCGTGCGAAACATTGCATAGTGTACACAAAATTGCGGAATGTGTGCAAAAACCTGTGCGGTGGACCATAGGAAGCTGCAAGTGAGATATAGGTCTGGTGCACTCGGGCGTATCGGCGATGGCGGCAAGGGGCGGTAGACTGACCGGCATGCTCCACGCCGTTAGTTTTGCCCTCCTGGATTCCGTCAATGCCTTACTCATCGGAATCCTCGTGGCCATTGGCATCATCTTGCCCCGCAGCAAGTACCGGCGCATTGCCTCCTTAGTGGTGATAGGAGACTGGATGGGAGTGCTCGCCGCGGCGGCCGTGGTGATGTTTGTTTTGCTAGGGGTAAAAGACCAGATTGAAGCCATTTTGAGTTCGCCTGTTGCCGGCTGGGTCCTTGTTGCAGTGGGCATCGCGGTGGGGTTTGGCTCGTGGCGCTCTCAAGGCCAGCCCAATGCCTTAGTAAATCGACTACTTGAGCCGTTGCGTACTCCATCGCTGCTTACCGCGATTATCGGTTTCATTATGGGCGTGGTGCAATCGCTGACCTCGGTGCCGTTTTATTATGGACTCATGCACCTGGCTACCGAAGACATCGCTCCGGCCGCTCAGTACGGCGGCTTGGTGTGGTACGCCAGCCTGGCTTTGTCCCTGCCCACTATCTGCGGCCTTTTTATTGCGGTGGTGCGCGCCCATCCCGAATCGGCCGCCGGCCGTCTTTTTGCCGCGGCGCGCGCCAATAGCACTCAGGTGGCGCTCTTCGGCGGCTACCTCGTGGCGGTCTTCCTCATCCTCATGGGCGTGCTTTCCCTTTAATCAAAGATGACCTCATCCAGGCTCAACGCCACATCGGATTGGCTGCGCGCGCAGTCCACGTAGCGGGCAGCATGCGCAATGAAAGCCTGTGACTCTTCCGGGCTGAGCTCGCGACGCACCCTGGCGGGCACGCTGGCGGCAAGGCTGCGTGGTGGAATGGCGGTTCCTTCCAGTACCACGGCGCCTGCCGCGATGAGCGAGCCGGTGCCAATAGTGCAGCGTGAGAGCAGCGAAGAGGACATTCCCACTAGGGAACCGGCCTCCACATGCGCGGCATGGACCATTGCCATGTGTCCCACCGTGACATCATCTTCTAGTACGCACGGCGTGTCCTCTTCTACGTGGAAGACGCAATTGTCCTGAATATTGCACCTAGCGCCAATGCGAATTGCGCCCACGTCGCCGCGCAGTACGCTGCCATAAAACACGGAGGAATCCGGGCCGATTTCTACATCGCCGATGATGGTGGCATTGGGCGCAATCCACGCACTGCGGTGGATGCGTGGCTTCTTTCCCGCACAAGGCAAAAGCAGCATGTCAGTCCTTTCGAGGAAACTATTCCACCACCACGGCGACGGCGGGGGAAAGCTCGTAGTCGCCGGGGTAGGGGAGGTGGTCTACGAGGGCGTCGGCAAGCGCGGGCGTAAGCGGAATGACCCAGCCGCGCCGGGGATCTTTGATGGGCAAGGCTTCCTTCTTCGCGGCGGGAAAATGCACCGTCGTGGTGGGAGAGGCCAATGTAACTGACTCGCGGGCGCGGGCTACCTCCAGCAGTACCTCCGCGCCGGGCTGATTAGTGACCACAATGATAAGCGGACCAGCGGTGTGGATTTCCAGTTTTTCTACCCGTGCGGTGGGGGCGGTGAAATCGGGGTGAGCTAAGCGCGGGCTCTGCGCGCCGGTAAGTCGGGCGAGGGCGTCTTTTAATCCCATAAGCCCTTAGTCTAACCTGACTTAGGTCATGGGCAGGTGAGTAACGTCACTCTTGACACTGTTACCTGGTGGTTTTGTTTGTGGGGTGGGATTTTTCCGCACTAAGTGGGTAGTTCCGGGGTGTTCAGCAGTCTGATTTTGGTGAGTCCTTATATTCGCACCGTCAAGACTGCCTCTGGGGCGATAGCGGTGCAGGTGGTGTTCTCTGAACGCAAAAGTGCGAAAAGAATGAAGCATATCGGCTCAGCGCATTCAGAGTCTGAGCTTGCGCTTTTGCGGACTGAGACTCAACGCATCGTCGATGGTGACCAACTCGCAATGGACTTCGGCGAGGTTACACACACCCCACCGGCAACAGGCAGTGTTTCCAACCCGCTGCCGGTAGCCGGTCAGCGGGCTGGATACTTGCTGGACTGTATTGATGCGTGTTTCAACGAGCTAGGCCTTGCAGCAGCAAGCGGCGATGATCCGGTGCTTCGTGTTCTGGTGCGTGCCCGGATCATCCATCCCAGCTCAAAGCTGGATTTCATCGAGACTCTTGTCGAGGTTGGCATCACCAGCGCAAGCTACCGCACCATCCAGAGGCGTCGTTCCTCCTTCGCCACCGAATCGTTCGGGGAGATACAAACCCAAGCGTTGGCCCATCATGTAGGTATTGGGCCAGGCGCATTTATCTTGTACGACGTGACCATCTTGTACTTTGAAGCCGGTACTCCTGATGAGCTTCGCAAACCCCTATTTTCCAAAGAACGCCGTGTGGAGCCACAAAACCTTGTCGGGCTGCTTACTGATGCCACCGGTTTTCCACTGCATGTGGGGCGCGTTTGCTGGCAACTCGGCATAAACCCACACGATGCTACCGATGATCACACGGTTCCAAGATGCCGACCGGCTCGACGAGGTTTCCGTCGTTGCTGATGCGGGCATGGTTTCAGCGGCGAACAAGCAAGCACCCATCGATGCAGGTCTGCACTACATTTTGTCGGTGAAACCTCCACCGTGCCTGAGGTGATTGAAACCTGGCGGCGGGAAAACCCCGGTGAAGACTACGCCCACGGTCAGATCTGGACACAAGCCTCGGCTGGGACAACGGCGCTCATGATTGGCGGCCAGCCCCCGTTGGCGCGGCGAGCCTGGCTGAGGCCGTAACGGATCTCGTGGCTGCCGGTGCTAGCCTGCTGGGGGGTGCTGCCGCGTGGGGCCACTGAGATACGCCAGCTGCGCGCTTCCATCCTTCGCGCAACAAGCGGTTCCTCTGGACAATAGCGAAGGAATACCAGGACAACCCCAATGCACGGGGATACAATATTGCTATGAAAAAGTCTTCTTTCCTCGCAGCATGCGCTGCGCTCCTCGTCGCATCTCTGTCCGTACCCGCCGCCAACGCCGAGTTGACCCAGACTGAGCGGGACCAATTCCGTACCGACCCCGTTGGCGCGATTGCCTGGCAGGCCATCAAGGGCTCTTCCGAGTATGTGCGTGCCGATGGTGACACCATGATGGCCGCGTCCTTCTTCTCCATGACTTCGCCGGGCGACGACATCGGCCTGCCGGCCTTGCAGAACTGCGCCGAGCGGGTCGGCTCCTCTGCTCCGGTGGGTGGCGTGCGCTACGTGGCGGCTGCCCTGTGCGCGACCTTTGACCCGACCACACGTGGCGAGGTGCAGCGCGCGAACCTCATGTACGCGCCGCTGGGTTAAACCGCGCTTTATCGAGCCGCACGGTGGTTGCGTCATGTTGCGTTGAATCGCGCTGCGTCAGGCAGTGCGCAGCACGTTCGATTTGGTGGAATGCTGCAAGGAGGGATGATGCGCAAGCACGTGGTGATCAAGGGAGTCTCGAGCTGCGGTAAGTCCACGGTCGGGGAGTTGCTGGCGCAGCGCACCGGCCTGCCTTTTCGGGATGGGGGCGATATGCATCCGACGGCGAACATCTAGAAAATGGCCTCGGTGTAGGCCCTTGACGACGTCGACCGCAAGCCCTGGCTCGAGTCCTTAGGCCGCTTTCTCGCGGACCAGGACGCCGGTGCCATTGTGGGCTGCTCCGCGCTCAAGCGCTCCCACCGCGACTTTATCGATACGATCTTTGTGGGCCTGCACGGCTCTTATGAGCTGCTCAAGGAGCGCATGAGTCAGCACTCTGGGCAACTTCATGCCGGTCGTCCTTCTGGACTCGCAATTCGAGACACTCGAGGAACTGCAGCCGGGGGAAGCGGGCATCGTGCTGGATGTCAGCGAGTCCCCAGAGGAACTTGCCACCGCGGCGGCCGAATACTTACGGGGTTAGCTGGCGCTTCCCGACTTAGGCCATGTGTGGGTGAGTAACGTTTCTCTTGACACTACTACCTGGTGGTATTTGGCGGTGGGGTGGGATTGTTCCGCACTAAAATGGCCTAAGTCAGGTGGAATCGGGGCGCGCCAGGCGCGGGGACTGCGCGCCGGTCAGCCGGGCAAGTGCATCTTTTAATCCCATGGGAGCCCAGTCTAGTGAGCTCTCACGGTGATGGTGCGGCAGCGCTCCAGGTCGAAATAGGCACGTTGGCCGGTGGCGGCAACGCGCTCGCGGGCCACGGACTCATCGTGGGTGATGGCCGTGGCGAGGAAGACGAGCGGACCATCCGGCTGGCGCCATGTGCCGAGATACCGCGCGCCGTGTTCCTTGGCTAAGGCCAAGGCCTTGCTCACCGCGGCTGGGGTAGGCTCCGTCACCCGCAGGAGCGCCTTCCCGGTGGGGTTATAGGCGAACCCGGTGCGGGGCTGCTGGCCGGTTTCGATATCGAAGGTGCCTTCTTCGTCCGCGAGCAATTGCCGGAAAATGCGCTTCATTGGGCCCAGCGTAGTATGGGGCACCATGATTGATGCCAGCAACACCGCACTCGTTATTGAAGGCGGCGGTATGCGCAATTCCTATACGGCCGCCTGTATGGTCAAGCTCCTCGAAGAGGGCGTGGACTTTGGCTGGGTAGGTGGCGTCTCCGCCGGGGCATCCCACACCGTTAATTACTTGTCGCGCGATGCCCGGCGCGCAGAAGAGTCTTTTACGGACTTTGCTCAAAGCCCCAGCTTCGGTGGCGTGGGTTCGCTGGTGCGTGGTAGCGGGTATTTCAATGCCGAGTACATTTATGAGCGCGCCGCGGACAGGGATTTGCCCTTTGATTGGCAGGCTTACCGCGAGCATCCGGCCGATATGGTGCTCGCTGCAGCGCGCGCCGATACCGGCGAGTCTGTTTATTGGACGCGCGAGGACATCCACACCCCGGAAGATCTCTTCGTGCGCGTGCGCGCTTCCTCCACGCTGCCACTGATTATGCCGATGCGATTTATCGACGGCGCGCCGTACGTGGACGGTGCGTTGGGCTCTTCCGGTGGCATTACCATTGCGCAAGCAGAAGAGGCCGGATACGAGAAGTTCCTGTTTATCGGGACTAAGCCGCGTGGGTATGTGCGCCCTGCGGTTGCGCGCCCAGCCTTTGTCCGCCGCATCTTCCGCAGGTACCCCGCTATTGCCGACGCCCTCATAGCCCGCCCCGCCCTCTATAACGCGGCCAAAGACCGGCTTATGGAATTGGAGCGCCAAGGTAGGGCGCAACTATTTTTCCCGCAGGATATGCAGGTGACCTCTACCGAACGCAACGTGCACAAGCTGCGGGCGAACTATCACGCGGGGAAAGCCCAGACCTACACGGAGTGGCCACGGTGGAAGGAATTCCTCCTCGATTAGTTCACTATGGGAGTTTCCTGTGAGATGTACCGCCGCTGGGGGTGGGGTCTCGGCTGGGAAAGTGGTGTGCCCAGTGTAAATGCCAGAAGGCCAGGGCTTGGAAAAGCCTTTCACGTGGCACTTTGGGGGAAAATGCCTAAAATATTCCAGCGTGTTAGCAATTTTTGATGGAAATATATGGCTGAGCATCTTTTTCATAGTGCTGCTCGGCACGCTATTTGGCATGATCCCCTTCGGTCCGCTGCGCTTTGGCGCGGCAGGCACGCTATTTGTGGGCTTGGCCTTCGGCTCGTTTATTGACCTAGATAAAGACATCTTAAGCTCCCTGCAAGAGCTGGGCTTGGGACTCTTTATTTATATGCAAGGCCTGTCCGCCGGTGAGCGCTTCTTCAAGGGCTTTTCCAAGCAGATGAAGCACATGCTCACGGCGACCATTGCGATTGTGGTGGCCGCGGGCGCAGCCATCCTCTTTGGTGGCATGCTGGGGCTGGATACCTTGGCTTCCGTTGGTGTATTTGCCGGCGCCACGACCTCGACGCCGTCGCTGGCAGTTGCCCAGCAACAAACCGGTGAAGAGCTACCCGCCGTGGGCTACTCGCTGGGCTATCCCGTGGGTGTGGCGGTGGCCATTTTGGTCGTGGCATTCCTGCTCAAGCAGAATTGGCCCGCCAAGCACGATAAGGACAATTCTGCCTCCAAGATCTTCCGCTCCCGCACCATTCGCGTTACCAAAGACGTGAACTACGATGATTTGGAAGAACAGTTCAAGGATCACTTTGTTATCGCTACCATTCGCCGCGGTAATAAAGTGCGCGTGGCAGGTGACCGCCCCGAACTGCGCAAAGGTGATATTCTGCGCGTGATGGTCACCAAGGCCAAGGCCCGTGAACTGACCCAAATGCTGGGCAAGCGCCAGCCGCAAACTCCGTTCGTGGATAAGCGCCTGGTCATCGAAACCGTGGCTATTTCTAACCAAGACATTGCCGGCCGCACCGTTGAGGAGCTCAACCTGTTCTCCCGCTATGGCGGTCGCATCGTGCGCGTGCAGCGCGGCGATGAGGAATTCTTGGCCAATAATGAAACTCACCTGGCTTCCGGCGATATCCTCGAGCTCATCGTGAAGTTTGACCGCTTGGGCGATATCAAGGATTACTTCGGCGACTCCATTAAGTCCTACTCCGAGCTGAACTGGGTGGCCTTGGGCGGTGGCCTCTTCTTGGGTTACCTGCTGGGCCAGGTCGTGGTACCGATGCCAGGTGGTGCTTCTTTCGAGCTGGGCTTCGCGCTCGGCCCGCTGATTACCGGTCTTATCCTCGGTGCGCTGCACCGCACCCGCCGCATTCCATGGCAGGTTCCGGCCTCCATTAATACCGCCTTCCAGCAGTGGGGCCTCGTCATCTTCTTGGCGTCTGTGGGCCTCTCATCCGGCGAGGCATTCTTGTCCACCGCCTTCTCCTGGATGGGTCTGAAGTGCATGATCCTCGCCGCCATTGTCACCGTGGTGGTTTCGGTCCTATTCGCTGTAGCGAATCGCTTCATGGGTCAGTCCGAAACCCGTACCTCTGGCGGACTCTCTGGCATCTTTGCTCAGCCGGCCGTGGTCAATTACGCCACGGGGCTGAGCTCCGACTCGCGCATCATGACCGGTTATGCGGCCACCATTGTGGTGGGGCAGGTGGTCAAGATTGCCGTTGTCCCTGTGATGTTGATGGTTTAACACGCAACGGAAAAGGCCGCTTCCCAGAACGGGAAGCGGCCTTTTTCTCTGCTGTGTGGACCTGTGTGGTTTCTAATCCGCCACGAGGGTTTCCATAGTGAGCTCTGGGTGTTCCTTCTCAATGAAGGCGAGCTTCCACTTATCGCCAAAGAGCGCGATGAGCTCGCCATCTTGGCGAGTAAAGATCTCCACGCCACGCTGACGGCCGAGCTCTGGGGCGGATTCGGCATCGGTGCGGCGAGCCACGGAATAGGGAATAGGCTCGGTAACGGTTTCCACGTTGTATTCGAACTCCATGCGGGCCTGCATCACCTCGAACTGCATGGGGCCCACCGCCGCCATGACAGGGGAGGCATCGCCACGCGCCTCGTTCTTGAGAATCTGGACCACGCCCTCGGCCGCCAGCTGCTCCAGACCCTTACGGAAAGCCTTGTACTTGCCCAACGACTTCGCGCGCAGAATGCGGAAGGCCTCCGGCGCGAACTGCGGCATGGGCTTGAATTGCACCTTCTTGCCGGAATAAATGGTGTCACCAGGGGCAAGCGAGCCAGCGTTGACCAAACCCACGATATCGCCCGGATAGGCGGTATCCACGGTATCGCGCGTGCGACCAAAGACAGTCAGGGCGTACTTGGTGGAAAAGCTGCGGCCGGACTGGGCGTGGTTGACCTGCATGCCGCGCTCGAATTCACCGGAAACCACGCGCATAAAGGCCAAGTTATCGCGGTGCTTTTGGTCCATGCCTGCTTGGACCTTGAAGACGACGCCCGAGAAGTCATCGCTAACCTCGCGGACCTCATCAATGGCGCTGGTGGCAGCCTCAACCGCCTTCGGATCGGAGTCGCGCGAGTGCGGAGCCGGGGCAATAGCGCACAGGGTGTCCAAAATCTGGTGCACACCAAAGTTCAGCATCGCAGAAGCGAAGATGAGTGGGGAGGTCACGCACTGCTCAAAAAGTTCCTGGTCATGTAGGGCACCGTCGGCGGCAAGCAGCTCGGCTTCCTCGACTGCGGTCTCCCACACGTCTTCTTCCTTCTCACCGGCGGCATCCGGATCGAAGTGTTCTTCCGGGGCGATAGTGGAACCACCAGCGGTGCGGATGAAGTGAATGTACTCATCGGCCTCGCCATCATCGTTGATGTGTGCCAGGCCGCGGAAGTCACCGGCAATGCCTACCGGCCAGTACAGGGGCGTGGGCTGCAACTGGATTTCGTTGACGATTTCGTCAACAAGCTCCAAGGGCTCGCGGCCCACGCGGTCCCACTTATTGATCACGGTAACGATAGGCAGGCCGCGGGCCTTGCACACGCGGAAGAGCTTAAGGGTCTGGGGCTCGAGGCCCTTGGCGGCGTCGATAAGCATGACTGCCGCATCCACCGCGGTGAGCACGCGGTAGGTATCCTCTGAGAAGTCCGCGTGGCCCGGGGTATCGACCAGGTTAATCATGTAGGGTTCGCCCTCGTGGCCCTCCGGTGCATACTCGAACTGCAGCGCCGAGGACGCCACGGAAATGCCGCGGTCCTTTTCCATATCCATCCAGTCAGACACGGTGGACTTGCGGTTGCCCTTGCCGTGGACCGCGCCGGCCTCATTAATAACGTGTGCGTGCAGCGCCAGCGCCTCCGTCAGCGTGGACTTACCAGCATCCGGGTGGGCGATAACGGCAAACGTGCGGCGGCGCGAGGCCTCAGAAACGACAGAACTCATGCGCCATAGTCTAGTGGTTTCGCGCTACCACTCCACATTGAGGCGGCGCCCCAAATCATCAAAGACGCGACGAGCCACCGACAGCTTCTTCGCAATGGGGCGCTGGAGACCAGGTTTGCGCTTGTCGTTGTAGTATTCGCCGGATTCAAAGTGGATTCCCTCGGTGCCGGTCAAAAAGTAGGCGAGGTTTTCGCCGCCGTCGGCAGGCTTGCCAAAGGTCTTGCCAATCAGCCCGGAGTACATCTTGGACATTATGCCGGTAGAGGACTTGGAAAAGTCAGTGGCAAGCACGCCAGGGTGGAAGGACACCGCGGAAAGCCCGTGGGCATCAAAATAACGGGTGAGCAGGATATCGCCCAGCTTGGCGTTGCCGTAGGCGCGCTCGGGGCTGAAGTGATCCAGGGTATTGGGATCACTGGGGTCGAATTGAGACATGAGGAAATTAGCTAGGGAAGCCGTTTGAACTACGTTCGCGTTATCCGCGCGCAGCTTGTCCCGAAGCAGCGAGGTCAACAGGAAAGGCGCCACCACGTTGACCTGCCAGGTGCGCTCAAAGCCATCGGCGGTGGTAGACGGGCCGTCGAAAATGCCGCCAGCGTTATTGCCTAGGGCGTGGATATGCTCCAGGCCCTCCAAGTCCTGTGCCAAGCGGCGAACTTGGCCCAAGGATTCGAAGTCCGCCAGGAAGTACTGGCCTTCGACTTCCTCAGCCACCGCGCGGGTCTTTTCCGGATTGCGGCCGATGATAACCAGGTTGTCTTGTGGCCGGGTGCGGTGCAACTGACGAGCTGCCGCGGCGCCCAATCCGCCCGATGCGCCGGTAATCACAATGGTCTTGGCAGTGCTATTTGGCGAAGTCATAGCACCAATCCTAACCGCCCACCGAGGGCACCGCCGGCTAGCAGTTTCCCTGGGCCGAAAGCAGGTCTATACTTCCGCTCGTGAAACATCTGCTTTCCATACGGCAGTGGGGACCGGCGCGCTTAACCGCCGCCGGCTTTCTTTTGCTCATTTTACTGGGAACGGTTTTGCTCATGCTGCCGTTCGCCGAGGCCGGCACCGCCCGCGCTTCCTTCCTGTCTGCCCTGTTTACCGCTACGTCTGCGGTATCGCTCACCGGACTTATCGTGGTGGATACCGGCAGCTTTTGGAGCCCGGCCGGGCAGGTCATCATCTTGGCGCTGATCCAGCTAGGCGGCCTGGGCATCATGTCGCTCGCTTCGCTATCGGGCCTGCTTTTTACCGGCCGGATTAGCTTCAAAGCACGCAAGACGGGTGCCTATGAGGGGCGCCCCATTGCTCCTGGCGGAATCCGCAAGACGCTGATTTTTACCTTCGCATTTACCGCGGTGGCTGAGACCATCATCGCTGTCATCGTGGCTGCGCGGTTGATGATTGGCTATGGGCACTCCTTTCCGCGCGCGGTATGGGAAGGCATCTTTCACGCCATTTCTGCATTCAATAACGCGGGATTTAGCACCAATAGCGATAACCTAGTGCCCTTTGTTGCCGATGCCTGGATTCTGCTGCCCTTAGCCGCCGCGCTGATCGGTGGCGGATTGGGCTTTCCGGTGTGGGCGGAGTTGGTGCGCTTGGTACGCCGCGATCGTCACGTGGTTCATCGCATTTCCATTACCGCGCGCATGACCCTAGCAGCCACGACCGTGCTTTTGCTCGCCGGCGGCGTCTTTTTCGCGTGCATGGAATGGACCGGGCTTTTATCCTCCATGTCGCTCGGGGATAAGTTGCTCAACTCTTTCTTTGCCAGCGCGTCCCCGCGCACGGCGGGCTTTAATGCCATCGATTACGGGCAGGCTCACCCCATTACCCTGATGGGCACCGATATTTTGATGTTCATCGGTGGTGGCTCGGCCGGTACGGCCGGCGGCATCAAGGTCACCACCGCCTGCGTGCTCTTGGCTGCCATGGCCGCGGAATTTACGGGCCGGGAAACCACCACCATCGGCCACCGCAGCCTTCCGCGATCGGTGACCCGCCAGGCCCTAGCCCTGAGCTTTGCCGGGGTTCTGGTGGTCACGCTGGGCGTGGCGGCGCTGCGCTTTTTTGATCCGGAGTTTAGCGGTGATCAGGTGTCCTTTGAAGTGCTCTCCGCTTTCGCTACGGTGGGCTTGTCCACCGGAATTACAGCAAGCCTGTCTGCGCCCTCGCAGATTGTGCTATGCCTCATCATGTACCTGGGCCGCGTTGGCCCAACCACCTTGGTAGCGGCGCTGGCGGCGAAATCCGTTAGCCGGCGCTATAGCTATCCCGAAGAAAGGCCGTTCCTTGGCTAATATTCTCAAGGCGCTGGGACGCTCCCGCGCTGGCATCGATATACCACCCGTCGTCGTTATTGGACTAGGCCGATTTGGCTCCTCGCTTGCGCATGAGCTGATGGCCAATGGCGTCGAGGTCCTCGGCATCGACTCCAGCGAAAAGCGCGTGCGCGAAGAAGCGCCCTACCTCACCGAGACCATTGCGGCCGATACCACCGACCCAGAGGCTTTGCGCCAGCTGGGCGTGGAGGAGGTCGAGCGCGTCATCGTCGCCATCGGCTCTCACTTGGAAGATTCCATCCTCACCGCGTCCAATCTGGTGGAGTTGGGGGTCAAAGACATCTGGGCCAAGGCTGATTCGGAAGCACACGCGCGTATTCTCAGCCAGATTGGTACCCACCATGTCATCCGGCCAGAGCGTGATACCGGCCGCCGCGTGGCTTATCTTTTGGGCGGGCGTTTCCGTGATTTTGCGGAGATTGCCACCGATTATGGCGTGACCCAGATGGCCGTGCCTAGCTCATTGGTGGGCCGGCCGCTCGACCTTTCTGCCATCTGGCGCACGCACCGCGTGCAATTGGTCTCTGTGCGCCGCGCGGAAGGGGAGTGGGCCCCGCTTGCCGACGCCACCGAGCTCACCCCCACCGATTTCATCGTCGCCGCCGGCAGCCCCAAGGCACTAGAAAAATTCTCCCAGTGCTAGCGCGAGTGGATCTGGTTTTGGGCCTTGCCTAGCCCATCCGTCACGATGAGGCGGGCGGCCTCGGCCGCGGTGGCGATGGCGTCATCAAAGCCTGCGCCCGCATCCACGGGGCCCAATACGTAATCCGGAATGGACGAACCCTTGGGCGGCCGGGCAATACCAATGCGCACGCGCAGATAGTCGCGGGTGCCCAAGCGCTCAGTGAGCGACTTGAGGCCGTTGTGGCCGTTTTCATTTCCACCCTGCTTGATCCGGATCTTATTGGACGGAAGGTCCAGCTCATCGTGGAGAACAATGACGTGATCTGCGGCGATGCCAAGTTGTTGTGCCAGTGGCGCTACTGGATCGCCAGAAAGGTTCATAAAGGTGCCCGAACGTACGGCAAGTACTTTCTGTCCCGCCCAGCTAAGCGGCGCGACCTGCACATCCATCCCACGTACCGGCTCCAGCACGTCACCGCCTGCGGCTAACAGATCATCGATGGCCATATAGCCCACATTGTGGCGGGTAGCGGTATACTTCGCGCCGGGATTGCCCAAGCCCACAATAAGCCACTCCGCCTCTAGCACATCCGGATTGAGGCCTGGGGTGGGTTTATTCTTCGAGCCGAAGAATCGCGCGAAAAAATCTCCTAAAGGTGCCACTGCACTAGCTTCCTCTCTCGGTAGGGTGGGGTGCTATGAGTCAGGTTATAAGCTCCCTTTCCCGTAGAGTAATCCCCGCGCCCATGGCCGGCGGTCCCACCACCCCGGAACTTGTGCGCGCTGCTTATGCAGCCGGTTCATTTGGCACTCTTGGTTTGGGCTCTGCCAGCATAGACGCTGCCCGCACGCAGATTGACCAGTGCGCCGGCATTCCGTTTGGAGTAAATCTCTTTTGTCCACAACAGCCGCTTTCCGGGGCGCAACATGCCGCCGCACGCGAGCTGGCGCAAGCAGAAAACCAGCCACTGCCTGATCCCGATTACTCCTTTGGCTTCGAAGAGAAGCTGGATCTAGCGCTGCGCGGTGGCGCCCGCGTGGTGTGGTCCATGTTTGGCACCTTCACACCCGAACAGATAGAGCGGATCCACACCGCGGGGGCAGAGGCTTGGACCACCGTCACCACCCCTGCGGAGGCAACCGTGGCCGCGCGTCGGGGGGTCGACGTGCTCTGCGTCCAAGGCCCAGCCGCCGGCGGCCATCGCGGAACCTGGGACTTAGCCGCGACTCCCGATTCCCGGGATCTGGAAGAGCTAGTGTCCGATGTCCATACAGCAGCCCCTGATCTTCCTCTGATCGCTGCTGGCGGCCTGCGCTCTGCAGACGATATAGCCACCGCTATGTCCTGGGATGGCGTCGCCGCATGTTCCTGCGGTTCCGCATTCTTGCTCACCGAAGAGGCGGAAACGAGTGACTACAACCGGCAGCTACTGCGTCGTGGTGGGCAGACCGTGTCTACCCGTGCTTTCTCGGGCCGCTTTGCCCGTGGACTAGAAACTCAGTACACCCGCAGTCACCCCAACCTTCCCCCGGTTTATCCGCTCTTGAACCCTGTGCTTAAGGAACGCCGTGCGCAGCACGATGATGCCGTAGCCTACTGCCTCGTAGGTACCGACGTGGCAAAAATTAACGGGGGTACTGTGGCCAACATCCTGAACGATCTATGCCAAAACCCACACTAGTAAGCGCTAATATTTATGTTTGAAGATTTAATGCCACCCCCGTGACAGAAAAGGAATGAATTACGTGACTGCGAACGCACATGTTGGCCATGATGATTGGAACGAGCGCCTCGAGCTGGCGCAGCAGATGATTCCGCTCATCCACCAGCTGCACCGCAACAATAACGTTGTCACCACCATCTTCGGCCGCCCACTGGTGGGCCAGACCGATATCGACATCATCAAGTCTCACCGCTATGGCCGCCGCATCGCGCAGCGCCACCTGTCCACGGCGGAGACCCTGCCTATCCTGGTGGAATTGGCAGACATGAACCTGGGCGCCGCAAGCGTCGACCTCGGCCGCTTGGTCCTCGGGTGGGAGGAATCCAACGAGGAAAACCTCCGCATGTACTTGGAAGGCGAGCTGTGCGAGATCGTCGGTGCTGGCGTTGACCTAGAGACCACCGACGTCGTCCTCTACGGCTTCGGCCGCATCGGCCGCCTGTTGGCCCGCCTGCTCGTCGCCCGCGAGGCAGCTTACGGTGGCGTTCGCCTGCGTGGCATTGTCCTGCGCAAGAAGGGCGACGGTGACATCCTCAAGCGCGCTTCCTTGCTGCGCCGCGATTCCGTCCACGGTGCTTTCAACGGCACCATCTCTGTAGATGAGGAAAACGAGGTTATCTGGGCTAACGGCACCAAGATCCAGATGATCTACGCCAACGATCCCGCCGAGATTGACTACACCTCTTATGGCATCAATAACGCCATCTTGGTGGACAACACCGGCGCATGGCGCGACCGCGAGGGCCTGTCTCAGCACCTCAAGGCCAAGGGCATCTCCCGCGTGCTGCTGACCGCACCGGGCAAGGGCGATATCAAGAACATCGTCTACGGCATCAACAACGACAACATCAGCGATGAGGATCAGATTCTCTCCGCTGCATCCTGCACCACCAACGGCATTACCCCGGTTCTTAAGGTCATCAATGACCGCTACGGTGTAACCCACGGCCACGTGGAGACCGCGCACTCCTTCACCAATGACCAGAACCTCATCGATAACTACCACAAGGGCGATCGCCGCGGCCGCGCCGCAGGCCTGAACATGGTGCTTACCGCCACCGGCGCAGCCAAGGCTGTTGCTAAGGCTCTGCCGGAATTTGAGGGCAAGCTCACCGGCAACGCCATCCGCGTTCCTACCCCGGACGTGTCCATGGCTGTGCTCAACCTCGAGCTGTCCAAGGAAGTAGAGCGCGATGAGGTCAACGACTTCCTGCGCAATGTCTCTTTGCACTCCGACCTGCGCCAGCAGATTTCCTACATTGCCTCCCCAGAGGTTGTTTCCTCTGACTTCATCGGCAATACCCACGCCGGCATTGTCGACGGCGTTGCTACCATCGCCTCCGGCAAGCACCTGGTGCTGTACGTGTGGTACGACAACGAGTATGGCTACTCCAACCAGGTAGTACGCATCGTAGAAGAGCTCGCACACACCCGCCCGGTTGTTCTGCCGAAGCGCGTATCTCCTTCTGAGCTTTAAGCTCACCTAGCTCTAGCCCGCGGTTTCCGCGGGCTTTTGCCGTTTTCTCCCGGCTCCAACCACCCCACCCCGAAAAGCAGCCACGCTATCGGCCTGGAAGCACGCCAATGGACTTGAAACGTGTCTGCATTATGCGGTTAATCCATTGGCTGCAGTGCTTTTGTCTGCAGCAGCCGTTTCGCGGTCCATGAACCAACGGCGGCGATGAGCAATGTTAAGAATGCCGCGACAGCGTAGCGTGCAGGAGTGTTGGCATTTATCGGCCACGCCGAAAAGGCAATTAGCCACAGGTAAGTCTTGGCGAGGACATCACCGCCGAGAGTTGCAGAAACAATGGTGCCCATGATGGTGAGGGCGAGTGCACTAATAATCCCGAAGCGCACCACGATGCACAGGGAAATCACCGCAATACTGAAACCTACACCTACGGCCAGCGGCAGTCGTCCCAATACAGCAGGAGCAGAAGTACCGGCGCAGATTGAAGCGAGCGAAGCAGCCGTGCACACGAATACTATTGCCCCAAAGATCCAGATGAGAAGGGCGTTAGGGCTATGACGTGATTCGCTGTAGCTCAGCGGCCACGCCGCCTCTAGCAGTGGCCACACTATGCAAGGGAGGACTCCCGCGCCCACAGGCAGGAGCGCAAAGACGAAGAAGCCGTGGACATAATCGGCAGGGTAGGTGAGGGCAATGACGGCTAAAGCCACGATGCTCAGCACTAGACACCCGATAAGCAAGGGACTGAACGCCGCACGGTGCAGCCCGATCAGCGCGCCAGATAGCTTGGACCGAGCGGAAGCTCTCGGAGTAGCAGTAGGGGTCCACTCCCCACCAGTGGTGATTGCGCCAGCATCTTTATGAGTATCGCCCTGGGGCAGGCGCAATCTAAGAGGTTGTTTGCGGCGAGGAGTAAAGATTGCCGCGCACGTACCTACAGCCGCAAGAACTAGGCATAGCAGTGCGGCGGGCAGTGGACCTTCTTGCAGTAGCGGATCATCTGGATCGAGAGGAACAGAGTTCTGATGAATCCGCAGGGCAGAAAGCAATAATCTCATCGGCCACGCAGGTGGGAATGCCCACCACGCGTTGCCCTCGACAGTGCTCGGTAGAATTCCAATTCCTTGCCAGACAATGCTTCCAGCCAACGCGGCGACGAGGCCGCAGCGGCGCGCGCACCCTGCAGCGAGCCCGGCGATCCCGATAGCCCCTAGGAAGGAAAAGAGCCCAGCCACTACTAATAGCTGATGGTTGGCACGGCCCTGAAGAGCCACGATTGCCCAAGAAAGGCCGAAATTGAGGACATGGAAGATCGCCAGGCTAGAAAGTATGACAAGAAAGCGCGAGGTCTGTTCATAGTGGGCGTTGAACCGGCGCCAGAGCGTACCGCCGCCGCGAGTACGGACTTCTCGGCGCTCGGGAATGGCGGCAAAAAGCGCAATGAGAGGTGCATACATGCCCGTGATGAACATGGACTGCCATCCCAATACGCCGGTGGCGTCCTGCGTGGGAGAAGCAAGCGCGGAAAACAACGCTGTCATTACCACTAATGGTACGGCCAGTAGAGGGAGCCATTGCAGCGCGCTCCCGCGGCTGCGAAGGACCTCGGCGGAAAGGTAGCGATTAAACATGAGCCTCACCATCCGGGGAGGTCAGGCGGAAAAACTCGGCTTCCAGCTGACCACTGGGAGCCAAATTCTTAAGCGAACCAGAATAGCGGATGGTGCCCTCGGCAAGGATGGTGATGTCCTGGGCTAAGTGGACAATCTCACCGAGCTGATGGGAGCTGACGATGACGGTATGACCGGCGCCGGCCAGGTTCTGCAGGAGCTCACGAAGCTCTACGATGCCCTGCGGATCAAGGCCATTTTGTGGTTCATCGAGAACGAGGATTTCGGGATCACCGAGCAGTGCTTGGCCTAGGGCGAGCCGTGCCTTCATGCCAGTAGAAAATGACTTAGCCTTTTTCTTCCCAGCCCCGTTGAGGCCCACGATGGCAAGCACTCGCTCTATCTCGGATTCTGGTAGACCAAGCAACCGCGTATGGACGCGAAGATTGGCTGCTGCAGAAAGGTGCCCATAAAAAGCTGGACCGTTAACGGAAGCCCCCACGTGGTCGAGAACCTCGCGTGACCAGGGCGCACCGGCCACGCGAATAGTCCCGGAATCGGCGGCAAGAAGGCCTAGAAAGATGGAAAAGAGCGTAGATTTGCCGGCGCCGTTACGCCCTAAAAGAGCATGGACGCGACCAGGGGTGATGCTAAATTCTACATCCCTCAAAACTGTGTGGGAGCCAAAAGACTTTGAGACCTGCTCAAAGGAGATTTCATAATTCATACTGCGAAGTCTCGCGTGCTGGGGCGCGAAAATCTTCCGCCCGCAAGACGGACTTCGCAGTGAATGTCTCCTACTGCAGTAGGAGACTAGGCAATTCCAGCGCGCTGGGCGAACAGCACCAGCGCCACGCGGTCGCGCGCCGCAAGCTTAGACATGAGCGAAGAGACGTGCGTCTTTACCGTCGTTTCCGCAATGACCATCTCGGCGGCGATCTCGGAATTTGTAGCACCGCGTGCGATGAGCGAAAGAACTTCCATCTCGCGCCGGGTTACCAGGCTAAGCCCTTGGCGCTCCTGCGCGCTCAACTGGCCGCGGGTAAGGGCGGTGCGATAGGCCTCCAAAACTGGTCCGGTGACCTGAGAAGCCAGCACCGATTCGCCCTTGGCGACGTCCCAGACTGCTCCCACTAGCACCTCCGGATCTGCATCTTTGAGAAGGAACCCATGCGCGCCAGCGGCGATAGATTGAGCCACCAATTCTTCTTCATTAAACGTGGTGAGCATGATGATTCGGCATTCGGGGACGCGGGAAAGAATTGCTTGAGCCGCAGCGATGCCATCCATGCCGGGCATTCGGATATCCAGGATGGCTACGTCAGTGCGGTGGCTCAATGCCGCGGTGACGGCCTCTGAGCCGGTATTTGCGGTGGCCACGACCTCAATATCATCTTGTGCGTTAAGGATGGTAGACAATGCGGCAACAAGCATTGCTTGGTCATCGGCGAGTAGGACACGAATCTTAGGTACGGTTTTCCTTCTGCATCGGTAGTTCGGCACGCAGTATGAACTTTGTTGCATCACCCGAGCTCTCTAGTTTTCCACCTAACGTGTGAGCACGCTCTTCGATGCCGATTAGACCAACACCACTATCGGGGATTTCGCTGGGAGTCGGGGAGGGATTGGTAGAGGTTAGGGTGATCCGGGCGGCGTCGGCAAGCGCGAGCTCTACTTCTACCTGCGTGCCGGGGCCCTGGTGGCGCAGCGCATTGGTCAGGCCTTCAGAAATGATGCGTACCAAGGCCAATTGCGTAAGTGCAGGCGCCTCATAGGTCTCTGGTAAGTCCGTAGCAATCTCCAAGCCCGCCGCGCGGAAACCATCGATGATTCCCTCGATGTGCTCTAGCTGCGTGGTTGGCTTCAGTGTGGTGGGACCAGTGCTGCGCAGCGCCGTGACGATGCCGCGAACCTCTTCCAACGCAGAATCTGCACCATCGCGAATGCTGGCCAGCGCTTCCTCGGCAGCTTTAGCATCTGATCGCCCGGCAATGATTCCAGCATTGGCCTGAACCTTTATCAAAGTTAGGGAATGGGCCAGTACATCATGCAACTCTCGTGCGATGAGCAATCGCTCTTCCTCTTGGGCTTGGTGGAAACGCTTTTGGGCTAGGTGCTCGCGCTGGCGTGCCAAATCGAAGTAGCGTGCGGCGGCGAAGTATGTGGTGCCCAAAACAGCCCAGTGCACGACCAACATGGCCAAATAGCGGCGGTCCAGTTGGTAATGCAAAACGAAAGATTCCGGATCTATGCGCCACATGAATGGCGAAATGAAGGAGCCAAGAATCGTTAGAGCCAGTACCGTGCGGGGAATGGCGCGGCGCGTGACATAGCGGGAGGTGGAATACACCGCCATGGGTGCAGTCAAGGCCCAGGGGGTAAGTCCTAGATTGGTGGGAAGCTGGCTCATCCAAGCCGCGGCCCATGCCGCGAGCAGCACAATAAAGCCCGTGGCGCTGAGCACGGGACGGCTCCGCCAGATCCACATAAATGGCAGGAATAGCAACGATAGACCTGCCTGAATAATCTCAATTATGCTGGGATTCTTCGCGGCAGTAATGACATACACATACAACAGCGCAATGAGCACCGCCACCGCGGTGAGGATTTTATCTCCTAAACGCGCTTGCGCGACGGTGTCAGTGCTCATGAATGAAGATAGTAATACAGCCGGTGCTGCTACTTCTTCTTATCCTTCTTCTTGCCCTTTTTGGACGTCTTCTTCGCTGTCTTCTGTTCGGACTTGCGCTCTAGCTTGGCAGCGACGTCCGGTACGTAACGGAACTCTTCGCGGGCAGGGCGTTCATAGGTTTCGCCATCGGAATCCGGGCGCTGCGGAATCTCCGGCATTTCGCGCTCGATCTTCTCGTACGGAATGGTGCTCAGAAGGTGCGAAATGACGTTAATGCGGGAGCGTTTCTTATCTTCTGATTCCACGGTGTACCACGGGGCGGTTGGGGTATCGGTGTGGATGAACATCGCATCCTTGGCACGGGAGTAGTCCTCCCAGCGGGTAATGGACTGCAGATCCATAGGGGAGAGCTTCCACCGGCGCAGCGGATCGTTGCGGCGGGATTCAAAGCGCTTAATCTGCTCCTCATCAGATACAGAGAACCAGTACTTGCGCAGCATGATGCCGTCTTCTACCAACATCTGCTCAAAGGTGGGTGCTTGGTGCAGGAAGCGGACGTATTCCTGATCGGTACAAAAGCCCATGACGCGCTCGACACCGGCGCGGTTGTACCAGGAGCGGTCAAAGATGACGATTTCGCCCTTGGTGGGCAGCTTTTCCACGTAGCGCTGGAAGTACCACTGGCCCTGTTCGCGAGAGTTCGGTGCGGGCAGTGCCTCGATGCGGCAGGTGCGCGGGTTGAGGTACTGGGTGATGCGCTTGATCGCGGAGCCCTTGCCGGCGGCGTCGCGGCCCTCCATGATGATGACTACGCGGGCGCCGGTTTCAACGACCCATTGCTGCATGTCCACGAGCTCCGCCTGGAGGCGTTCGAGCTCCTTTTCGTAGGCCTTCTTGTTGAGTTTCTTAGGGGCTTTACTGCTTTTTGTGCTCATTAGTCCAGCTTAACCGGCACTAGCGGCTGGGATGAAAACGGGACCGCCCACTTTGGAGTGAGAACCTGGGCACAGCCTAGGAGCAGGTACAGCTGGGGCCGCAGCCGGGCTCGCCATAGCGGGTGGTATTGGAAATATGCCCCAAGCCTTCGATGGCGATGGTGACGTTTTGGCCGTCCTCGATAAATTGCTGCGGGGTGCGGGCAAAACCCACGCCCTCCGGTGTGCCGGTAATGATGACGTCGCCCGGATTGAGTGGATAGAGCTGTGAGCAGAACTCAATGAGCTCAGCTACGGAAAAGATGAGGTCATCGGTATTATCGCGCTGCCTTTCCTCACCGTCTACGGTAGTGGTGAGGACAGCTCCGGACCCCGGTGACCACTCATCCGCGGTGGTAAGCCAAGGGCCGAAGCCGGCGGTGCGATAGAAGGATTTACCGGCATGGAACTGGCTAGTTTGGCGCTGGAAGTCACGCAGTGTGTAGTCATTCATGATGGCGTAGCCGGCCACATAATCTAGGGCCTCGTCGCGGCTGACACGGTGGGCGCGCTCGCCGATGATGACCGCCAATTCTCCCTCATAATCCAGCTTCTGTGTGCCATATTCGGGAATGAAGACATCATCATAAGGGCCGGTGAGGGCGTCGGCGAACTTGATGAACAAGGTGGGATGTTCGGGGAAATCGCGTCCCATTTCGCGGATGTGCTTGGCGTAATTGAGCCCCACGCAGATGACCTTCCCGGGAGTTGGTACGACGGCTTCCAAATCAGCGTGGTCGAAGACCACGGGCTCGCCGGAAAGCTGGGCGGCCTTGCGCCAATCTTCGCTGCGCAGCAGCTGGCCGACATCTTCATAATCCAATTCAACACCCACGTTATCGCCGTCGATGCGGATAGCGGAAGTTCCAAAGCCAGTGCGTAGGGTAGCCAATTTCATGGCGACTATCCTACGCGCAAGATTTCCTCGACCGCGTCGGCGCAAAGGATGGGGATTTCTGCCTTTTCCTGCTTTGCCCAAGGCTTGAGCACAAACGACGCCGGATCCATGCGCCCCGGTGGGCGCCCGATTCCTACCGAAAGGCGCTGATAGTCTTTGGTGCCCAGGGACTTTGTGGTTGAACGCAACCCATTGTGGCCATGGTCGCCGCCGCCTGTGCGGAGCTTTATAGTGCCGAAATCGAGTTCTAGCTCATCGTGAACAACGATGATGTCGGCGGCGGAGAGATGAAAGTATTGGGCCAAAGCTTTGACCGGCCCGCCGGAGAGGTTCATATAGGACCGTGGCTTTGCGCAGATAATTTTGCGGCCGCCAGCTATGCCCTCAGCGACTTCGGTGTTGGTCTTTTTGTGTACCGAAAAGCTGCTCATGAGCTCTCCTGCGAGTTCATCTGCCACATCGAAGCCGATATTGTGCCGGGTGCCTGCGTACTTGAGGCCGGGGTTGCCAAGGCCTACTACGAGAAGTGGAGTCACGCGCTCAATTGTCTCATAGACAGAGAGAAAAACGGCAAGGCCGCCGCGAGAAGTGATTCTCACGGCGGCCTTTGCGTGTAAAGGGGAGGGGATTACTCCTCGGAGTCGGAGGACTCTTCGCCCTCGTCGACGGACTCGGCACCAGCGTCAGCGCCGCCTTCCTCAGCAGCCTCGGCTGCTTCCTCGAGCTCCTCATCAACCTCAGGCAGGGAGATGGAGACGATAACGGTGTCTTCCTCTGCCACCAGGGTGGTGTCTTCCGGCATGGTGACGTCGCCAGCGGTGATAACTGCGCCGTCCTCGAGGCCTTCGATGGAAACCTCGATCTCTTCCGGAATGTTCAGTACGTCTGCCTCAACCAGCAGTACGTCAGCATCCTGGATGTGCATGGTGCCTGGGGCCGCCTCGCCGGTCAGGGTAACCGGAACCTCAACCTCAACCTTCTCGCCGCGCTTAATAGCCAGCAGGTCAACGTGGTCGATGTCGAAGGTCAGAACGTTCTGGTCAACGTGCTTAACCATGGTCAGGTACTGCTCGCCGTCGATCTCCAGCTCCAGAACGGCGTTGACGCCGTTGTTGCGGACGAGGGACTGGATGTCCAGCAGCGGAACTGCGAAGTGGACCGGCTCCTGGTGGGAACCGTAGATGACGCCTGGAACCTTCCACTCGCGGCGCAGGCGGCGTGCGACACCCTTGCCGAATTCGGTACGTGCTTCAGCCTTGATTACTGGGCGCTGTGCCATGCTTCATTCTCCTTAGTTAAAGTAGTGCGGCGCGGCCAACGCGATAAAAACGACGAAAGCCTGCCGATGGACGTCTTGGACGAGTCATCGCAGGCGTATATAAAAAGCAACATGCTCTAACTTCAATCGCGTCGATAACGGCTTCCTCATCCTGAGGTCGCCCTCGCCGAGACTGAGTTAGATTAGCACGCGCACCAGAAGCAAATCAAAAGCCGCCGAGGTAAGTCTCGGCGGCCCTGCGCTTAGGCGCGATCGAAGAGGGTGGTTACGGAACCATTCTCAAAAATTTCGTGGATGGTCTGTGCCAACAGCGGAGCGATGGACAGCACCGTGAGGTTGGACCAGCCCTCGGTGGACTGCGGCAGGGTATCGGTGGTGATAACTTCCTCCGCGCCGCACTCGGAGAGGCGCTCGCGGGCTGGATCAGAGAAGACGCCGTGGGTGCAGGCAATGATGACCTTCTTCGCACCGGCGTCCTTCAGAACGCGCACGGCGCCGGCGATGGTGCCACCGGTGTCAATCATGTCGTCGAGAAGCACGCAGTCCTTGCCGTCAACATCGCCTACCACGCGGTTGGACACCGTCTTATTGGCCTCGGTATTGGAGCGGGTCTTGTGTACGAAGGCCAGTGGGGCATCGCCCAAGTCGTGGGCCCACTTTTCCGCAACCTTCACGCGGCCGGCGTCCGGGGAAACCACGGTGATGTTATCGGTGGCGTACTTGGACTTGATGTAATCGGTCAGGATGGGCTGAGCGTGCATGTGATCGACCGGGCCGTCGAAGAAGCCCTGGATCTGATCGGTGTGCAGGTCCACGGACACGATGCGGTCCGCACCAGCAGCCTGCAGAAGGTCTGCTACCAGGCGGGCGGAAATCGGTTCGCGGCCCAGGTGCTTCTTATCCTGGCGTGCATATGGGTAGAAGGGCAGGATGGCGGTGATGCGCTTAGCGGAGCCGCGCTTCAAAGCATCGATCATGATGAGCTGCTCTACCAGCCACTTATTGAGCGGCTGGGTATGAGACTGCATTACGAAGCAGTCGGCACCACGCACGGACTCTTCAAAGCGGATGAAGATTTCGCCGTTGGCGAAGTCGCGGGCGGTGGTAGGAACCAGATCGGTCTTGAGCTCCTTAGCCACAGCCTCTGCCAACTCTGGGTGTGCACGCCCAGAGAAGAGCTTCATGTTCTTGCTGCTACCAGTTACCTTGCCAGTCATGGGAGAATATGCCCCTTACTTTTCGTTGTCCTGCGCACGGGCTGCGGCCTCAGCCGCGGGAGTACCCGGACGCTTCTTTTGAACCCAGCCCTCGATGTTGCGCTGTTTGCCACCGGAGACTGCGAGTGCTCCCGCAGGAACATCGTCTTTAATTACTGTACCCGCACCGGAGTATGCGCCATCACCGACATTGACCGGAGCGATAAACATTGTGTCCGAACCGGTGCGCACGTGGCTGCCGATGGTGGTGTGGTGCTTGTTTACGCCGTCGTAGTTGACGAAGACCGAGGAGGCACCGATATTGGATTGCTCGCCCACGGTGGCATCGCCGATATAGGTCAGGTGCGGAACCTTGGAGCCGCGGCCAATCTGGGCGTTCTTTGCCTCTACGAAGCCGCCGAGCTTTCCGTCCTCGCCCACCACGGTCTTCGGGCGGATATAGGTAAACGGGCCGACCTTGGCGTTGGTACCAATGACGGAATCGCTGCCATGGGTGCGCACGACGGAAGCGCCCTCGCCCACCTGCATATTGGTCAAGGTGGTGTCGGGGCCAATCTCGGCGTTATCGGCAATGCTGGTAGCGCCCCACAGCTGCGTGCCTGGGTGAATAATGACATCGGAGCCCACGGTGACGTTGACGCCAATCCAGGTGGTCTCTGGATCCACGATGGTGGCGCCGCCGCGCATCGCCTTTTCTACCATGCGGCGGTTGAGCTCACGGCCGGCAGCGGCGAGCTGCACGCGGTCATTGACGCCCGCGAGTTCGGCCGGATCCGCTGCTACGTGCGCGCCGACGCCGTGTCCTGCGGTGCGGGCAATCTCGAGCACATCGGTGATATACAGCTCGCCCTGGGCGTTATTGGAGTCCAGTTTCTGGAGGGCGTCGGCAAGCACGCGCCCATCAAAGGCAAAGACGCCGGAATTGACCTCATCGACCTGGCGCTGCTCTTCGGTGGCATCCTTTTGCTCCACGATGGCAGACACGCTGCCGTCCTCAGCGCGAATGATGCGGCCGTAACCGGTCGGGTCAGCCAGGCGCATCGAGAGCACAGTGACCGCATTGCCCTGCTCGGTGTGGGTGGCGCGCAGGCCCTCGATGGTCTCTGGGGTCAGCAGAGGGACATCGCCGTTGGTGACAATGACGGTGCCCTCGAAGTCCGGAAGCGGCTCCAAGCCGCAGGCTACGGCATGACCGGTACCCAGCTGCTCCTCCTGCACCGCCTGCAGTACCTCGCAGTCCAGCTCCTGGGCGATGGCATCCACGGAGGGGGAGACCTGATCGCGCTGGTGTCCTACCACCGTCACGATGCGCTCCGGGTTGATCCCGGCCGCAGCATGCAGAGCGTGGCCGAGCAAAGTGCGCCCGCCAATCTCATGCAAGGTCTTCTGCTTGGTGGACTTCATGCGGGTGCCGGCGCCAGCCGCAAGGACGACGACAGCACACGAGGTTGTTGCTACCACGGGTTATTGAACTCCTGGGGTCGAGTCTGATTCTTATCCGGACTACATCCTATAGCCCGAGTGCGATTTATGTGTGAGAAACCTCTTTCAGGCCGCGGGCGCGCCACACACCGAAAAAACCAATGAGGGCAAGGAAGAGCAGCGCCGCCTCAGGTCCGGCCAGTGCCACCACGGAGGAGATGCCACCGACGATAAGCAAGATAATGCCCATCATCGTATTGGCCGCACCTACGTACTGGGTGCGCTTATCGCCGCCGGCCATATCCACCACGTAAGTCTTACGCGCCACGCGAATGGCCGTGTGCGCCAGGTTCACGGCGAAGAAGCCAATCGGCATGACCCAGGCATTGACCGCATCCGGTGCCCAGTGCGAGCTGGCGACCAAAAGCACCAGCACGACGGAGGCCACGGCCGCGCCCACGGCCATGGTGTTCTTAGAGGACTTATCCGAATACACACCGGAGATGCGCCCGCCCACCAGAGAGGCTAGGCCGGAAGCTAGCACGAATCCGTAGAGCCCAGAAAGGTTGCTGCTGAGCAGCACAATAAAAGAGGTCGATAGCGCCGAAACGAGCAGGAGCGCGCGGACGATGACGAAGTTACGAAATTGGCCGTCGCTGGTAAAAAGCTGCCAGGTATCTTGCCACCAGCGCTTATCGATGCCCCCTTCGGCTTCCTCTGGCACCGGCTCATCCACGTGCGAAAAGACCCACGCGGCAATGGCCCAGGTGGACGCACCAATGGCGAGGACCGTGCCCATCATGGGAATGCTGAGCTCGCCCAAAAAGTAGAGGATAATGCCGGTCAGCAAAGTAGCACCGCCACCGAGGGCTGCCGCGCTACCGGTCACCCGGCCGCGTGCGCCCTTAGAAATCGTGCGCGCCTGCACGTCCTTGCCCGCAATCGAGCACAGCGCGCGGAAGAGGGAAAGTGACGCCAAGGCCACCAGCACCACCACGCCCAATACAGCCCCGCGGGTAAAAAATGCCGCGAGCGCGATGACCGCGGCGGATACCGCTTGGCCCAAAGAGCCGATGATCCATAGGCGCTTGCGGGCCCTATAGGTAGTCACCCACGGGGTCAGCGCCGCCTGCGGCAGCATCGAACCGGACTCGCGGATAGGGGTGAGCAGACCGGTAAAGAAGGCAGGCACTCCGGCCGCACTAAAGAGCGCGGGCAGCACCGTCTTGGCGGCAACAATCTGATCGCCCAAATTTTGCAGGCCATTGGACCAGATGAAATACCGGGCATTGGATTTAGACATGAGAAATGCGATCTTTCAGAGAAACGAGTTGGTTAAATAAGAGCCATGCTGACACGCCGGAGAGTAAAACACGGCCGCAGTCACGCCGAAATTCTACCCGCGCGGCAGGAGGCCTAAGAATCATGCACGATGTCGATCCCCTCATCAATTCGCTGTACCAAGCCTTCGATCTTCTCGGCGTGGTTTTGAACGGCATCATTGGCGGCACCCTTGCCCGCCGCCGTGAATTCGACATCGTGGGCTTCGTGTTCCTCGCCCTCTTTTCTGGGCTGGCCGGTGGCATGATCCGCGACATGCTCATCGGGGATGGAGCAGCGGCAGCGATCTCAGACCCGTGGTACCTCGGCCTTGCTTGCTGTGGTGCGCTTATTGCGTTTCTTATCGATCTCAAGGGCAAGGAGTGGGAGCTTTTCCGCGAACACGGCGATGCCATCATTCTCGGCGTGTGGTCCACCACCGGCTGCGTTAAAGCGCTCACCCACGGCATGCCACTTATTCCCTGTGTCTTTCTGGGCGTGCTTACCGCGGTGGGCGGAGGAATGGTCCGCGATATAGCTTCGGGGGAAATCCCGTCCATCTTTGGCGGCAGCCCCCTGTATGCCGTGCCCTCTATCCTCACCGGCATCGTCATGGTTACCTTTGCCGATTATGGACAGTTTGCACTCGGCATGGTGGTCGCGCCGATCGTCGGCAGTGGCATGGCCATCGTGTCCTATTGGCGCGGCTGGGTCCTGCCCCGCGCCGGTGTCGCCCCCGTTAACTACACCGCTGCCCAAGTGGCGGCGATTGCGAAGAAAGCCGAGCTCAAAGGCTTTCGCCGCGGCAGGAAGAAAAACTAAAAAAGCTTCCCCACCAGGACTCGAACCTAGAATGACGGTACCAAAAACCGTAGTGTTGCCGATTACACCATGGGGAAACACAGCAAAAGCCGTAGGCATAGCGTACCTGACACCCCCGGGTAAATCACAAATTGCGGGGCAAAGGATAGGGTGGAGGGCATGGCTCGACAAAGGATGACCGGCCGGGAACGCCGCGAACAACTCATTTCCATCGGACGCGCTGCATTCGCGGAACTAGGCTTTGAAGGAACCAGCGTCGAAGAGATCGCGGCACGCGCCGGGGTATCCAAACCCGTTGTCTATGAGCACTTCGGGGGCAAGGAAGGCCTTTATGCGGTGGTTGTTGACCGCGAGATGCTGGCCCTGGAAAAGGTCATTACTGATTCCTTGAAGACCGGCAGCTGGCGCGAGCGCATCGAGCAGGCCGTCATGGCCATTTTGACCTATGTTGAGGAAGAAACTGATGGCTTTCTCATCCTGGTGCGCGATGCCAAGCCCGGTGACGAGCGCAGCTTCTCCACGTTGTTGAATTCCGCGGTGGGCCAGGTTTCCTATATTTTGAGCGAAGCATTTGAGCACCGTGGCATCGACCCGGATTTGGCGGATATTTACGGTCAAGCGCTGGTGGGAATGGTATCGACCACTGCGCAATGGTGGCTGGATGAGCGCAACCCGGACAAGGAAGTCGTCGCCACGCATATTGTCAATCTATGCTGGAATGGTTTGTCCGGTATGGAAGTAAAGCCCAAGCTAGGAGGCAAATAGATGGCGACCCCAATGCTGGCCGGCCTGCTCAAGGTAGCGGCCTCGGATCCCAAGCTCAAGGGCATGATTTCTCATGTGGGCGAAGACCTCCACATCACAGGCTTGGATCAGTCCCGGCCGTGGGCCTTGGGCACCTTGGCTCATCATGCCCCAGTGCTCGTGGTAACCGCTACGAGCCGCGAGGCCGAGGACCTCACGGCGGAGCTTACGGCGATGCTGGGGCAGAAGGTGGCCATGTTCCCCTCCTGGGAGACCCTGCCGCACGAGCGCCTGAGCCCCGGCGTAGACATCATCGGCCGCCGCGCTGAAGTTCTGCACAATCTCGATAGCCTGCAGGTCATCGTCACCGCCGCCCGCGGCCTGTCCCAGCCCATCCTCCAGGAGGTGGAGGGCCGCGCTCCCGTCCACCTCGAAGAAGATCAAGAATATGACTTCGATGAGGTAGTCCGCGAGCTCGAGTTCCGCGCCTATAAGCACGTAGACATGGTGGCTAAGCGCGGCGAGTACGCTACGCGCGGCGGCATCATCGATATTTTCCCCACCACGCTGGATTATCCGGTCCGCGTGGAGTTTTGGGGCGATGAGATTACCGATATCCGCCAATTTTCCGTAGCTGACCAGCGCACCATCCCTGAAATCGAGGTGGGCCGCGTAGACATTTTCCCGGCCCGCGAGCTGCCTATTACGGACGCCATTGCCAAGCGTGCGGCCGATCTCGCCGTCAATCACCCCGGCAATCCCGCCTTGGTGGAGCTGCTGACCAAGGTAAGCGAGCACATCCCGGCCGAAGGTATGGAGGCGCTCCTGCCCGCGCTTTCCGACGCCCCCATGATCACCCTCCCCGAATTCCTGCGCCCCTCCACCCACGTGGTGATGGTCGGCCCGGAAAAGATTCGCCGCCGCGTGGCAGATCTAGAAAAGACCGATGCGGAGTTCCTCGCCGCCGGTTGGGAGGCCGCGGCCATGGGTGCCGATGGCCCGCTGGCTACCGAAGGACTCGATACCGAGGCATCCAGCTATCGCTCCTATGAGTCGCTCGAGGTCTCCATCAGCGAGTCCGGCTTGCCTTTGTGGACTTTCTCCCCACCGGGAATGCTCGCCGCCCCGGAAGAGGAGACCCTCCCGCTCGAATTCGAACCAGGGCCCACCCCGCGCGGCAATATCGAAGAAATCGACGCCATGATGGCCCAACTCCTCGCGCACACCAACGCCGGCGGCCGGGCAGCTTTCATCGCGCCGGCGCAAGGTGCCATCAAGCGCATGGTGGACCGCTTTGCAGAAAAGGGCATCCGCACCAAGGTAGCCACCCCTGGCTGGGAACCCACCGCCGGTGAAGTCACCCTCTACCAAGCACTAAGCCACGCCGGCCTGGTATTTCCTAAGGTGAAAAAGCCTAAGGATGCCGAAGCCCTCCCGCTGGTCGTTGTGACCGAGACGGATCTGACCGGTAACCGCGTTGGCGATATCGCCGAAGCGAAGCGCCGGCCCGCCAAACGCCGCAATAAGGTTGACCCGCTCGCCCTCAAGCAGGGCGATTTTGTGGTGCACGAGACTCACGGCATCGGCAAGTTCCTCAAGATGGCCGAGCGCACCATCCAGTCCGGCGATGAAACCAGCCGCCGCGAATACATCGTGCTCGAGTACGCGCCCTCCAAGCGTGGTCAACCCGCCGATCAGCTCTGGGTTCCCATGGACTCGCTGGATCTGCTCAGCAAGTACACCGGTGGCGAATCGCCCCACCTGTCCAAGATGGGCGGTTCCGACTGGAAGAACACCAAGAAGAAGGCGCGCGCCGCCGTACGCGAAATCGCCGGCGAGCTCGTCGAGCTCTACGCTAAGCGCCAGGCCGCGCCGGGGCACCAATTCTCCCCGGATAATCCGTGGCAGGCGGAGATGGAGGATAATTTCCCCTTCGTCGAAACCGAAGACCAGATGCTGGCTATTGACGCCGTCAAACACGATATGGAGTCCACGGTGCCGATGGACCGCGTGGTCGTCGGCGATGTGGGCTACGGCAAGACCGAGGTGGCCATCCGTGCCGCCTTCAAGGCCGTGCAAGACGGTATGCAGGTGGCCGTCCTCGTGCCCACCACGCTGCTGGCGCAACAGCACTTTGATACCTTCAGCGAGCGCATGACCGGCTTCCCCGTCAAGATTGAGGTGCTTTCGCGCTTTACCTCAAAGAAGGAAGCGAAGGACATCTTCAAGGGCCTGGCCGATGGCAGCGTCGATATCGTCGTCGGCACCCACCGCCTCCTCCAGACCGGTGTGCACTGGAAGAACCTCGGCCTCATCGTCGTGGACGAGGAGCAGCGCTTCGGCGTGGAGCACAAGGAACACATTAAGGCGCTCAAGGCCAGCGTGGATGTGCTTACCATGTCCGCAACACCTATTCCGCGCACCTTGGAGATGTCCATGGCTGGCATCCGCGAGATGTCCACCATCTTGACCCCGCCGGAAGACCGCCACCCGGTGCTGACCTACGTCGGCGCTTACGAGGACAAGCAGGTAGCCGCGGCCATCCGCCGCGAGCTGCTGCGCGATGGTCAGACCTTTTTCATCCACAACAAAGTCTCTGATATCGAAAAGAAGGCCCGCGAGCTGCGCGACCTGGTACCGGAGGCCCGCGTCGTCGTCGCGCATGGCCAGATGAACGAGGAGGTGCTCGAGCAGACCGTCCAGGGTTTCTGGGACCGCGAGTACGACGTCTTGGTGTGTACCACCATCGTGGAAACCGGCCTGGATATCGCCAATGCGAATACCCTCATTGTGGAAAACGCCCACCATATGGGCCTGTCCCAGCTGCACCAGCTGCGCGGGCGCGTGGGCCGCTCCCGCGAGCGCGGCTATGCCTACTTCCTGTACCCCAAGGGAGCTACGCTCACGGAAACTTCCTATGACCGCCTGGCAACTATCGCGCAAAACAATGACCTTGGTGCTGGCATGGCCGTAGCCATGAAGGACTTGGAGATGCGCGGTGCCGGCAACGTCCTTGGCGCCCAACAGTCCGGCCACATTGCCGGTGTGGGCTTCGATCTCTACGTGCGCCTCGTTGGCGAGGCGGTCGAGACCTTCAAATCGCTCGCCCGCGGCGAGGCCCCCACCGTTACCGATGAGGGCCCGAAGGAAATCCGCATCGATCTCCCCGTGGACGCGCATATTCCGGAAGGCTATATCGACTCCGAGCGCCTGCGCCTGGAGGTCTACCGCAAGCTTGCGGCCTCGCAGAATGACGATGATCTCAAGGCCGTCATCGAGGAGATGGAAGACCGATTCGGCCCGCTGCCGCAGGAGGTGCTGCGCCTGCTTTCGGTAGCGCGCCTGCGCCACCAGGCGCGCCGCGCCGGCATCTCCGATATCACCGTGCAAGGCACCCGCGTCAAGTTCCATCCAGTGGAGCTGCCGGATTCCAAGCAGGTACGCCTCAAGCGCCTATATCCGGGCTCCAGCTTCCGCGCGGCCGCGAAGGCAATCAACGTGCCATTCCCCAAGGCGGGGCGCAATGTCACCTCCCCGAAGCTGCGCGATACCGAGCTCATTCAGTGGGCGGCGGACTTCCTAAGCGCGCTTTTCGACGTCGACGCCATCAACGTCAGCGGCGCCCAGCCGACCTCGAACGTGGTCAGCGTAGGGGAGTAGCTAGAGGGTGAGCCAGCCGGTGCTCAAGCCCCAGATGGCGGTGGCGGCACCGGCAAAGACAATGGCCACCACGCACCACTCGAAGGTGTTGAAGATGCGTTCCTTCTTCCACAACCGGGTGCCGACATACGGAATAAGTCCCGGTACCACGGCCAATGCGCCGAGTAGGACGTAGACGAGGTCGGCCGCATAAATTAGCCACAGGGAGTAGATAAACGCGAGCAAAGAAATGACCAAGTGCTTGCGGTTATCCTTGCGGCCTACCTCTGGTCCAGAAAGATCGAACTTGATACCCGCCTGCGGGTGAGACAGCCCCTTGCCCCGCAGCGCCAAGAGCAGCAGGTACAGGGAAGAGAAGATATAGGGCAGCAAGTACATGATGGTTGCCAGCTGCACCATGGCGTTATAAGACGCCTCGTTGAGGTAGAAGACGATGATGAACAACTGGATGGCCATCGTGGAAATCAGCTGCGCTACCCACGGCGCACCCGCCACGTTAATGGTGCCAATGCGGCGGGGAATGAGGCCGTCGATGGCCATCATTACGATGGGCTCGGCGCACAACATCTGCCAGGAGACATAGGCGCCCAGAACCGACAAGCACAGTCCAATAGATACCAGTGCGCCGCCCCAGGGGCCGATGACCTCGGTGAGCACAGATGCCATGGAATTATCTGGCAGCGCGGCTAATTCTTCTTTGCTCATCACGCCAAAGCTCAAGGTAGACACGGAAACCAGCAGCGCCAGCACGGAGAAGAAGCCGATGACGGTCGCGCGGCCGACGTCGGTGCGCTTAGAAGCCTGCTTGGAATAAACGGATGCGCCCTCCACACCAATGAAGACCCACACGGTAAAGAGCATGATTCCCTGGACCTGCTCAAAGACGCTGGCCTCAGACGCGCGTCCCCAGAAATCCAAGGTGAATTTATCCCAGCTGAACCCGAGGAACGCAATGAGCACCACGAAGGCCAGGATGGGCACGATCTTGGCAGTTGTGGTGATGAGGTTTATGAAGGCGGCCTGCTTGATGCCGCGAGCAAGCACCGCGAAAATACCCCAGGATAGGAGGGAGACGGCGATGGCGGAGGACCAGTAATGGTCGGCGTCGAAAAGCGGCAGGTAATGGCCCAGCGTATTGAAAAAGAGGGTGGCATACCCCACCTGCGCCATAACGGAGCCCAGCCAGTAGCCCCAGCCGGAGGTAAAGCCAATAAAATCGCCCAGGCCGGCGCGCACATAGGAATAGACGCCAGAATCAAGGTGCGGCTTGCGGCGGGCCAAAATCTGGAACACAAAAGCCACAGAGAGCATGCCGATGCCCGCTACCAGCCATCCAATGAGCATCGCGCCCGGGCCGGCAACGGAGGCAATGTTTTGTGGCAGCGAGAAAATGCCCGCGCCCACGGTGGAACCGATAATCAGCGCGACGAGGGTCCACAACGTCACGGAGTGGGATTTATTCTGGCTGGAGGTCATTGGCCTAAAATACCTTGAATAGCCCCATAATGGGAACTCGGGCTAGACTTTGTGCACATGACTGTGCTGTTGCTCGATGAACGCTGGCCCACCATGATCCCCATGCAGGCGCACGGGAAGCTGCGTGGCCCTGTCCACTTCACGGGTGAAGTACCCGTGTCCGTACGGTGGAATTTCTCCGATCTGCTGGTAGGCGAGGACGCCACCGGCACCTTGGTAAGCACCGACGAACACGATCCGGAAACTCGCGCCCGCCTCGCTAGCGGCGAGTCCGTCATTCGCGCCGAATCCCTTGCGGATCCCATCATGCAGGCGCGCCAGACCATGGCCACGGCGCGGCGCATTGGGGAGTGGGAGCGCGAGCAAACCCATACCTCACTCTTGCCTTATCTTGAGGAGGAATCCGCCGAATTCGCCGCGGCCGTGCGCAATCGCGAACCGGAAAGCGAGATGCTCAAGGAATTGGGCGATATCTTCCTCCAAGTACTTTTCCATGCGGAAATCTCTACCTTTTCGCTTGACGACGTCGCCCAGAGCTTCCTCACCAAAATGCGCGCCCGCGCCCCATATCTCTTTGATGGCACCACGGAGATTGTCGACGTTGACACGCAAGAGAGGCTGTGGCGCGAAGGCAAGGGAATGTAGGATGGCTTCTCATGAAGAGGCTCCTGCAGATATTCGGGGGCTGCGGGGTGGCCGTAGCCGTGATCATCGCGTTGGTGGCATGGCTGTTGACGGGGTACGGCACTTCACAGGAGCCCGTACCGGAGAACATTCCGCCCGTTGAAGGCAAAGAGGTCGCGCATATTGACGTCAACGCCCCCGGCCGCACCGCGGATAAGCTTACCTACTGGGCCTCTGACCTAGCTGAGCAGACGGGCATCCCGCCGGCCGCCCTGCGCGCTTATGGCAACGCCGAACTCATCGCTCAGCAAAAATGGCCGAATTGTCATCTGCGCTGGAATACCCTTGCCGGGCTGGGCTACGTGGAGACCCGCCATGGCACCTACAACGGCAATTGGTTTAAGCCCTCCAAGCTTGACGACGCCGGCTACCCCCAACCACCCATCAACGGCATCGCCCTCGATGGCCTGAACAATACGGCGCACACCCCAGATACCGATAATGGCGACATCGATGGGGATTCCGAATATGACCGCGCCGTCGGCCCGATGCAATTTATCCCGACCACGTGGGAGTCGGTGGGCGCTGATGCCAACGGCGATGGGAAGGCGGACCCCAACCAAATCGACGACGCCGCAGTTGGCGCCGCCGGACTTTTATGTTTTGGTGATAGAGATCTCTCTAACCCAGAACAGTGGGAGGAAGCAGTCCTAAATTACAATCAGTCCAGCGAGTATTTGCATAAAGTTGCACACGCCGCCAATGCTTACTCGGTTCCGCAAAGTGCCAAGTAGCGTCACACAGTAAAGTTTTCTGCAACAATTGACAACGTAGCTGGGCCGGCTGGTCCAGAGCGAACTTTTTTATGAGGAGTGAAAAACAGCATGGCTGATATCATCCACACTTTCGCCCGCGAAATTCTTGATTCCCGTGGCAACCCAACCATTGAGGCCGAGGTCTTCCTTGATGACGGCGCCCGCGGTGTTGCCGGCGTTCCTTCCGGTGCTTCTACCGGTGTGCACGAGGCTCACGAGCTGCGCGACGGTGGCGAGCGCTACCAGGGTAAGGGTGTTCTGAAGGCTGTTGAGAACATCAACGAGAAGATTGCCGATGAGATCGCCGGCTTCGAAGCCGACGACCAGCGCCTCATTGACCAGGCACTGATTAAGCTGGACGGTACCGATAACAAGTCCGAGCTCGGCGCAAACGCCATCCTGGGCGTTTCCATCGCCGCAGCCAAGGCCGCTGCAGAGTCCGCTGCACTGCCGCTGTACCGCTACATCGGCGGCCCAAACGCTCACGTGCTGCCAGTGCCAATGATGAACATCCTCAACGGCGGCGCACACGCTGACTCCGGCGTTGACGTTCAGGAATTCATGATCGCTCCGATTGGTGCGGAGTCCTTCGCCGAGGCTCTGCGCATGGGCGCCGAGGTCTACCACGCACTGAAAGCAGTGCTGAAGGACAAGGGTCTGTCCACTGGCCTGGGCGACGAGGGTGGCTTCGCTCCGTCCGTTGACTCCACCAAGGCTGCTCTCGACGTCATCGTGGACGCCATCAAGAAGGCCGGCTTCGAGCCCGGCAAGGACGTAGCCCTGGCACTCGACGTTGCTTCCTCCGAGTTCTTCAAGGACGGCAAGTACCACTTCGAGGGTGGCGAGCACACCGCTGAAGAAATGTCCAAGGTCTACGAGGACCTCATCGACCAGTACCCGATCGTCTCCATCGAGGATCCGCTGCAGGAAGATGACTGGGATGGCTACACCGCCCTGACCGCCGCAATTGGCGAGAAGGTACAGATCGTCGGCGATGACTTCTTCGTCACCAACCCTGCCCGCCTGCAGGAGGGTATTGAGAAGAAGGCTGCTAACGCCCTGCTGGTTAAGGTCAACCAGATTGGTACCCTGACCGAGACCTTCGACGCAGTCGAGTTGGCTCACCGCAATGGCTACCGCACCATGATGTCCCACCGCTCTGGTGAGACCGAGGACACCACCATTGCGGACCTGGCTGTCGCTCTGAACTGCGGCCAGATCAAGACCGGTGCACCGGCTCGTTCCGAGCGTGTAGCTAAGTACAACCAGCTGCTGCGTATCGAGCAGGAGCTTGGCGACGGCGCAGTTTACGCCGGCCGCTCCGCTTTCCCGCGCTTTAAGGCTTAATCGCCTCCTTTCGTAGCGCCCTCGCATTGCCGCGGGGGCGCTTTCGCATGTCTAGGTATTGTTGCCAGGTTTGCTTCCAATTCATGGTCCGCGGTGCTAAAGGCCCTTGGGCACGGCCAATTTCGAAGGTGCCGTCCGAAAAGAGCCAGGCAACGTCCCCAGTGATGGGATCCATGATGTAGCGTGCCCTACCATCGGTCTTTACGTTGTGGTGGTGTTGACAGAGAGTGACAAGATTATCGACGCTCGTCGGTCCGCCGTCGGCATACTCCACTCGATGATCAAGCTGGCAGTAATGCGCCGGCATGGAGCACCCCGGCCAACGGCACGTGGCATCGCGACCGTGAACCCATGTCCTGATTTGTTCGGTGGGAACGTAGGAGGATGTTTCTTCTGGGCACAGCTCGCGAGTCATCGAGTAATTGCTTAAATGTTCTGTAAGAACGCACCATCCCGCCGAAGGTATGTATACGCGAGAAGCATCGTCACCCGCTGCGTAGGTATTGATTACTACTTTTGTCTGGGTGCGATTAAAGATCAGCGCCTCCAAAGCCTCTGGCTTTGTGATGCTCTTCTTTCGCGCTGCTTTATCGATGTGCCGTGAAATAGCACCGGCGGTTGCTTTATCCGTTTTCAGGGTGATGGTGGCTTGGCCTTTGGAATAAGAAATGGAAACAGACCGCTCAATTTCCTTCTCAATAACTGGCTTGAGAATGCCATCGATGTAATCGCGCAAGAATCTACGGATTTCAGATTCCGTGGGGACATGCTGAGCAGGTTCCTTCGGGGTGAGGAAATCTGCAAGGGCGGCATCGACTAGTTGGATGCCCTCGGCGTCGTCGCCAAGCGGGGCAAGCTCGGCATCAATGACGTGCAGCCGCGGGAGGTCAAGAATCCAATGTTCGGTCTGTACTGCCGTGGTTAACGGCAACTCACGCATGCGCAGGTGAGAGCGCAGTGCGGATAAAACGCGCCAGTAGCTCAAGCCCACCCGCTTAGCCAAAGCAGCGGTAGTGCATTCGACATCGTCTTCTAACCGTGGAAGTACAGATTGGTATAGCTGCCAGGATTGAATGCGTTGGAGCATACCCAAAACGCAAACCGTGTCGTCGAGGTTATTGGTAGAAAAATAAGCTTTCTTTGGTGGTGCGTCGCTGACTGTCACGGAAAGTTCCCCCCTCTGGAATAAATCGCACACACAATCGAATTTCTACCCTCAGTATAAGCCGCCTTGCTGGCTTGCGCAAGGTTTGAAGCGAAAAAATGTGCGAATTTTAGGAGAGATTTGGGCGGAGGGGCTGCAGCTGGCGAGGAATAAGGTTGCGGTGAGAACGGGTAGGAGGCGTTTGAGGGACATGAAACTTCCTCCCTGTGCGGGAGAATTTCCTTTAGTGTATCTAAATTGCGCGTGCCACGTCCCTGTTACAGGAGTGACAGCGCTAGGATTAAAGGCCTATGGCACGCGAAAAGAAGACGCAGCGAAACCGGAGCCGTACTAGGGTTCCGGTAGCCTCGCGTGCTGCGGATATCCGTAAAGCTCAGCGTGCACAGCTGAAGCAGAAACAGAAGCCGGACCGGATGAGTATTGCCGGAGTAGGCGTAATCGTAGCTATAGTGCTTGTTGTTTTGTTTGCTATTACCATTCCGCTGCGCAATTACTACCACGGCCGGTCCGAAATTGCCCGCCTCAATGAGTCAATCGCTGCCAAGCAGGATGAGAAAGCTGCTTTGCTGGAGAAGATTGATAGATATAAATCCGATGAGTACATCAAGCAGGAGGCGCGGCGCCGATTCGGGGTCGTCGATGAGGGCGAGACCGCCTACCGCATCATTGACCCGCAGATTAAGCCGGATGACCAGCTCACCACAGATGGTCAGAAGGAAGAAGATTCCCGCGAATGGTACGAAGTTTTGTGGGATTCCGTAGCCGAGCCGCCTGAGGAAGAAGCTCCGTCCGAGCAGGTAAATCATCTTCCGATTGAGCCGGCGCCGGAAGAGAATCCAGATGTGCGATAATTGTCCGCATGACCGTCACTGATGCAGATATCGCTGTAGTAACTGAGCAATTGGGCCGCACCCCGCGCGGGGTCCTGGAGGTTTCTTATCGCACGCCGGATGGGCAGCCCGCGGTAATTAAGACGGCGCCCAAGCTTGCCGACGGCACCCCATTCCCCACCCTCTACTACCTCACCGACCCACGGCTTACTGCCGAAGCCTCACGCTTGGAGGTTGCCCACGTTATGAAGTGGATGGAAGCCCGCTTGGGTGAGGACGAGGATTTGGCTGCCGACTATCAGCGCGCCCACGAATACTTCCTGGCCAAGCGCAATGACATCGAAGACCTTGGCACCGATTTCTCCGGTGGCGGGATGCCCGATCGGGTGAAGTGTCTGCATGTGCTCATCGCGTACTCGCTTGCTGAGGGCCCACAGCATTTCCGGTTGGGAACTGAAGCGGTGGCCATGGCCGCTGACCACGGCAAGCTACGAGGCGCTGCCATCCCGCAGGACTGGCCCAGCGTCGAGGATCTGGGGATTGACCTGGCCCAGTTCGATTTCTCTAACGCGGAATAGGAGGGCTGCTATGACTCGCGTTGCTGCGATTGATTGCGGTACGAATTCGATTCGCTTGCTCATCTCTGAGATTCAGGATGACGGCAAGGTCCGCGATATTACCCGCACCATGGAAATCATCCGCCTGGGAGAGGGAGTCGATGCCACTGGCGAAATTGCCCCTGCGGCCCTAGACCGCGCCCGCGTGGCCTTGGAAGGCTACGTACGCCAGATGAAGTTTGAGAAGGTCACCCGCGTGCGGATGGTCGCTACCTCCGCTACTCGCGATGCCAAGAATCAACAGGAATTCTTCGACATGACCGCTGAGTTGCTCGGCCAAATTCAGCCTGGCGCACAGGCCGAGGTCGTCTCGGGCGAGGAAGAGGCTCTGTTGTCCTTTAATGGCGCCGTGGCCGATGTGGAGCCAGACCGCGGGCCATTCTGTGTCATCGACCTGGGCGGCGGATCGACCGAGTTCGTCGTCGGCACGGCCGATGGCGATATCTTGGGCACCCACTCTGCCCGCATGGGGTGCGTCAGGCTAACCGAGCGCATTATGCGTACCGATCCGCCTACCGAGTCGGAGATTGAGATTGCTTCCGAGTACGTCGGCGAGCGCACGGCGGAAGTGGAGAAGATAGTACCTATTTCTAAGGCCCGTACCATCGTCGGTTGCGCAGGCACCTTCACCACTCTTTCCGCATTGGCTCAGGGCCTTGAGCGCTACGACGCCGATGCCATTCACGGGTCTGAGCTCCGCTTCGATGCCCTGCGCGTGCTTTTGCAGCAGCTAATTAGCCTGCCTTCCGACGTCCGCGCCCTCAACCCCGTCATTCACCCCGGCCGTGCCGACGTCATTGGCGGTGGGGCGGTAGCCGTCGAAGGCATCATGCAGCTTATCGAGCGCAATTGCGATGCGCGCAGCTTTTTCATCAGTGAAAAGGACATTCTCGACGGCATTATCGCTGGTCTGGCTGCTGAGGGTACCCCTCGTTAACTCCCGTAGGGTGGGGTGGCCTAAAATATTCCTTGCCCTTGCCCCCATAGCCCAATCGGCAGAGGCAGTCGACTTAAAATCGATTCAGTGTGGGTTCGAGTCCCACTGGGGGCACCATGTGAAGTCTCGAGACATCGTTCCGGTCGGTGTCTCGAGACTTTTCTAGTCAACAGGTCTCCACAGACTTTATGCGGAAGTTGCACACAAAACTTCTAGCTAAATGGAAAGAATGTGGAACTTTATGGGGTGGTGTCTCGTTGAATGGGGTGAGATAGCTAATTTGCACCTCTCTTAGAAAGGACAACCGTGCGTTCAAGCAATCCGGTAATGAGTTCTCTGACCGAAAATAGTAGCCGCCAAAACTCTGGTTATGAGGACGTATCTACTCGTCCCATGACCGTGGATGACGTAGTGACCAAGACGGGTATTACCCTCGGCGTTATCATCGTCGCCGCGGCCATCAACTTCGCCCTGGGAATGCTAGTAAGCCCGGGTATCGCTATGGCCTTGACTCTGGTCGGTGGTATCGGTGGCTTCATTACCGTGCTCGTTGCCTCTTTTGGCAAGAAGTGGGGTTCTGCTGCAGTCACCCTGATTTATGCCGTATTTGAAGGCCTATTTGTCGGTGGCTTCTCCTTGATGTTCGCCAACGTTAACTTCCAGGGCGAAGGCGGCATGGCCATCATTGGCCAAGCAATTGTCGGCACGATTGGTGTATTCATTGGCATGCTGATTGTGTACAAGACTGGCGCAGTGAAGGTGACTCCGAAGTTCACCAAGATCCTTTTCGGCCTGATTGCTGGCGTTGCTGTCATGGCTCTTGTTAACTTCTTGGGCGCGATTTTCTTTGACTTCAACCCACTGCGTGATGGTGGCCCGATTGCCATCATCTTCTCGCTCGTCTGCATCGTTCTTGGTGCCCTGTCCTTCCTGACTGACTTTGATCAGGCTGACCGCATGATCCGCGCCGGTGCTCCCGCTAAGAACGCATGGGGCGTAGCTCTCGGCCTCGCAGTTACCTTGGTCTGGCTCTACACTGAGATTCTCCGTCTGCTGAGCTATTTCCAGCGAGACTAATTGACTTTTTGTATTGGCCCGCACTTCGGTGCGGGCTTTTTTGTTGCCGAGAATCGCTTACAAACGTGTAATTTCTGGGGTAATCCTGGGGGATAAAGTGCGGGTTTAACCTTCATTTGGTCTACAAAACCACTCCCAGGACTGATACAGCTAATGAGCAGGAAACTTCGCCTTTTAGGCGTGATGGGTGTGACATATGGGACAAATAATTTTGTTAAATTGCCGTTAACGTTTGCGGTTGTGTAGAAAATTCTTGGAGTCTCATGCATGCTGTGTACCGGAACGGGAAATACGAAGTGAAAAGTTCTCTGTTTCACTCTTCCTGTTCCTCTCGTCAGGAAGTGAGTGCGCGAAGGATTGTTGTGAAGCGTCAGGTCACCGTAGCAACGTTGATGGTCAGCACCGTTATGCTGAGTAGCTGCGTTGCGGATATCGGCACGAGGAGCGCGTCAGAGGAGACCACCAAGGTGGGCGAGGCTGGCGGCATTAGTTCGACCGACGGTGCAGGGGGAGCCAACGGGGACCCGGGGGATGACGCGGAAGGCAATCAGGGGGAAACGGCACACACTAATGGCGGGAAGAATGCGGACGGCGCCGGCCAACCGGGGGAGGCCGGCGCCACGGGGTCGGGAGACACTTCCGGCGTTCTACCGCCACTGGGGGAATTCGATCCGGCTCAGCCAGGGTTCCGAGTATTCGATCCTTGTACAGAGGTTACGGAAGCTCAATTGCAGGAGCGGAAAATAGAACGATTTGGGGAGCCAGATTTTGTAGAGTCTGGTCACAAGGGGTGTAGTTATAAAGCATTTCCTGAGGGCACAGAATTTTCAATTACAGCATTCCGTGAGCAAGTGGATAGTAAACCCGAGCTGTTGGTTCAAATAAAAGAAGAGCAAGAGGCTGGGGTTGTCCTATCGCGGGGAGAAGTATTTTCCGATTCCATGTGTCGTGCTTCTGCATCGACAGTCCGGGGAGTTGTCACAATTACCGTAAGTGACTTTTCGTCGAATATAGACCAGATTTGTTATCGGGCTAACGAATTGTTTAATGAATTAATTTAACTTTTACTTTTGGGGGAAGTATGAAAGTAAATACTGAGAATTTGAGCCAGAATGCGCGCGGAATTCTTGACATCATCAGTACGGCCCAGAGCGTGGCAGCGGACACACAAAGTCCACTAAATAGAGGATTTACTAGTGTAAGTGGGTTGGACCATGTTGGCGATGTTCACGAAAGAGTCTTAACCACGGACCCTGGTTCTGCCTTGAAATCTTTGGAGAGCTTTGTAAAACAGCTGGAGTGGCTGTCTGATTCTTTGGGGCGGGAGGCCCGAGGGTTTCAGGCGCAGGAGGACGCGAATAGTCGGGGAATGGAGATCGCGGATGCGGGTGGGGATATCGGCATTGAGTCGATGCCGATTATGAACCAGCCGGAGCCGGGGTACAGCCCATTTGGGTTTTCCATGCCGGTGGTGAATGTCGGTACGGACATTGTGAAGCTGGCTACGGACCTGATGTCGACGCAGATTTGGAATGTGTCGGAGGCGAATGCGCGGTGGACCTCGTTGGCGTCGGAAGTCGACGATATCGTTAGCGGGTTGCAGGAAGCAGCTGGGTCGTTGGAAGGCGAGAACGACAGCGAAGCCACGTCGAGAGCGGCGGCCAAGATTAGGGAAGTGGCGGCGTCGGGAAGCCACTTTGTTGCAAATGCCAAGGTCATGGGGGAGAAACTGACCGGATTCCACGCCAAGCTGATGGGCATGCAGCCGACTGCGATGGCCATGGCGATGGAAGTGATGGCCATCCCGGAACCGGTTGAGCGCGAGATTGCGGAAAAGGCCGCATTGGCCGCGTTGCAACCTGACCTGCAGCGCTTCGCGGTAGAAGCAATGCCGTACCAGCACGCTTTGATGGAACAATCGCCGGCGTCGGGAGGCGGCGGTGTCGACGCGGGCCTTGCCGGAGTTGACGGTGATGGGCAGCGCTACACCACCGATGCCGTGGTATGGCCAAAGAAGATTGCGGAAGCGATAGCGCGCGGTGATTTGGGGCCGGGGAACTTCGACGTCGTCAATGGCAATGTGGACGGGCTAGAAGCAGTGGGGATGAGCCCACAAGAGATTAATGATTTTCACCAGCAGATGCATACTAGCGGCAGGAATGCGCTGGAAAGGCTTGGTCTGGGAGACCAAGTAGCCATCGGTGGGAATGAGGTGTCCACCCAAGGGGCGTCCGTGCCGAGTGTCGCTTCGGCTAACGGGGCGATGGGGCAGGTTCCTGGTGGTACAGCGCATCCGGTTGCCGCAGGAGCACATGCAGGCGCACTTAATAGCAGCGGTGCGATGGCACCGGTAGCTACAGCGCAATCCGCTACTTCTGGGATGGCGCCGATGATGGCAGCCGGACGGCCTGCGGACGCGGGCCGCGGCGTACTCGGCGGTCAGTCGCTACGAGGCGGAATTGGATCCGCTGCAGGAAATGTAGGTGGCGGCGCCGATGTGGTGCGCGCCGGAAGAGGAGCGCAGTCGGGCCTGCACCTTGCACGCGGAGCCGGGGCGCCCTACGCCGGTGTCGGTTCAGGCGTGCGCGCTGGCCATGGCAATGCACTCGGCGGCGGTTCTAGCATGCGTGCTGGTCTTGGCAGCGGTGCTGGAACCGGTGCTGGTGCGGGCATGCGGCCCGGCGTAGGTGGCAGCCTTGGTCATGGAACAGGCGGCGGTGAAAGTGCCGCGGCAGCGCGCGGTGGCAATGCAGGCCGCTCCACCGGAGGGGCGCGAGCCTATGGTCCAATGATGGGGATGCGCGGAGGCAAAGACAGTGAGAAAAAGCGCGTAAAGTCCGTCACCACGCAGGTGGAACGGGATCCAAATAAGCGCGACCTCTTGGGAGAGCCGCCTGCTGTCGTACCCGGTGTCATCGGGGATTGGGTGCGGGAAGTGGACCCAGAAAAATAGCATGAAAAAAGGGCCGAGGAAATCCCTCGGCCCTTCAAGCCCTTATTACTGCTGTGGCAGCTCGGTGGCGGTACCGTTCAAATGCGGCTGCGCTGGCTCTTCTGGAACACCGGACTCGACTACAGGTGCTTCCTCTTCAATAACGGTTTCGGGTGCGGAAGAGCTGGTCTCAGCGTCCTTCTGCATCGGGGCCTCACCGGTGAAGGTGGAGGCATTTTCTACCTTGGAATCAGAATCCTGCTGGTTCGGTGGGTGGCAAGCAGCGAGGGAGAGGCCAGCAGTGAAGACCAGGCCAGCGGCGGCGAAACGGGAGAACTTCTTCATGGGGATGTGCTCTTTCTCCAGAGTGGTAAGTGGTTAAAAGTTTAGGACTCGCGTGGTGCAGCGGCCTTAGCAGAATCATACGGCGCTGCGGACTCGATGGTGACCGAAATGGTCTTGCCATTCGGAGCGGTGTACTCGCGGGTCTCGCCCTCTTGTGCGCCAATGATGGCAGCGCCCAGCGGGGACTGCTCGGAATAGGTTTCTAGGTCCTTGTTATCGGAAGCAGCGGCGCGGGTACCGATGAGGAAGGTCTCCTTATCGTCCTTGTCACCGTTGTAGTAAACGTGAACTACGGAACCGGTGTGGGCAACGCCCTCCTGAACAGCACCGCGCTCGGTGGTGGCATTCGCAAGAACCTCAGAAATCTGCTTAATGCGGGCCTCTTCCTGGTCCTGCATCTCACGTGCGGCGTCGTAACCGGCGTTCTCTTTGAGGTCGCCTTCCTCACGGCGCTCGTTGATTTCAGCCGCGACTACTGGGCGGTGGTCGATGAGCTCTTGCAGCTCGGCCTCGAGCTTCGCCTTGGTCTCTGGGGTGATGTACTGCTTTTGCTGCTCAGCCATTCTGCAACCTTCCGTAGATAGGAATTGTGGTCAAAGCCCCTGCTAATCCCTGGGGCTATAGGTAAAAGTGGAACTGGGCATATATCCAGTTCTAGGCGCTACAAATCCTAGCACACGCGGCTAGCGGCTTTCCGCGTAGTCAGGGTTATCCATATCCAAGTATTCGGGGATATTGCCGGAACAACCATAGGCCCCGCCAGCTACGGCACGAGCGTTGGTTGGGACGTCGACAGCGATGCGCTGGGTTTCGTTTCCGCCCGCGGGAACAGGGAATTCACGGCGGCCTACTTCGGCCTTGGAATAGTCATAGGCTTGGACAATGCAGTAGGCATCTTCATCGGTGTGATTGCGGGTGACATCGACCCAAACGCGGGTGGAATCATCGCTCAAAACCTCCTGGGTCACGATGGACACCTGTGCGTTCACCCGCTCCTTTTCCTGGAAATACCGGAAGCCGAAGAAAATAAGTGCAATAAAAATGGCGACAAAGATAAGCACCAGCGCCTTATTAGTCCAGCTACCAGAGTTCTTTTCAGAGGAGCCGCGGGAGCCGTAGCGGGCGGCTGAGCGAGAGTTTCCGGCGGAAGTCATGGCTTCCACTCTAGTCGAGGACCATGGTTTTCCAATTATCTACTAGGATAATCATCTGTTCAAAGAACCTAGATTAATAAGGGGATGGATTTTCAGTGAGCGATTTTCGCCTACTAGCTATCCACGCGCACCCAGACGATGAATCTTCCAAGGGTGCCGCAACCACCGCGCGCTATGCCGCAGAAGGCAATGAGGTTTTGGTGCTGACCTGTACCGGTGGTGAGCGCGGCGATGTGATTAACCCTGCCATGGACCGTCCGGAAATCAAGGAAAAGATGGGCGAGGTCCGCCGGGAAGAAATGGCTAACGCTGCGCGGGCACTGGGCGTACAACATCGCTGGCTGGGCCACGTTGATTCCGGATTGCCGGACCCGGTTGAAGGCAAGACTATGGAGGAATTGCTGCCGGAGGGCTGTTTCGCGTTGCTGGGAGATGACACCGTCGCGCAGGAATACGTCCAGGTTATCCGTGAATTTCGACCACACGTCATTGTCACCTATGACGAAAATGGTGGCTACCCGCACCCAGACCATTTGATGGTGCACCGGGCTTCTATGATCGCGTGGGAGAAGGCAGGCGATGCCGCGTACCACCCAGAGCGGGGTAAGCCGTGGGAGCCGCTGAAGCTGTACTACTCGCACGGCTTCGTCTACCAGCGCATGAAGATGTTCCATGATTTGCTATTAGAAGAGGGGAATACCAGCCCCTATGGGCCGATGCTGGCGCGCTGGGACACCACTTTTGGCGATATCATGGCGCGTGTAACCACCCAGGTGGAATGCGCGGATTACTTCAGCAATCGCGAGGAGGCCTTGCGGGCGCACGCCACGCAGATCGATCCGGCGGGTGCCTTCTTGGCGACGTCGGTGGAGGTACAGCAGCGCCTTTGGCCCACCGAGGAGTTTGAACTGGCGAAGACCCGCGTTTCTACCTCCCTGCCAGAAAATGACCTTTTTGCCGGCATCGAAGAGAAAGAGGAGGCCTAAGACATGAGCATGTATGGCTCTTTCGTTCTGGCCGCACATGACGTATTTGTACTAGCCCAAGGAACCGAGGGCGCCGAAGGTGGCCCAATGGGCCCTGAATTTGGCAAAGCTTCGCCCATCGGTCTACTGATCTTGGCGCTTATGGGAGTTGCGGTGCTGTTTGCAGGCTGGAATTTCCATCGCCGTTACTCACGCTTTCGTCGTCGCATGATGTTTGCGGAGGATCACGGAATCGATCCGTTCGATGAGGAAGCCGTGGATGAGGCGATGAAGGAAGCCGGCATTTACGATAACCGCAAGAAGTCCATTTTCTAGGCGGATAGACTGATGAGCGTGAGTTCTCTCAAGCAGCTGGCTTACCCAGCTTATGAAGCGCGGCTGGCGCGCCTGATCAAGGGCAAGCCGCAGCCTAAGCACATCGCCATTATGGCCGATGGCAATCGTCGGTGGGCGCGTGAGGCTGGTTTCACCGATATCAGCCATGGTCACCGCCAAGGTGCGAAGAAAATCGGAGAGATGATTTCGTGGTGCCGCGATACCGATATCGAAGTGGTCACCATTTATTTGCTGTCCACGGAGAATCTGAAGCGCAGCGAGCAGGAAGTAGAGCTGCTCTTTGACATTATCTCGGATGTGGTCACGCACCTATCCCATAGCGACGTCGGCTGTCAGGTGCGCTTGGTCGGCCACCTCGATCTACTCCCGGATGATATTCGCCAGCGCATGGTGACGGCGGCAGCGGAAACCAAGGACAATACGGGTGTCATCGTCAATGTGGCGGTGGGCTATGGCGGGCGCCAAGAAATTGTGGACGCCGTGCAGAACTTGGTGCGTGCGGAAGCAGAGAAGGGAACTACCGCAGCTGAGATGGCGGACCGCGTCACCGCAGAATCCATTGGGGAGCACCTGTACACCAAGGGTCTTCCGGACCCAGATTTGGTTATCCGCACTTCTGGTGAACAACGCCTGTCGGGCTTTCTGCTGTGGCAGGCCGCGTACTCCGAAATCTGGTTTACGGATACTTACTGGCCTGCATTCCGCAAGGTGGATTTCCTTCGCGCCTTGCGGGATTACTCCCAACGTTCGCGCCGCTTTGGCAAATAGGCTCTAGAGCTTGCGCATTCGCACCTGTTCTACCAGGTGATGCGAGCCCTTTTTCAGCACGAGGGAGGCTCGCACACGGGTGGGCAGGATATTTTCCACCAAGTTCGGCAGGTTAATGGACTGCCAAATTTCGCGGGCTTGGGCGCGGGCTTCCTCATCGTTCATGTCTGCGAAGGAAGAGAAGTGGGCGTTGGGCTCGCGGAAAGCGGTGTGGCGCAGAGTAAGGAAGCGGTCGATATACCACTGCTCGATATCGTCGGTGCGGGCATCAACGTAGACCGAGAAATCAAAGAGGTCCGCCACGGTCAACGTGGGGCTCGTTTGTAGCACGTTGAGCCCTTCCAGGATGAGGATGTCGGGCTGGTGAACTTCTTGGTACTCACCGTCCACAATGTCATAGGTGATGTGGGAATAAAGCGGTGCCTTGACAAATGGCTTTCCTGATTTTACGTCTGTGACAAAGCGGAGGAGTGCGCGCCGGTCATAGGATTCCGGAAATCCCTTGCGCTGCATGAGGCCGCGTTCCTTGAGAGTCTTGGTGGGGAAGAGGAAGCCGTCGGTTGTCACGAGCGCCACCTTGGGGTGGGATTCCCAGCGTTGCAGCAGCACCTGCAGGAGACGGGCGGTGGTGGATTTTCCCACTGCCACGGAGCCGGCCACACCGATGACAAAGGGAACGTGCGTCGGAGGATTGCCTAAGAAGGATTCGGTAGCCGTGGTGAGCTGCTGGCGTGCCATGACCTGCATATGGATGAGGCGAGAGAGGGGAAGGTAGACATCAGCTACCTCGTCTAGGTCGATGCGGTCTCCTAGGCCGCGAAGCTTTTCCACCTCGGTTTCCGTGAGCACCTGAGGCATGGATTTACGCAGTTCACGCCAGGTCTCGCGGTCAAAATCTAGGTAAGGACTCGAATCCAATGTGCGCGCCATGGCTCTATTGTCGCACTTGCATAATCCGTGGGTAAAAGTATGCCCCCTAAGGGTGCATGGCACGATAAGATATGCAGCATCCCATACCGCTTGATTTTGAGAAGGGGACCACACCTTTATGGCTTCTTTTACCTCTGACCTCCGCGACCTCGATCCGGACGTATTCGGCGCAATTCAGGGAGAGATTTCCCGCCAGCGCGAAACCCTGGAAATGATCGCTTCTGAGAACTTTGTGCCTCGCGCCGTGCTCCAGGCACAGGGCTCCGTGCTCACTAACAAGTACGCCGAGGGCTACCCGGGTCGCCGTTACTACGGTGGCTGCGAGCATGTCGACGTCGTGGAGGACCTAGCCCGCAACCGCGCTAAGGAACTCTTTGGTGCGGAATTCGCCAACGTTCAGCCGCACTCCGGTGCGCAGGCGAACGCAGCGGTGCTTTCCACCATCGCTGAGCCGGGCGACAAGATTTTGGGCCTGTCCCTGGCACACGGCGGCCACCTCACCCACGGCATGAAGTTGAACTTCTCTGGCAAGCTTTATGATGTCGCTGCCTATGAGGTGGATCCAGAGACCATGCGTGTGGACATGGATAAGCTGCGCGAGCAGGCGCTGAAGGAAAAGCCGAAGGTGATTATCGGCGGCTGGTCTGCCTACCCGCGCACCATGGATTTCGCGGCCTTCCGTGAAATCGCTGATGAGGTCGGCGCTTACCTGTGGGTAGATATGGCCCACTTTGCTGGTCTCGTGGCAGCCGGCCTGCACCCGAGCCCAGTGCCTCACGCGGATATCGTGTCCACCACCGTGCACAAGACCCTGGGCGGCCCGCGCTCCGGCATGATTCTGGCCAAGCAGGATTATGCCAAGAAGATCAATTCCAACGTCTTCCCGGGCCAGCAGGGCGGACCGCTGATGCACGTGGTCGCTGCCAAGGCCATTGCTATGAAGATTGCTGCTACCGAGGAATTCAAGGAGCGCCAGGAGCGCACCTTGGAGGGTGCTCGCATTCTGGCAGAGCGCCTTACCGCAGATGATGCCAAGGCGGCTGGCGTGGACGTGCTGACCGGCGGCACCGATGTGCACTTGGTCTTGGCGGACCTGCGCAATTCCGAATTGGATGGACAGCAGGCAGAGGATCTGCTGCACGAGGTAGGCATTACCGTTAACCGCAATGCCGTGCCGAATGACCCGCGTCCACCGATGGTCACCTCTGGCCTTCGCATTGGTACCTCTGCGCTGGCAACCCGCGGCCTCGACGCCGAGGCCTTCACCGAGGTTGCAGATATTATCGGCACCGCCCTGGTCCAGGGCAAGAATGCCGATGTGGAGGCCCTGCGTGCTCGCGTGGACAAGATTGCCCAGCACTACCCGCTGTATGAGGGCCTCGAGGACTGGAAGCTGGTTTAGTCCTTCACCTCATGGCCACGGGCCTGCGCCATGGTAGCGCGGGCCTGCTGGAGCCATTCCGGCTGCTCTTGGAGGAGCTGATTGATTTCCGCTGTGGTCAGCGGCTTATCCATATCGTTCTTCTTGAGCGCGGTAACAGAGATTCCCAGCTTATGGGCAACCTCGGGGCGGGGGTGAGGCCCTTCGCGGCGCAAGGTTTGGAGCCACTCGGGCGGATTATGCTGCAATTCGCGCAGCTCTTCGTGGCTAATGGCACTATTTTGGAACTCGTCCGGCGCGGCGGGTAGGTAGATGCCTAGCTTCTTCGCCGCGGTTTGGGCACGCATAGCGGTGCCGGATGGTTGCTTTTGTTCTTCAGTCACGCTTTTACCGTAGCACTTTCAGTAGACTGTCCTCTATGCTGCGCTTAGCTTTTGCCACCGGCACAGAGCCTGGAAAGTGGTTCCGCCGATTCGAGGAAAATACTGCTCATGGTGGCTTGTACACCGTTGATGCGGACGATGCGCTTGCCCCGCTGGTAGCCGGCGAGGTGGACCTAGCTCTTGCGCGCTTGCCGGATGCGCGGGTGGATGACACCTTTCATGTGGTGCGACTTTATAAAGAGGCCCCTGGCATTGCCGTTCCCAAAGACTCGGTCTATGCGGAGGTGGGCGAGGAGCTTGCGCTTGCCGACGTCGCCGATGAACACCTCAACTACCGCCTCGCCGATTCCGGGCTTGTCGATGTCCCCGCCGTCCGCGACGCCTTGCAGGTAGTGGCGGCCAATGTGGGTATCGCGATTGCGCCGCGGCCCCTGCTGAAGGTCCTGAGTAAAAAGCAGGTGGTGCCGTTGGGCCTTAAGGACGAGTCCGTGCCGGTGACGGAGATTGCATTGGTGTGGCGCAAGGACGATGACGGGGAAGCAATTCAGGACTTCGTGGGCGTCGCTAAGGGCCGCACGGCCCGTTCCTCCCGCCAAGAGAAGCCGAAACGCAGCGCCAGGGAAAAGGCGAAGGCGAAGCAAGCGCGGAGAAACGTTAACAATTCGTTACACAAGAAAAAGAAGGCCCCTAAGCAGCGCAAACGTAGGTAGGCCTTTACTGTTTGCTGTCTACTTCCTGTCTGAGCGGGTGGTGCCAGCTGGGAGTCGTCGTTACGGTGGGCTTTGTTCGTCATAAAGGACGATTTAACAATAATTTTAGAATTAACTTACTTTCTCGATGAAAGGATGATGCAGTAATGCAGAAGATGACCCGTCGTATCGCAGGTGGCTTTGCAGCCGCAACCCTGTCCGTAGCTCTCGTAGCATGCTCCGATGCTGAGGATGCAGCTAACGACGCTAAGGATTCCGCCGGCTCCGTAGCTGCAGACGCTACCGACGCTGCTGGCTCCGCTGCTGCTGAGGCTACTTCCAATGATGACGCTGATGACGCGGACGATTCTGAGGATGCAGAAGCATCTGACTCTGAAGATGCCGACGACAAGGATGATGCTGACGACAAGGGCGGCGCTACCAAGTCCATCGCTACCGCTAACGGTGACGTAGATGTTCCGGCTGATTTCGCTTCCGCTATTGAAGAGAAGAAGGCTGAGTGGGGCGACGTAAAGAGCATCGAGCAGGGTGACGACGATGAGTTCCTCGCTAACTTCGATAACGGCAACATGCTGACCTTCGGCGACGATGAGGGCGCTCAGCCTATCGTCGGCAAGATTGCTGAAACCTGGAAGGAGCAGGGCGGCTTGGACTCTGAGGTAGGCCTGCCTAAGGCTGCTGAGGAAAAGGCTGCTCAGGGCAAGGGCTGGACCCAGCAGTTCGACGATGGCGTAATCTCCTGGATCCAGGACGAGAGCGGCAAGTTCACCTCCTCCGTAGAGAAGTAAAAAGCTACTTTAGAGCTTTTCCCTCTGCAGCATGTGCTGCGGAGGGATTTTTCGTTTTCTTAATGTTCATCTTGCACCCATGTAATTTCAACCTTCGGTGCCTACTTTGGGTGGCAACCCCGGGGATTCGGGGTGATTCGGAAGAAGTCTGATCTACCGCACACTAAGGGAGAACCCTGCCATCATGTCTCGTCCCTCTGTACTTTCTACTCCGCTTGCCACTACTGATAACACCGTCGCTACCAAGACCTATGTAGTGGATACCTCGGTCTTGCTGTCTGACCCTTGGGCCCTGCGCAAATTTGCAGAACACGATGTGGTCCTTCCCGTTGTAGTTATTTCTGAACTGGAAGGAAAGCGTCATCACCCAGAGCTTGGCTGGTTCGCCCGCCAAGCTCTTCGCTTTTTGGAGGAGCTGCGCGCTACCTATGAGGCCTTAGACCAGCCGGTGCCCGTCAATGTGGATGGCGGCACCCTGCGCGTGGAATTGAACCATCAAGACCAATCCTTGCTGCCTACCGCGTTCCGCGGGCCAGAAGGCGACCACCGCATCTTGGCGTGCGCTCTCAACCTTGCGCACGAAGGGAAGGACACCGTGCTGGTCACGAAGGACGTGCCGCTGCGCGTGAAGGCCGGTGCAGTTGGTGTGCAGGCGGATGAGTATCACGCCCAGGACGTAGTCTTGACCGGCTATACCGGAATGGCGACGGTGCAAACCAGCTCGGATGTCATCGATGCCCTCTATCGTGATGGGGAAGTCATGCTAGACGGCGTCGAAACGGAAAAGGGCACCGCCGTTGAGGATCTACCGGTGCACTGCGGCTTGACCTTGGCTGCGGGCGCGCAATCCGCGCTGGGTCGGATGACTGCGGATGGCGTGGTCGAGCTTGTACGTGGTGATATCAATGCCTTTGGCCTCCAGGGACGCTCCGCGGAGCAGCGTATTGCTTTGGACCTGCTGATGGACCCAAACGTAGGAATTGTCTCCATCGGTGGCCGTGCCGGCACCGGCAAGTCGGCACTCGCCCTGTGTGCCGGCTTGGAGGCAGTGCTCGAGCGTGGTGAGCACCGCCGCATTGTGGTCTTCCGTCCGATGTATGCGGTGGGCGGACAGTCCCTGGGATACCTACCGGGTACCGAATCGGACAAGATGAACCCGTGGGCGCAGGCGGTCTATGACACCTTGGAGGGCTTGGTGTCTGACAACGTCATGGAAGAGGTGCACGAACGCGGCCTCATCGAGGTCTTGCCGCTAACGCATATTCGCGGTCGCTCGCTGCATGATGCTTTTGTCATCGTGGACGAGGCGCAGTCCTTGGAACGAAACGTCCTGCTTACTGTGCTTTCCCGGTTGGGGAAGGGCTCGCGAGTAGTTCTTACTCACGATGTGGCGCAGCGCGATAACCTTCGCGTGGGCCGGCACGACGGAGTCCAAGCAGTGATTGAAAAGCTCAAGGGGCACGAGCTTTTTGCACATATTACTCTGCAACGTTCTGAGCGCTCGGCCATTGCGGAGCTCGTTACTGACCTATTGGAAGGCGGCAACTAGGCCAAGTTCGTTCGCGTTGGGTGATCTTTATGTGTACAGCGTGGCGAAGCTGGGCATGTCCCAGTAATAATGTTGTATATGAGCGAGAACGCCAAGCAGACGTCTTCGGACGACAAGAAGAAAGATTTCCGCATCCGCCCCTTCACCGCGGCGGATTACCCGCAGATGCGAGAGATCTATGAACAGGGGCTCAATACTGGGCACGCTACCTATGAGACCCGATCCCTGACCTTTGAAGAATTCAAAGCCGGCAAGATCATGCCTTCGGTGTATGTGGCCGTTGAAGCAGATGATGATTCAAAGGTCCTGGGGTGGGTTTCTGCGGCCCCTGTATCTACCCGCACCGTCTTCCACGGAGTAGTGGAGGATTCCATCTACCTAGGCACCGAGGCGCAGGGCCGCGGTATCGGCGGCGCACTTTTGGACCGCCTGATTGAGGTGTGTCAAGACCTGCACAAGTGGGCCATCCACTCATGGATTTTCCCTGAAAATGCAGGTTCTGCGGGGCTGCATAAGTCGCGCGGCTTCGTGAAAGTGGGTACCTACTCGCACATGGCAAAGATGACCTACGGCGAGCTTGCGGGCCAGTGGCGCGATACCGACGTATATGAGCTGCTTTTGCCCAAGCCGGAGGAAAAGAAGCGGTAGCTTCCCCGGCGCATACTAGCCCCTGCTCGTACCACACTCGTGGTAACGATGGCAGGGGCTTTTTGTTTAGGCCTTAGAACCAGGGGAGCGGCAATAAAAATGCCCCGCCTAGGGCGGGGCATATCGGTCCACCGTGCGCGCGGGCTTGCGCCACACCTCGATGGGATCGGCCTGGATTTGCAACGCCGCTTGGAGGGCGCCGGGGCATATCCAAGGGCGGATTCTATGGGGGCGTCGGCAAGCGGGAGTGCATCGCGCAGGGCGTGCAGCTCCTGGCTAGTGGCCTGTATTTCTGCAGGTGAAGGTGATATTAGTCAATCGTTTCCTTCAGTCGTTCCTCGCGCAGTGGCAGGAGGAGGATGAGGGCGACGATAACCAGCGGAACCATGAGGGCGATGACCGGGGTCAGTCCGTCATTGTAGGAGTTGAGGATGGCTTCCTCGATGGGCTTGGGGAAGGATGCAACCAAATCCGGGGTGAGGCTATTGGCACCGCCATTGGCATCGCCAAACTTCTCCGCGTAGGCAGCACCCTCCGGGCCCATCTTCTGGAAAGCCTCAGGCATGCGGGTGGCCATCTCATCCTTCATATTGTGGATGAACATGGAGCCGACCAGGGAAGCGCCGAGGGCGGAGCCGATCTGGCGGAAGAAGTTATTCGCCGCGGTAGCCGTACCCACCTGGGACAGTGGGAAGGAGTTCTGGACGATGAGCACGAGGACCTGGATAACCATGCCCAGACCGATGCCGAAGACGAGGAATTCGCAGCCCAGCTGCTTCAGGGAAGTCTCTACGGAGAGGTGGGACATCCAGAACAGGGCGCCGGCGGTAATCGCCAGGCCGATGATGGGGTAGACCTTGTAGTGGCCGGTGCGGGCGATAATGAAGCCTACGCCGGTGGAGGTGCCGATAAGGCCCACCATCATCGGGATCATCATGAGACCCGCCTTGGTTGGGGTCAGGGTGTGCACCATCTGCAGGTAGGTAGGCATGTAGCCCAGAACACCGAACATTGCCAGGCCAAGTACCACGCCGGAGAGGGTGGTCAGGGCCATGTTGCGGTTCTTGAACAGGCGAACCGGGATGAGCGGTTCCTTGGCGCGCAGTTCCATCAGGACGGTGATGATGGCGCCGATGATGGTGATGGCACCCAAGGTGAGGATCATGGAAGAGCCCCACTCGTACTCGGTGCCGCCCCAGGTGGTCATGAGGATAAGGGAAGCGGTGGTGATGGCGATGAAGGTAGCACCAAGCCAGTCAAAGCGCTTCATATCGGCATCGCCTACGCGCAGGTGCAGCACTAGGGTGCACACGATAATGGCGAGGATGCCCAGCGGGATATTCATCCACATGCCCCAGCGCCAGCCTGGGCCGTCGGTGAACCAGCCGCCGAGGACGGGGCCGAGAACGGAGGACAGGCCGAAGACGCCGCCCATGATGCCCATGAACTTGCCGCGCTCACGGGAGGAGGTGACCTCGGCGATGATGGACTGGGAGGAAATCATCATAAAACCTGCGCCGAAGCCCTGCACAGCGCGGGCGATGATCAGCAGCGTCATGGAGTTAGCAAAGCCGCCGAGGGTAGAGCCCACGACGAAGATGGCGATACCGCCGATGTAGAGCCACTTGCGGCCCAGCATGTCACCCAGCTTGCCGGAAATGGGCATGGCGATGGTCATGGTGACAAGGAAGGCGGAGATGACCCAGCTCATGTGGTCGACGCCGCCCAGCTCACCAACGATGGTTGGAAGAGCAGAAGAGAAGATCATTTGGCCCAAAGAGCTCATCAGCATGGTGAGCATCAAAGCCGAGAAAATGAGCCCGAGGTTATCGGCTCGGGACTGACCCTGCGAAGGGGCCTTTGCGGCCGTATCTACCATCGCATTCCTTTCATAAAATCTGTTATTAGCGTGAGGGAAGTATCGAGTCGCGCGTCGAGGTCTTCGCTGCAATCTGCATCGGGGGATGCCATCGCGAGCCAAAGTGCCTCGCGGACGAGGCTGGCGATGAGCATCGCCTCGGTGCTCGAGGAGCAGCTATCGAGGACGCGAAGTTCCGGTTCTGAGGTGAGGCGTTTTTCAATGAGGTCGATAAGCTCAACGGATTTTGCCCGTTTCCGGCTTATTGCCGCCGCGGCCGCATCCGGATCATTAGAGATGCGCTTGCGGCGGTCCCGGATGGTCGGGTTGATGTGGTGGCCTTCCATATGCTGCCTGACCAACTGGAGGACGAGTCCTACCATGCTGGTCGTTGGCTCCGTGAGGAAGAATTCCCGCATCTCCTCCGTAAACTCGGTGCTCGGGGCGCCCAGTACGGCGGATTCTTTGGAATCGAAATAATTGAAGAAAGTGCGCCGAGAAATACTGGCTACTTCGCAGATCCTCTCAATCGTGACCGCGCTAAAGGATTGTTCATCCACCAGTTTCGTGGCGGCATCCTCAATGCGCAGGCGAGTCTCGAGGCGCTTCTGCTCGCGTAGTGATAATTCTTCTTGCACGCCATGCAACTTTACACTCGGTGCAAACTTGCACCAAGTGCAAAAGTGGTGACTTTAGAGGTGCGTTTCCCCTAATGTGTGCTAAGCCATAGCGCTTGCCGACGCCCCCCTTACCCCAGACATGCGAAACCCCGCCCGAGTCCTGCCCGGGCGGGGTGGCGGTGCGGCGATTACTTAGAAGTTATCGCGGTCGCGGTTGGTCATGCTCAGCACGTTGAGGCGCTTATCCAGCTCCTCCTCGGTGAGGTTTTCGCCGTCGACGAAGCCCAAGTCAATAACGGCCTGGCGGACGGTGATCTTCTCGTGCAGGGCGTGCTTTGCCGCCTTGGCTGCGTTCTCGTAGCCGATGGCAGAGTTGAGCGGGGTCACGATGGAGGTGGACGACTCCGCAAAGTGCTTCATGCGCTCCTCGTTGGCCTCGATGTGATCGATGCACTTATCGGCGAAGACGCGGGAAGCATTTGCCAGCAGGCGAGCGGACTCGAGTACGTTGCGCGCCATCATCGGGATGAAGACGTTGAGCTCGAAGTGGCCCTGGGCGCCGCCGAAGGCTACGGCGGCGTCGTTGCCTACCACCTGGCCCGCTACCATGGTGACAGCCTCCGGAATAACCGGGTTGACCTTACCCGGCATGATGGAGGAACCCGGCTGCAGGTCCTTCAGGTGAATCTCGGCCAGGCCGGTCAGCGGGCCGGAGCCCATCATGCGCAGGTCATTGGCAATCTTATTGAGGGATACAGCAATCGAGCGCATGGCGCCGGAGAATTCCACCAAGCCATCGCGGGCAGCCTGTGCCTCGAAGTGATTTTCTGCTTCCTTCAGTTCCTTCACACCGGTGAGCTTCTTAAGCTCCTCGGTCACCTTGGCGCCGAAGTCAGCGGAGGTATTCAGGCCGGTACCGGTGGCGGTGCCGCCGATGGCCAGCTCACCCAGACGCGGCAGGGTGGCCTCAATGCGTTCGATGCCCAGCTCGATCTGGCGGGCGTAGCCGCCGAATTCCTGGCCCAGGGTAACCGGGGTGGCATCCATCAGGTGGGTGCGGCCGGCCTTGACCACATCAGCGAATTCCTTGGCCTTCTTGGTCAAGGACTCGTGGAGGACCTTCAGGCCCGGGATGAGGTCATTAACGGCAGCTTCCGTAGCAGCCACGTGCGTAGCGGTGGGGAAGGTGTCATTGGAAGACTGGCCCATGTTCACGTGGTCATTCGGGTGAATTTCCACGCCATTGTTATGTGCCAAGGAGGCGATGACCTCATTGGTGTTCATATTGGACGAGGTGCCGGAACCGGTCTGGAAAACGTCGATAGGGAAGGCATCGTTATGCTTGCCCTCGGCGATTTCGGTAGCAGCGGCAATAATGGCATCGGCCTTATCTGCATCCAGCTTGCCGGAATCCTTATTTACCTGGGCGCAGGCTGCTTTGAGCAGGCCAAGAGCGCGAATCTGCGCATTTTCCAGGCCACGGCCGGAGATAGGGAAGTTGTCCACTGCGCGCTGGGTCTGTGCACGCCACAGGGCATCTGCAGGAACCTTAACTTCGCCCATGGTGTCATGTTCAATGCGGTATTCAGTCATGTGAAGATCACCTCAGTTAAATGGGTAGTGTGTGCTTTCCAGTATGGCGGAGAACTACAAGAAGGGCCGCCTTCGGGGGTGAACCCTAGTTTTTGGTCGGGGTGGTGTAATCCACTACGGAATACTCCTGCAGCTTAGATAGCTTATGGATGGAGTCGATGTAGCGGATGGTGCCGGACTTAGAACGCATAACCAGCGAGCGGGTCGTAGCGCCGGAATTGCGGTAGGAAACACCGCGCAGCATGTCACCATTGGTCACGCCGGTGGCAGCGAAGTAGCAGTTTTCGGAGGAGACCAAGTCAGTGGTCTTGAGAACGCGGTCCAAATCATGGCCGGCTGCACGGGCCTTTTCTGCTTCCTCTTCATCCTTCGGCCACAGCTTGCCCTGGATTTCGCCGCCCATGCAGCGCATAGCGCAGGCGGTGATGATGCCTTCTGGAGTGCCGCCGATGCCCATCATCATGTCGATGGAGTTCGAATCCTGGCAGGTGGCGATGGCGCCGGCTACGTCACCATCCATGATGAGGCGTACCTTGGCGCCAGCGGCGCGAATTTCAGAGATGAGCTGTTCGTGACGAGGACGGTCAAGGACCACCACCGTCAGATCGGAGGGGCGAATATTCTTCGCCTTTGCCACGGACTGGATATTCCATTCCACGGACTCGTTGATATCGATAGCGCCAACTGCCTCGGGGCCAACGGCAATCTTTTCCATGTAGAAGACTGCGGAAGGGTCATACATGGTTCCGCGTTCGGCAGCCGCAATGACGGAGATGGCGTTGGGGCGTCCTTCTGCCATCAAACGGGTACCGTCGACTGGGTCTACGGCGATATCCATGGCGGCACCCTCGCCGGTGCCTACCTCTTCGCCGTTAAAGAGCATGGGGGCCTCATCCTTTTCGCCCTCACCAATGACAACGACGCCGTTCATCGCTACGGAATTGATGAGCTTGCGCATGGCGTCGACCGCCGCGCCATCGCCCTCATTCTTCTGGCCGCGGCCTACCCAACGGCCGGAAGCGAGTGCTGCTGCCTCGGTGACACGAACCAGTTCCATTGCCAGGTTGCGGTCAGGAAGATAAGACGTATTTTCGGACATGTGTAGTGGTTGCCTTCCATAGTTTTCTCATCGAGGGGTGTTCCCCTTGATGCTCTACCTTTCCATTCTCGCACTTTTTTGCTCTAATGGGTTCGATTTTGCGCCCCATTTGTGGGGGATTGACAGATCTTTCGGAGCAAAAGGGGCCGTGTGGCTTTTTGAAAGCAGGCCGTGCGATACTAAGGCGCGTGGCTGCAGAAGAAAGACCAAAGATTTTTGAAGGCGCGAAGGATATTTCCCTGTCCCTCGCCGTCGTGGTGATTATGATGCTGCTCGCCGTGGGAGCGACCGGCCTGTGCTCAATTAACTCCGAAACCCAGCAGGGAGCGGTGCAGGAAGTGGATGAACAAACCTTCCTAGACACCCAGGCTCGCGCAGGGGTCGGTGCTATTCGCAATCCCGAAATGCCGGAGGGCTGGGAGGCCAATGCTGCCCGCCGCGTAGATATGGGCGGCGAGAATGCCACCGTGGTCAGCTGGGTGACCGCTGACCAAGGGTTTGTGGAGTCTACACAAACGCAGGTCGCGGCCGATAAGGCAGGCGAGGCGTACGATGCCAACTACCGCGGCATTGAATCCGCCCGCGAGGTCAAGGGCCACCAAGTGCGGGTGCTAGAAAGCGACGATGATTCCGTGCGCCGCCTGTGGGTTACGGATTTGGGCGATGCCCGCCTCATCATTTCCGGCGCCGCGGACGACAGTGACTTTGAGGCTGCTACCGCTGCGTTTATCGACGCCGCACCTATAGCCGAAAAATAACCTCGCCCAAGCCTTCTTCCGCGGCGGTGGCGCTAAGACCGTCGCCGGCCTGGGCAATAACCTCCGCCAAAGCCTCCGCATCCAGGCCGCTGAGGCGTGTCTTTCCTACAAAGACATCGATGCGCTCACGCTGCGAGCGCTGCGGATAAACGGCGATTTCGCGTACTTTGTCGTCCGTAAAGCGCAGCACCACGGATCGGGAGAAGTAGCTCACCTCATTATCGTCGCGGGTGTGTGCAGGACCGAAGAATTCTTCTACGAAATCTCGGGAATCTCCCGCCATGATGGAACCGGCGGCCGCGGATTTCGACACAAAATCCACGCGCTCGCCTGGATAACCATAGATCTGCACTACTCGTCTCCTTCAGCGTCTGCGTCCTCGGCCTTATCGAGCGCGTCTTCCACACGCTTCGCCGCGCCGTCGAGGTGCGACTCGCACGCACGGGCAAGGGCCTCGCCGCGCTCCCAATACTTTAGCGACTCATCCAAGCCCATCTGCCCAAGCTCGAGAATCTTCACGGTCTCAATAAGCTCATCGCGGGCTTGCTCATAGCTCAATTCTTCTACTGGGGTAAAAGCATCCTGGCCTGGCTGGCCGGTACCAATGGTGTCATCGGACATGATTTTCTCCTCGGTTGGTGATTAATCGGCGGCCTGGGAGGCCATAGAAACTGCGGTAATAGATCCATCGCCCACTCGAATGCGCAGTTGAGCGCCAGGCGGGGATTGCTTATAAGAGGTGACAACCTCGGGCCCGGAACCGTCCTTGGGCACTACTTGGACAATGGAGTATCCGCGGGCGAGAGTCGCCGACGGTCCCAACGCCGATACGCGGGCGCGCAGCGATTCAACGTGTCGGGTTTCCCGCTCCACCATGACTTCAATTTCTCGCCGCATGGTAGCGCGGGTTCGCTCCACCTCTTCGCGGCGCGCACGGATAGGGGTCATCGGGTCTGCCATGACAGGCCGGGAACGAATATTGTCGAGGCCGCGACGTTCCCTTTCCACCCAGCCGCGCAGCGCGGCCGCCATGCGAGAGCGAGCCTCTGCGACGATGGCGCGTTCCTCGGCCACAGAGGGCACGACGCGCTTGGCGGCGTCGGTAGGCGTCGCAGCGCGCAGGTCGGCGACGTTATCGAGCACCGGGCTGTCCGGCTCATGGCCAATGGCAGAGACTACCGGGGTGCCGGCCGCAGCCACTGCGCGTTGCAGTGCTTCTTCCGAGAAAGGCAGCAGATCTTCCACGGAGCCGCCGCCACGGGCGATGATGATGACGTCGACTTCAGGATCCGCATCAAGCTGCTGGAGCGCATCAATAACCTCAGGCACGGTATTCGCACCCTGGACCGCGGTATTGAGGACGCGGAACTGCACCGCTGGCCAGCGGTCATGGGCTACCGCCATCACATCCCGCTCTGCAGCCGAGCCGCGTCCGGTAATCAGCCCAATTTTGTGTGGCAGGTAGGGGAGGGGCCGCTTGCGTGCGGGATCGAAAAGGCCTTCAGTAGCCAGCTGTTGGCGCAGCTTTTCAATACGAGCGAGCAGATCGCCAATGCCTACATGACGAATTTCGGTGGTCCACAGTGAAAAGGACCCGCGTCCCGCGTAAAAGGCTGGCTTGCCATGGACAATGACGCGGTCGCCGTCTTTCAGCGGTGCTGACAATGACTGCAACATCGATGATGGGCAAGTCAATTGCACGGACTTTTCCTGCTGTACGTCACGCAGAGTGAGGTAGGACAGCTTCCAGGTGGGCTTGAAGTTAATTTGGGTCAACTGACCCTCTACCCACAGGTAACCCAGGCGCTCGATCCAGCCCTTGACTTGGTCATTGACCTTGCCAACGGGCCAGGGAGTATCCGGAGTATTTGCCGGTTGATTCACACAGCCTCCCTTTCTTCAGTCTGCCGTGTTCTTCCGTCTAGTTTAGGGGCCAGCGCGGTCTATTGCCCCGCTCGGGGTAGCCAGAAAGGTGACGTTAGGCCCCACTATTGTTTTGCGTAGTGTTTCGATACTCTGGGAGCCATGACTGATGGTAAAAATGTTCTCCTCGCGGCCCCGCGCGGATACTGCGCAGGCGTGGACCGCGCGGTCGAGACCGTAGAAAAGGCGCTGGAAAAGTACGGCGCGCCCATTTATGTACGCAAACAAATCGTGCACAACCGTTACGTCGTAGAATCTCTGGCAGACCGCGGCGTCATCTTCGTCGACGAGGCCTCTGAGGCACCAGAAGGCGCCCACCTAGTCTTCTCCGCCCACGGTATTTCCCCTGCCGTGCGCGCAGAAGCAACGCAGCGCAAGCAGCTTACTTTGGATGCCACCTGCCCATTGGTAACCAAGGTGCATAAGGAAGCCCAGCGCTTCCAGCGCGATGGCTACCACATCCTCTTGGTTGGCCACGAAGGCCACGAAGAAGTAGAAGGCACTGCCGGCGAAGCACCTGAGGTCACCCACCTCGTGGACGGTGTCGAGGGCGTCGCCAAGCTGCCAGATTTCTTGCAGGATGAGAAGCTTATTTGGCTGTCCCAGACCACGCTATCGGTGGATGAGACCATCACCATTGTCAATAAGCTGCGCGAGCGCTTCCCACACCTGGAGAACCCGCCTTCAGACGATATTTGCTACGCCACCCAAAACCGCCAAGAATCCGTCAAGGCCATTGCGCCACAGTGCGACCTGATGATTGTGGTGGGCTCTAAGAACTCCTCCAACTCGGTGCGCTTGGTTGAGGTGGCGCTGGAGGCAGGCGCCAAGGCTTCCCACCTCGTGGATTTTGCCAAGGAAATCGACGAATCTTGGTTGGAAGACGTCCAGACCGTCGGCGTAACCTGCGGTGCTTCGGTACCTGAGTTGCTGGTACGCGAAGTACTGGAGTTCCTAGACGAGCGCGGTTATAGCGACGTAGAGCAGGTAACTACCTCTACCGAGACGATTACCTTCGCCCTGCCGCGCGACCTGCGCCCAGCACGCACCTAAGTAGCGTTCGCCTATACGGCGGTGAAAACGAAAGAAAGGCCCGGAAACGGGCCTTTCTTTTTGCTTTAATCCTCGTCGTAGAGGTTATCGTCCCAGCCTTGCTTAGGCTGTTCCTTCTCCTGCTGAGACGCCGGGACGGAATCGCCAGCGCGCCGGGCTGGATCCGGGCGCAGCGGATTGTCGCGTTCCTCTTGTTGCATTCGGCGGCGCTCTTCACGGTCGCGCCCACGCAGGCGATCCTTTGGCGCTGGGCGTGACTTCTTTAACGTGTGCGAGGCGCGGGCGCGCTGCGGTGCGGCTTGAGACTGCTTGGAGTTCTTTGCCGGCTTATCGCGCGCCATCAAGTCTGCAACCGATAGGCGTTCCTCGCGGTTGCGTCGGTCTTGTTCGGCGTCGGCACGGCGGGAAGCGGTTTCCATTTCGGCGGTGCGCTTGGCCGTCTTGCGATAGCGTGCCCAGCGCAGCCAGGCGATGATTGCCGCACCCACGAAGGCAATGAGGAGCCACAGGAACCTCTGGACAAGGGGGAACGCCGCGGTGACGATCGCCGTCTTGGAAAACGCCGATGCGCCGTCTGGCAAGTTGGCCTTGGTGATAAAGAAACCGGCCACGCCCACCGTTATGGCATACACAATGGGGATAGAAGCCACGGTGAGGAAGAGGCCGCGTTCTTCTACGATGAGCGCCACCAGCAGCGAGCCGATGACAAGGAACGCGAGGTAAGCCCACCCGATGGAACCCATCAGGATGGAAATCAACGCGCCCGTGAGCAAGAGTGCCGCGAGCAGCCCAAGGCCCTTGCCCAGCGTGATGCTGGGGAGACCGGAGCTTTGGGCGGCGGAGGACTTTCTTTGCTTGGCTTGTGACACGTCGGAAGATCCTACCGGTTGCCGCCGGCCCATGGCTATTTCCACGCACGAAAGCGGCGGATTTATAGTGCCGAATTCCCGCGCGGCCAGGTATCAATAGGCAAGGGCTCCCGCGGGGTGCGATCCGTGCGGCCGGGGATATCCATCTCATGCAATTTGCGGGCGGTCACGCCCACGCGGGAATCAAGCGAAGAAAGCGTGGCATTATAAGCCTCGACTGCTTTCTCCAGGTTATGGCCCACCTTGCTGTAGTGATCAGAAAGCGTATTCAGGCGCGTATACAGTTCGCGCCCTAAGCGCTGGACCTCCTTAGCCTTGGCGGAGATATCTTCTTGGTGCCAGCCCATGGCCACCGTGCGCAAGAGGGCAAAAAGCGAGCTGGGGGTGGCAATGACTACATTGCGTTCAAAGGCGTACTCGATAAGTTCTGGATCCACCGATAGCGCGGCATCAAGGAAGGGGTCTGCGGGAACGAAGAGGATGACGAACTCGGGCGTTGGTTGAAACGCCTCAATGTAGTCCTTCTGCGATAGTGCTTGGACGTGGCCGCGCATTAAATGCGCGTGGCGGCGGAGGAAGCCGGCGTGTTCTTCCGGGTCATCGGTTTCTAGGGCGTCAAGGTAAGAGGTAAAAGGAACCTTGGCATCGACGATGATGTGGCGGCCACCGGCCAAATTGATGAGCATGTCAGGGCGGACGATGCGCCCGCCTAATGGGGCGGAGACCTGGCAATCAAAGTCCACGTGTTTGGTCATACCGCCTAGCTCCACCACGCGCTCTAATTGCACCTCGCCCCAACGGCCACGCACATTGGGTGAGCGCAAAGCGGTTACTAGTTTGTCGGTGCGTTCGGTCAGGCGGGAGGAGGTGCGGGTCACCGCCTGCACCTGGCTGGAGAGGGAGGCGAGCAGCGCGGTGCGGTCTTCCTCAATTTCTTGGAGCTGAAATCCCAAGCGGTCCATGGCCTTTTCTAGCGGTTGGAGTTCGGCTTGGCGGCGCTGCGAGTCTTGTAGCGCGCGGTGCTCGGCGCTCGGCGCGGAGCGCGTAGCGGAGTAAGAATGGGCCAGCCAGCCCATTACCGCGCCGAGGATGAGGCCGATAAAAAGTAGCAGCACGGGCAAAGTGGAAGTCATGACTTCCAGCATGGCACGCGCGGCCGACACGACCCATTATTTTTTCGAATCTCCGTTCAAAAGGCCTTCGAAGGCGTCGCGGGCGCGGCGCAGGTTTGCGCGCATGCCGGGCTTGTCATGCTCCTTGGGGGTGGATTCCACATTGAGGGCGGCGTCGAGGGAATTGGAATCGCCGTCCGCGGAGACGTCGGCAAACGCGCCTTCTGGGGCTGCATAGTCCGGCATCTTGAGCCATGCCTCGCGCTTATAGCGCCCTTGGTCTTCGGTGTAGCGGCCGATGAGATAACCAGCTACGGTAGAAAAGTCCAGATCCGCGGCGGTCTTTTCGCCTGACTGTAGCTTCATCATGTCTTGTCCGTAGCGGTAGGCCACCGCAAACATGGCGGCCGTCGGAACCGCGAGGAAACCACCTATCAGGCCAAAGAGAGCTGAGCCGACCGTGACGGAAACCAAGACGATGACCGGGTGCAGGTCCATGGCCTTGGACTGCAGCCAGGGCGAGAGGACATTGCCCTCCAACTGCTGGACCAGCAACACCAAGCCGAGGACGAGAAGAGCCTTGGTTACGCCAAGGGAGACCAACGCGATGGTGACGGAGAGGGCGCCGGCCACGATCGCGCCGACGAAGGGGATAAAACCCGCGATAAAGGTGATGATCGCCAAAGCCATGGCCAGCGGAACACCGATAAGGGCGAGGCCGACGCCGATAAAGACGGCGTCGACAAGCGAAACCACTGCCTGCGCGCGAATGAAGCCGCCCAGCGTATTCCAGGCGCGAGTAAGCAGCTCCGTCAGATGCCAGCCGGCGCGCTTGCCCGTGGCATCGCGCAGCCAGGGAAGGAACTTAGCGCCGTCCTTCAGGAAGAAGAAGGTCAGCACCAACACGATGAAGAGCGTGACCAAGATGGAGGTGGCGGTGCCGATGCCGGTAAAGACCGAGCCCGCGATGGCGCCGGCACGTTGCTGCAGCCAGGACGCCGCCTCGTCGATGTAGCTACTCATGTCATCGCTATCAAGGTTGAGCGGTGGACCCTGGGCCCAGAGCTGAAGGCTTTGGATGCCGGAGACCGTCTGCAAATACAGTGACCGGGATTGGCGCATGAAGTCTGGGGCGACAAATGCAATGAGGCCGCCGACGGCCGTGAAGGAAACCAAAATGGTTACGGCGGCCGCCAACGCGGCGGGAAGGCCAATATTGCGCAGCTTTTTAGCCACCGGTGCCAGAACGGTGCAGATAATAAGGGCCAAAAGAACTGGCAAAAGCCCCTGCCAGAAGTTACCCAGCAAACGGTAGAGGGCGTAGAGGAATACGCAGATGATGAGCAGGCGAACGGCCCATAGGGAAGCGGCCTTAACCACCTCGCCGGCGATGACGGAGCGGTCTACCTGATCGCCTGGTGGATGTGGGGATACATCCTCCAGCTTGCTGGTGTCGAAGCTTTCATCAAACTTATCGCCCAGGCCCGCTTGGGGGTCATCGGGCAGCGGTTGGTTATCAGAATTCACCCCACCATCTTGCCTTAAAAGAAGGCGGGTGCGTTAGGATTGGCCCCGTGAGTCTTACACTAGGAATCGTCGGCCTGCCCAATGTGGGCAAGTCCACTTTGTTTAATGCCCTGACCCGTTCCGAGATCCTGGCGGCGAACTACCCGTTTGCCACCATCGAGCCCAACGTGGGCTTGGTGGAGCTGCCGGATTCCCGCCTGACCCAGCTGGCGGAGATGTTTAACTCTGAGCGCATCCTGCCTGCCACCGTGTCCTTCGTGGACATCGCCGGCATCGTCTCCGGCGCTTCGCAGGGTGAGGGTATGGGCAACGCGTTCCTAGCCAATATCCGCGAGGCAGACGCCATTTGCCAGGTAGTACGCGCCTTCTCTGATGACAATGTCATTCACGTCGATGGCAAGGTGGACCCGCGCAACGATATCTCCGTTATTAATACCGAGCTCATTCTTGCGGACCTCCAGACCATCGAAAAGGCCCTGCCGCGCTTGGAAAAGGATGCGCGCAAGAATAAGGACTTGGCCGCCGAGGTGGAAGCAACCAAGAAGGCCCAGGAGATTTTGGAAGATGATCGCACCCTCTTCGCCGCAGCGAAGGAGGGCGAGATTGACCTCGCCCTCGTGCGCGATCTGCACCTGATGACGGCTAAGCCCTTCCTCTATGTCTTCAATTCGGATGAAGCAGTGCTTACCGACGACGCTAAGAAGGAAGAACTCCGCCAGCTCGTCGCCCCGGCTGAGGCCGTATTCCTCGATGCGCAGACCGAAACCGAGCTGCTCGAGTTGGAAGAAGATGAAGCGCGCGAATTGCTCGAGGCCGTAGGCCAAGATGAGCCCGGCCTGGCTACCTTGGCCAAGGCAGGCTTCGCCACCCTGGGGCTGCAGACTTACCTCACAGCAGGTGAGAAGGAAGCCCGCGCGTGGACTATCAAGCAGGGCTCTGCCGCCCCGCAGGCCGCTGGCGTTATTCACACTGACTTTGAGAAGAAGTTCATTAAGGCCGAGATTGTTTCCTTCGATGATCTTGTAGAAGCCGGCTCCATGGCTGAAGCTCGTGCGCATGGCAAGGTCCGCCAAGAAGGCAAGGACTACATCATGCAGGACGGCGATGTGTGCGACTTTAAGATCGGCGGCTAATTCCACACCGCTTTGAACCGGCCCTTTGTCAGAGCGAGAAGGCACCGCCCACTCACGCACAAAAGAAGGTAGCGAAGGCGAAACTTCCGCGTTACTGTGGGCGGCGTACCCGAACAAAGGAGGCTGCAACATGGCTGACCTAGATAACAAGACCATTGCCATCATCGCTACCGATGGCTTCGAAGACTCCGAGCTGACCTCCCCGTTGGAGGCCGTGAAGAACGCCGGCGCTACCGTGCGTGTCCTCGCCCCAAAGGCCGGCACCATTACCGGCAAGAAGGGTACGGAAATTTCCGTTGACGCCGCTACCGTTGACTCCACTGGCGAGTCTTTCGATGGCATCATTCTGCCTGGCGGTACCGAGAATGCTGACCTCATCCGCTTGGACAAGGCCGCAGTAGAAATCGTGCGCAACCACATGAGCAAGGATCTGCCGCTCGGCGCCATCTGCCACGGTGCTTGGATCCTGGCTGATGCTGAGGCCCTCAAGGGACGCACCCTGACTTCCTTCCCCTCCCTGCAGACCGACCTGCGCAATGCAGGTGCCACCTGGGTAGATGAGGAAGTCCACTGCGACCAGGGCTTGGTCTCGTCCCGCACTCCAGATGACCTGCCAGCTTTCAATGCCAAGCTGGTAGAAGAGTTTGCAGAGGGCCAGCACTAAGGCTCCACGAATTTAAGCCACGGGAGTTTCCCGTGGCTTTTTTGATCTTGCGCCGGTGTCACATGCCCTATAAAGTTAGGATTTCCTGAAGGGGAGTAGTTCCCTCGGTTAATTCCGAGATGACTGGTCGACATACTGGCGTTTAGCCCGGCCAGCCAACGCCCGCAGTGCCCGCGGCCGTGAACGAGACCTTCGGTCCGCAACCGAACCGAAGGGAGAAGTGACCATGTCCTCCATGGGCTCAGAGCAGCGCACTCTTGAGCGCTTCATGCAGCTATCCATCGCCGCCGCTGTGGCTACCATCATCCTCAAAGCCTTGGCCGCGTGGGTTACCGGCTCGGTGGGCTTCCTCTCCGATGCCTTCGAATCCATCGTGAATCTCGTCGCAGCCGTCGCCGGCTTTTATGCCCTCCGGATTGCCTCTAAGCCGGCCGACGATAACCACCAGTTTGGTCACGGCAAAGCCGAGTACGTCTCCGCCTTGGTAGAGGGCGCAATGATTTTTATTGCGGCCGGCATGATCGTGTACACGGCGATCCAACGCTTCTTTGTTCCGCAGCCGATTGAAGAGCCGGGCTGGGGCTTGGCGTTGTCAACGCTTTCGTCCGTGCTCAACGGCGCAGTGGGTATCGCGCTCATCCGTGCAGGTAAGCGCTACCGTTCCGCCACCTTGGACGCGGATGGGCACCATTTGCTTACCGACGTCTGGACTTCCGTCGGCGTCCTTATAGGCATCGCCGCCGTATTCCTTACTGGTTGGTGGTGGCTGGATCCTGTAGTGGCGCTCGCAGTGGGCATCAATATTTTGTGGACGGGCTATAGCCTTCTGCGCGACTCGGTGAGTAGCCTTCTTTCTGAGGCGCTTCCCGACGACGAGCGTCAGAATATTAGGCAATTGCTAGCCCGGCTGGAGCAGGAACACTCGGTAACGTTCACGGATCGTCGCACCGTGGCCTCTGGACGCCAGAGACTGGTGTACCTGACCATGGAGGTGCCAGGGGAGTGGAGCGTCATGCACTCCCACGAGGTTGCAGACGCAGTGGAAATTGCCCTCGACGAGCTCTACCCAGGCTGCAGTGCGTTCATTCATGTGGAACCAGCCGGCCTGGAAAATCGGCGTCCGTACCTATTCCGCTAAGGCTTAATCTTCTCAGCTTTCTGCCGACCACTGTGGTGTATGCGCACTAGACCAATATGTGTGTAGGCCTGTTCGGGGGCACGGGCTTGTATGTTGCCTGTAAATTGGCGGGGTAAAACTACACCCTCTTTAAAGAATCCTGTGGTACCGCTGTCACCGCATTTCGGGGGTGTGGTGAACAATGGACGATTTGGAGATCGTGAGGGGTCGCGGCTAGGGCGCTGCGGGCGAGAGACTCGACATCCGCCTCCCGCGGTTTGGGTACTTATGGTGCAGTTTCCCAATGTTATAGAACTGTTACCAACCGTCCTGAGCTGCATGAAGCTCGGCTTTGGTGAACAAAATCGAGGAAATTTCCCGCTAGCGGTCGAAAAAATTTGAATTCTCCGTATGGTGGTTGTCACAGCAATCAATTGGAGATTTTCACCCCCACACTCCACGTGGCGGGGTTAGAAAATGTCCTTTTGTTTGATTGAAGATAGCTATACCAATAGCAGAAAGGATTTACTGACAATGGGTAAGAACATTAAGGACCTCTTTAACGCAACCGCATACGACAAGGACGGCGAGAAGCTGGGCGACGTTAACGAGGTATTCGTTGATGACCAGTCCGGCCAGCCTACCTTCGTTGAGGTTAACCACGGCCTGTTCGGCATGAACTCCAGCCTAGTTCCGCTGCGTGGACACGACTTCTCCGGCGACGACCTGAAGCTGGGCTTCTCCAAGGACCGCATCAAGGATGCTCCGGACTTCGACTCCGATAAGCCGCTGACCCCTGAGGCACAGTCCGATATCTTCAAGCACTACGGTCTGGAAAACGCACACGACGTTACCGACTACAAGGATTCCAACCTTGACTCCAAGCGCGACGCTCAGGCTGGCGCTGACAAGGATCACAACCTGACCGCTGGAGCTGGCGCTGCTGCTGGCGCAGGTGTTGCAGGCGCAGGCGTTGCTGGTGCACACGCTGACGAGAAGAAGGCAGCTACCCACACCACCGACGCTGCTGCTACCGAGCGCAAGGCTGGTCTAGCTGACAACGCTGCAGCTGCACGCACCAACAACGATGGCGAGCTCATCCGTTCCGAGGAGCAGCTCAACGTCAACAAGGAGCGCGTGGCTACCGGTGAGGCTCGCCTGCGCAAGTACGTTGTGACCGACACCGAGTCCGTTGAGGTTCCGGTTGAGCGTGAAGAGGTTCGCGTCGAGCGCACCCCGATCAACGCTGAGGATGCCAAGAACTACAACGGCTCCATCTCCGGTGACTCCGAGGAAGCTTCCGTCACCCTGCACGAGGAGCGCGTGAACGTGAACAAGGAAACCGTTCCGGTTGAGAAGATCAACCTGAAGAAGGACACCGTTCGCGACACCGAGACTCACACCGAGGAGCTGCGCAAGGAGCAGATCGACACCGATGGTGTTGACGGCCTCAAGAAGTAAAAGCGCATAGCTAAACGCCCGCAAGGATTACCTTGCGGGCGTTTCTTTTTGCCTATTTAGGAGACTGGTTTAAGCCTTGACGCCGATGGCCTCAGCCGAGTCAGAATCCATAATGTCCTTGACGCCGTTCTCGGCAGCATCCCAGGTTGCCTTGTCCTGGATGCCGGCGCGCTTAGCCACGATGGTGGCGCACAGCACCTGTCCGGTGACGTTGAGTGCGGTACGGCCCATGTCAATAATCGGCTCGATAGCAAGCAGGAGACCAACGCCGGCCAGTGGCAGGCCGAGCGTGGAAAGCGTCAGGGTGAGCATCACCGTTGCGCCGGTGGTGCCTGCAGTAGCAGCGGAACCAATAACGGACACGAAGATGATGAGCAGGTACTGGGTGAAGTCAAGGTCGATGCCGTAGAACTGGGAGACGAAGATGGCAGCGATGGCTGGGTATACGGAAGCGCAGCCATCCATCTTGGTAGTTGCGCCCAGCGGAATGGCAAAGGAAGCGTACTCGGACGGAACTCCCATAGCCTTTTCACTGAAGCGCTCGGTAGCTGGCATGACGCCCATCGAAGAACGGGTGACAAAGCCCAGGGAGGTCACGGGCCACACGCGCTTGAAGAAGCCGATGACCGGGATCTTGTTGAACTTCAGTACTGCCGGGTAGATCACGGCAAATACCAGGCCCATGCCTACGTACATGGCCAAGACGAACTTGCCCAGCGAGCCCAATGCATCCCAGCCGTAGGTAGCTACGGCCTTACCAATAAGGGCCGCGGTGCCAATCGGGGCAAGGCGGATAATCCACCACAGGATGACCTGAATGACCTTCAGGAAGGACTCGGTAAAGCGCAGGAAAGGCTCAGCAGACTTACCAGTCTTGACGGCGGCGATACCAATGGCTAGCGAGATGACGAGGAGCTGGAGGGCACCAAAGCTGAGGGATACTTCGCCGTCGGAAAGCGAGGCAGAAAGGCCCACGAAGTTCTGGGGGAGAAGTTGCTCAAAGAACGCGGTCCATGAACCGACGTGGGAAGGGTCCTGCGCGGTAGAAGCATCGATGCTTGTGCCGATGCCCGGCTTCATCACGACGGCGACGATGATGCCCGTCAAGACGGAGAAGAATGCGGTGATGGCAAACCATACCAGTGTGGAGATTGCCAGGGACGCGGCGTTGGCCACCTTGCGCAGATTAGCGACGGAGGTGACAACAGCGGCGAAGATCAGTGGCGGGATCATCACCTTGAGTAGCTGGACGTAGGCGCCGCCGACGCCCGTGAGTAGGGTGGTCAACCAGCCGGGGTTGTCTGGGTCGGTATCCATGCCGGAGGCAATGAAGCCTAGGATGAGGCCGATAATAAGGCCCGCGATGACCTGGGCACCGAATCCCGTGGCCCAGCCTGGAAGCTTGGAGCGCGAAGATTCTTGTTGAGACATTAAGATTCCTTTGAAAATAAAAATGGACAGATCGGACTATTTTCCAGATACTGTTCTGTTCAACTTCAACATCGCTCAGCTTATTCCTTCAACCTCTTTGGGTACAAGGTGCGGGATATTTGCTGTGGCCACAACCTCACCCTTCGCGCTCACGGAGAGGTGGTTTTGCGCTTGCTTTTCGACGCCGGTGAGCGCGAAGGGAGGGGAGCTTGAACTACCACGTGTGTCCCATTGCTAACTTTAAGTAGCTACTCTCTCTATCTTTCTCAGGAGGAACATTCATGGGCTGGGTTAAACCTCTCGTTGGCATTTTCGCAGTTGGCGCAGTGGCGTCCGTTGCCTTAGGCGGCGGCGATGAAGATGCAGTGGTGGTCAATCGAGTGATCGATGGCGACACCATTGACGTCGACATAGACGGCGAAAATACCCGCGTCCGGCTACTTAATATTGATACGCCGGAAATCGGCCAAAACGGCGAACCGAGTGAGTGCCTCGCGGAGGAAGCGAAGCAGTACTTGGAAGGACGGCTGCCAAAGGGGACGGAGGTTCGGTTGGAATATGACTCCGAGCGGACCGACAAGTACGGCCGCACCCTTGCCGGTGTCTTTATCGACGATGACTTCATTAACGCGGATGTCGCGGCCGAAGGGCTGGCCACTGCAGTCGTATTTGGTGGAAACGACAAGTTTTATGACGAAGTGCACAACGCCGAACGCCGCCCTAAAGATGCTGGCGAAGGGATCTTTGGGGTCTCGGACGAGTGCAAGGTCTCCAGCGATGAGGACATGGCCGAAGCGCTTAGCGGCGCTGAAGCTGCGGCGGCAGCATTTGCAGCTTCCGGGGAAGCTGATATTGCAGGGTACGAGGATGTATTGGACAAGTCAGCAGCTGCGAAGGCCGGATTAGCGGTTCTGACTCGCCACAAAGATGCTCGAAGCACCTTCCAGAAAGCAGCGTATCCGGATGCTCCCAAGGAGATTGCCGCGAAGAAGGAACGCGAGCTTGAGGGAAAGGAGAAACAAGCCCGCGAAGAGATCGAGAAATTGGAGGAAGAGAAGCGCGAGAAGGAGCGCCAGGAAGAAGAACGCCGCCGTGCAGAGGAGCGGAAAGAAGAGATTCGTCAGCAGGAGCACGATGCGCCGGAAGTAGAGGTAGCGGAGCAACAAACGCACGACGAGGTGGCTGAATACCAAGCGCCCGAGCAGCAGCCCGCACCTCGGCCGGCACCGGTGGTCGATAACTACACCGGGTGCCGAGCTTATGGCGGAAACTATGCCATGACGTCTGTAGATAAGAATGGACGTTCATACGCGAAGATCGACTGCACTACGAAGCAGCAGATCGGTTAGGCACCCCGCCCTTCGCGCTCACGGGCAGGGCCCTGAGTGCTTGGAGTATGGCTCCCGGTGAGCGCGAGGGGAGCGGGGATTAGGACCTACGCCCTTGCCGCTCACCGGGACCAAGGGGAAGTGCCATCCAAGCGCTGCCGGTGAGCGCGAAGGGTGGGAGGGCCCGGGATCTGGAATACTGGCAGCATGAAAATCCTCGTAACCGCATTTGACGCCTTCGGCGGAGAGAGCATCAACCCCACGGAACGAGCGCTTCAGCAACTGCCGGATCGCATTGGAGACGCGGAGCTCATCAAGCTGGTGATCCCGACGAAGTTCGGGGAATCGCTGCGTCGGGCGATCGAGGCCGCGGAGGGCTCGGCGGTCGATGCAATTGTATGTTTGGGCCAGGCCGGTGGGCGGGCGCATATCACCCCAGAGCGGGTCGCGATTAACGTTATGGATGCCGATATTCCTGATAATGCGGGTTATCAGCCGGTGGATGTACCGGTTGTGGAAGGCGGCCCGGCGGCATATTTCTCTACGTTGCCGGTAAAGGAAATGGTTGCGGCGATGGAGGATATTCCGGCGCGGTTGTCGAATACGGCCGGGACTTTCGTGTGTAACCAGCTGCTCTATGGTCTCTTGCATCACTTCGCGGGCACCGGGATAAGCGCCGGATTTGTCCACGTCCCATTCATTACAGAGCAGGAGAAAACGGATAAGCCCATGATGGAGCTGGCGGAGATCGTCGAGGGGATTGAGCGGGCACTCTGGGCGGTGCAAGCTAGTTAGGGTAGCCTTTGTGGCTTTTTTAACCAGTGAAATATAGATTAAAGGACATGTCTCGCTTTAGCCCTCTCAACTGGCCGGTTGTGCGCCAGCTGCGCAGTGGCGATCCCTTCGGAAGGGACGTCAATACGCAGTCTCAAAAGAGTAAAGATAAGCATGGGCGCACCGTGGAAGCGGACCGCGTGGTGCAGTCGGTGTGCCCGTACTGCGCGGTTGGTTGCTCGCAGCGCGTGTATGTCAAAGATGACCGCGTCATCCAGGTGGAGGGCGACCCGGATTCGCCCATTTCTCGTGGACGTCTGTGCCCCAAGGGGTCTGCCTCGGAGCAGTTGATCAACTCCGCTACGCGCCTTACCAAGATCAAATATCGTGCGCCGCACTCTACGGAGTGGCAGGATCTTGATGAAGATACCGCGATGGAAATGATTGCGGATCGTTTCTTGGAAGCCCGCCGCAATGGCTGGCAGGATGTGGACGATGAAGGACGTCCGCTCAATCGCACGATGGGCATCGCCGGTTTGGGCGGTGCGACCTTGGATAATGAGGAAAATTACCTCATCAAGAAGCTGTTTACCGCCGCTGGTGCGATTCAGCTCGAGAACCAGGCGCGCATATGACACTCCGCCACCGTTCCTAGTCTAGGAACTTCGTTTGGCCGCGGCGGCGCAACCCAACCGCTGCAGGATATGGCGAATGCGGACTGCATCGTCATTGAGGGTTCTAATATGGCCGAGTGTCACCCAGTGGGATTCCAGTGGGTGGTGGAAGCCAAGAAGCGTGGTGCACGCATCATTCACGTGGATCCGCGCTATACGCGCACGTCTGCCTTTGCGAATCGCCACATTGGCATTCGCGGCGGCACGGACGTGGTGCTTTTGGGCGCAGTCATTAACTACCTGTTGGATAATGAGCTGTACTTCCATGACTATGTGGTGGCGTATACCAATGCGCCGATGATCATTTCGGAGGACTATCAGGACACCGAAGATCTGGACGGTCTGTTCTCTGGTTATGACCCAGAGACCGGTAAGTACGTCACGGATTCGTGGCAGTACGTACAGAAGCCGGAGGGCGCGTCGTGGAATGTGGAACGCGATGAGACGCTAGAGCATCCGAATTCAGTCTTCCAGATTCTCAAGCGGCACTACGCGCGCTATACGCCTGAAGTAGTGGAGGAGACCTGCGGTATTGCGCAGGAGGACTTCTATTACCTAGCGGAGTCGATCGCGCGGAATTCCACGCCGGATCGCACCACCTGCTTTGCCTATGCGTTGGGCTTTACCCAGCACACCCTGGGTGCGCAGTTCATTCGTACCGCCGCCATCTTGCAGCTGCTCACCGGCAATGTGGGTCGCCCAGGTTCGGGAATTATGGCGTTGCGCGGTCACGCCTCGATTCAAGGCTCTACCGATATCCCGACGTTGTTCCACTCGTTGCCGGGGTATTTGCCCATGCCGAGCGTCGATAAGCAAAGCTGGCCAGAGTTCGTTGATGGAATCCGTAATGAGTCGCAGAAGGGCTTTTGGCAGATCGGTGAGAACTACGCGGTCTCGCTGATGAAGTCCTACTGGGGCGATGCGGCAACCAAGGACAACGGATGGGGATATGACCTCATGCCGCGCATTTCTGGTGCGCATTCGACCTATGAAACGCTCATGGCCATGCTGGATGAGCAGGTGGAAGGCTACTTTGTCTTTGGCCAGAACCCGGCCGTCGCGCAGTCCAATGGCGGTATGCAACGCCGTGGCTTGGCGGCGCTGAAGTGGCTGGTCGTACGCGATTTCCAGGAGATTGAGACCGCCTCTTTCTGGAAGGATTCGCCGGAGATTAAAAACGGCGAGCTTAAGACCGAAGACATCGGCACCGAGGTCTTCTTGATGCCGGCGGCCACCCACGTGGAAAAGGCGGGAACCTTTACCCAGACGCAGCGCATGCTGCAATGGCGCTTCCAGGCAGCCCCGCCACCAGGGGATGCCAAGAGTGACCTGTGGTTCTTCTACCAGCTGGGCAAGAAGATCAAGGAGCGCCTGCGCGATTCCACCGATCCGCGAGATATTCCTCTGCAGAAGGTCACGTGGGACTATGTGGAAACCGAGGAAGGCGAGCCGAATTCTGAGGACGTCCTCAAGGAGATCAACGGCTACTACCTAGAGGGCCCGAAGAAGGGCGAGCTTTTGCCTGCCTTCGTGGAGATGAAGAATGACGGCAGCACCTCGGGCGGTTGCTGGATCTATACCGGCGTGTTTAAGGACGGCATTAATCAGTCCGCGCGCAAGGTACCGGGGTCGGAGCAAAACGAGGTAGCTCCCGAGTGGGGTTGGGTATGGCCGGCCAACCGCCGCCTGCTCTACAACCGTGCCTCGGCGAAGCCTGACGGCACGCCGTGGTCCGAGCGCAAGAAGTATGTGTGGTGGGACGCTGACCAGGGTCAATGGGTTGGCGATGACGTGCCGGACTTCCCGGCTACCAAGGCCCCGGACTACAAGGCTCCGGTCGACGCCGTGGGCCCGGACGCCCTCGATGGCACCGATGCCTTCATTATGCAGGCAGATGGCCGCGGTTGGCTCTTTGCACCGACCGGGCTTTCCGACGGCCCATTGCCCACCCACTATGAGCCGCACGAGTCCCCGGTGCACAACGTGCTGTACAAACAGCAGCAATCGCCGACGCGCCTGACCATTAAGCGCCCAGACAACCTGTCGCGCCCAGAGCCTGGTGAGCCGGGCTCGGAGGTGTTCCCGTTTGTCTTTTCCACCTATCGCCTCACCGAGATGTATACTTCGGGTGCGATGTCGCGCCGCCTGCCGTATTTGGCGGAGCTGCAGCCGGGCCTTTTCTGCGAGGTCGATAAGGCCTTGGCAGAAAAGCGTGGCTTGGAAAACGGTAAGTGGGCCACGATCATCTCGCCACGCGGCGTCATTGAGGCGCAGGTCTTGGTCACTGACCGCATGCAGATGATGAAGATCAATGGTGAGGAGTTCCACCAGATCGGCTTGCCGTATCACTATGGCGAGTCCGATTCCACGGCCGTCGCAGGCGATGGTGCCAATGATTTGCTGGGCCTTACGTTGGAGCCGAACGTATTCATCCAGAATTCCAAGATCGGCGCTTGCGATATCCAGCCGGGGCGTCGCCCGCGTGGTGAGGCCCGTGTGGAGATGCTCAAGGAGTATCAGAAGCGCGCGCACCTGAACCTGGATTCCGGCAATGATCTGCTCACCGTGGATGATTCCTTCACCTATAACCCAGAGCCGCAGCAGCCCGCGGATGCGGATGAGCACGGCGAGAAGGGCGAGGAAAGCGAAGAAGGTAGGTAAATGACAAATCTTCTGACCGAAAACGCGAGCCGGCATGGCTATGACAAGTACCGCCGCATGGCCTTTTTCACCGATACTTCCGTGTGCATCGGGTGTAAGGCCTGCGAGGTGGCGTGCAAGGAGTGGAACCGCAACCCGGTTGAAGGCTATGACGTCACGGGTGATTCCTATGACAACACCGGCGCACTGGGTGCAAATACCTGGCGGCACGTGGCCTTTGTGGAGCAAAACAATGACCGCATCGAGCATGCCCGCGAGGAGGGAAAGAATCTCATTTCCCTGGGTATGCCCTCGGTAGGGGTGCAGGCCCCAGAGGTTGATACCACCCCGCCGGATACGGATACGTTCCGGTGGCTCATGTCCTCGGACGTGTGTAAGCACTGCACGCATGCGGGCTGCTTGGACGTGTGTCCTACAGGCGCGCTGTTCCGCACCGAGTTTGGCACCGTTGTGGTCCAGGATGATGTGTGCAATGGCTGCGGCACCTGCGTTGCCGGCTGCCCGTTTGGCGTCATCGAGCGCCGCGATGACGGCGGTGTGGCGCTGAAGTACGACAAGACGGCCACGGTGGATTACGTGGATAATTCCCATGCCGGCGTGAACGTGCTGAAAAAGCTGAAGCAGCTTGCCCCGCAGGGACCGGACCACACGCCAGGCGAGTCGATGCCGATCAAGAACTTGGGCGTGGCCCAAAAGTGCACCATGTGCTACGACCGCCTGAAGCAGGGCGAACAGCCAGCATGTTCTAAGACCTGTCCTACTGATTCCATCCAGTTCGGCCCGTACGAGGAGATGCTGGCCGCAGCCAAGGAACGCGTGCGCGTACTGCACGAGCAAGGCCTTACCGAGGCCCGCCTTTACGGTGCCAACCAGGACGATGGCGTGGGCGGAACTGGCTCCATCTTCCTGCTTTTGGATTCACCTGAGGTCTACGGTTTGCCGCCGGACCCGCGCGTGCCGACGGCCGATTTACCGCAGATGTATAAGACCGCAGCCAAGGCTATCGGCGGCATGGCGCTGGCCGTGGCCGGTTCCTTCCTGATTGGGGGACGCAAATGAGCAACTTTGATGAGTATCGCCCACCGCAGCCGGAGCGACGCAATCGCTACCGGAAATTCGACGGTACAAAGCCGAAGAAGAAGCGGAAGCGGCCGGGCGCCGGCGCGCAGGACGGCTCCAAAGAGGAGCGCATGGCGCAAGACTTCGAGTTCTCGTCTTACTATGGCCGCCCAGTGGTGAAGGCGCCGCCGTGGGAATGGCCTATCGGCGCCTACTTCTTTCTAGGCGGTGTGAGCGGTGGCTCGGGACTCTTGGCCGCTGGTGCACAGGCCGTGGGCAATGCGCCGCTGCGTCGCACCACGCGGATCTCTGCCTTTGGCGCGGCGGCCGTGGGATCGGTCTTTTTGATTCTGGACTTGGGCCGCCCGGAACGCGCCCTGAACATGTTCCGCGTCTTCAAGGTGACCTCGCCAATGTCCATGGGCTCGTGGATTTTGTCGGGATTTGCCAGCGTGGCCGCGCTGCCGGCCGCCGCGGAAGTGGATGCGGCGACTGACCACAAGCTGCCGTTGCCGAAGTTTGTGCGCACGGCGCTGAAGAAGTCGGCCGGGCCGGCGGGCGCGGTCGCGGGCGTACTCGGTGGTCCGCTCGCGGGCTATACCGCGGTATTGCTGTCTAATACCTCGAACCCGGTGTGGAATGACATGAAAAAGCACCTGCCGTATGTTTTCGTCTCCTCGGCGGGCGCGGCGTCGTCAGGCCTGGCTATGGTGACCACTCCGGTCGAGCACGCGGGACCGGCCCGCGCGTTGGGTATGGCCGCGGCGGCCAGCGATCTGGTGGCGACCAAGGTTCTTGAAGAAGGCATGGAGCCGGAGCCGCGCGAGGCGCTGCACGAGGGCAAGCCGGGCGCGTTGATGAAGGCTTCGGAATGCTTCATCGAGGCCGGCGGTGTCGGTAGTGCAGTGGCTGCGGTGACGAAGTCGCGGGCCGTCTCGGTAGCCGCGGGGCTATCGCTGTTGGCAGGCTCGGCGTGCACGCGCTTTGGCGTGCTTAACGCCGGGCTGGAAGCGGTGAAGAATCCGGAGACCACCATCGGGCCGCAGAAGCGCCGGGCGGAAAAGCGCCGGCGCGAGCAGGGCCTCGACCACGATGTAGTGAGCCCGGACTAGTCCAGGTCCTGCAGGACGGGGGCGAGCTCCGAGCCGATGTCTTCCATGCGTTGTTGCTCGGCTGCGGAATCGCGGCCATCGCGGTGAAGGTAGTAGTTCAGCGCCACATCGCCCACGGTGGTCACGCACGTGGTAGACACTGACTCTTCGACCGGCCAGGCAGAACAATAAAAGCGCCTGTCAGCGGCGGTGAACTCGAAGGGGGAGTACTCATTGGCGGGGCGCTGCTGGGCGGCGTTTTGGGCATCGAGGTCGTCGTGCAGCAGCTCTAAGTAACGCTGTGCCGCCTCATCGGGATCCTCGGGGCACACGGGTGCGCCCTCGGCCTCATACTTCGTCCCCAGCAGGCTGACCTGCTCCTTATCCTGTGCACGGTAGAGCACTGAGAAGGAGTGTTCATCCTCGTCGGTGGAGTGCGGGTCGAGCTTCGCCTTAGCGAGCGAATCCGGCAGGGCCTCGCGCACCGCGGCAATATCAACAGGGGAGCATTCGCTTGGCGATGCCCCCTCGGACGAGCACCCCACCAGCCCCACCCCGGCAAGGGCGATGGAGGCGAGGGCGAGGAAAGTGGGGAGGCGTCGGCGCATCTTAGGCCGTGATATAGGCATCGCCGGTGCGCTCGGTGGTGTGGCCGATGACGGGGTAGCCGGGAACCTCGCCGATGAGGAGGAGGCCGCCGGAAGTTTGGGCGTCGGCAAGCAGCACCAGCTCTTCCTCGCTCAAGGAGGTATCGAGGTGGGGACGCACCCAGTCCAGGTTGCGGCGGGAACCGCCGGGGATGAAGCCCTCCGCCAGCGCCTCTTTCGCGCCTTCGATGGTGGGCACGGCGGAAAAGTCGAGCTCCGCGGCGATGCCGGAAGCGCGGCACATTTTGTACAGGTGGCCGAGCAACCCGAAGCCGGTGACATCCGTGGCCGCACGCACGCCCGCCTCCACCGCTGCGCGGGCGGCCTCACGGTTCAAGGTGGTCATAGAATCGACCGCGGCCTGGGAGACCTCGCCGGTGGCCTTGTGCTTGTTGTTGAGGATGCCCACGCCAATGGGCTTGGTCAGGGTGATGGGCAGGCCGGGTTCGGCGGCGTCGTTGCGCATTAGCTTGTCGGGGGCAACGATGCCGGTAGCTGCCATACCGTAGAGCGGCTCGGGCGCGGTGATGGAGTGCCCACCTGTGACGGAGATGCCGGCCTCGGTGGCTATATCCATGCCGCCGCGCAATACCTCGCGCAGCACATCCAGGCTCAGCTTTTCATTGGGCCAGCCCACCAGGTTAATGGCGGTAACCGGGGTGCCACCCATGGCATAGACATCAGACAGCGCATTGGCCGCGGCCACCCGTCCCCAGTCATAGGGGTCATTGAGCATGGGCGTAAAAAAGTCCGCAGTGGAGATAACCGCCAGACCATCTTGGATCTTGACGGCCGCGGCGTCGTCGCCATCGTCCAAGCCGACCAGCACGTTGGGGTCGGCCTTACCAATGAGGCCTTCGACGGCGGATTCCAACTGCCCAGCGGGAATCTTGCAGGCGCAGCCGCCACCGGCCGCGAAAGAGGTGAGCTTAATATCTTCGGTCATACGGCTATTTTACTAGTTATACGGGAGCCCCTTGCTGCCTATTAACGGGGAATAATGCGCAGCAAAAGAATCTCCTCGGGTGCCGCAGGAGCCACCGTGGCGCACCGCGGTGAATGTAGCGTCTGGTAGGTGTCCCGGTACCGAGGAATGCCCGTGTAAGGTGAGCACACGGAGGCGTACGTGTCCTGGTGGGCGCCCCGGTCTTCAAAACCGGTGAGGCCGAGCATCTCGGTCTGGCAGGTTCGATTCCTGTCCGTCTCCGCCACCCGCGCGCAAGGAGGAATGCCACAGTGCCCACGCCCACGCCTGCTGCCAGCTCGGATCCCCGCAGGAATATTCCCCGCATGGACGAGCTGCTCCAACTGCCGGAAGTAGAATCTGCGCGCCAGGGCCTAGCCGCGCACACCATCCGCGCGATAATCCAGGGCGCAGTCACCCAAGCGCGCCGCGGTCAGCTACCGGTCAGCGATATACCCGCAGAAATTGCGCAGCGCCTGGAACAAAAGAACGCACATTCCCTGCGGCCGGTCATTAACGCCACCGGCGTCATCATTCATACGAACTTAGGGCGTGCCCCGCTTCCCAGCGCCGCGGTAGAGGCCCTGCACGCTGCCGCCTCCTATACGGATGTGGAAATGGACCTGAACTCGGGCAAGCGATCAAAGAATCGCGGTGCCGGCGCCACGGCCGCGCTACTCGCAGCTTGCCCCGGTGCAGAAGATGCCCTCGTGGTCAATAACGGCGCCAGCGCCTTGCTGCTTGCCACCACCGCGCTCGCTCCTGGCAAAGAAGTCATCATCTCGCGCGGCGAGCTCATTGAAATCGGTGCGGGCTTTCGCCTGCCTGAGCTCATCGAGTCTACGGCCACGCGCCTCAAAGAAATTGGGGCGACTAACCGCACGCACCTGGCCGATTACGAACGCGCTCTGGGAGATAACACCGGCGCCATCTTGAAGGTGCATCCTTCCAATTTCCGCATCGAGGGGTTTACCTCCGCAGTCGGGGTAGAGGAACTGCACCGCCTAGCGGTGGAGCACGATACGCGACTCATCGTGGACGTGGGCTCCGGCCTGCTCACCCATGACCCGGCGCTGCCAGAAGAACCAGATATCCAGGCCCAGCTGCGCGCCGGCGCCGATATCGTCATAGCCTCCGGCGATAAGCTACTTGGCGGTCCGCAGGCAGGAATCTTGCTCGGCACCAAGGACGCGATTGCCGCGGTGAAGAAGCACCCGCTGGCGCGTGCGGTGCGCATAGATAAGCTGCGCCTCAACGCGCTGGAGGCGGCCATTTCTACGCCCTCGAATGCGGTGCAGGACGCCCTCCACCTCGATCCCCAGACCCACCGCGAGCGCACGGAAGCCATCGCGCAGGCAGTCGGGGCAGAAGTGGTACCTCACGATGGCCGCGTGGGCGGTGGCGGGGCGCCCGAGTACCCGCTGCCCGGCTTCGCGGTGAGCCTGCCCGAGCCCTATGCAGACGCGCTGCGCCGCCAGGACCCGCCCGTGGTAGGCCGCGTGCATCAGGGCCGCTGCTTGGTGGATATTCGCTGCGTTCCCGCTCACCACGACGCCACGGTTATTGCCGCTATTAAGGCGGTGGGCTAGGTGTACGTCGTCGCTACTGCCGGCCATGTGGACCACGGCAAATCCACCCTGGTCCGGGCTCTTACGGAGATGGACCCGGACCGCTGGGAGGAAGAAAAGCGCCGCGGCCTGACCATTGATTTGGGGTTTGCCTGGACCACGCTGCCTTCTGGCGCGGATGTGGCTTTCGTAGATGTGCCCGGCCATGAAAAATTCCTGGGCAATATGCTCGCTGGCGTGGGCCCAGCCCCGGTCGTCCTCTTCGTGGTGGCGGCCGATGAGGGATGGCAGGCCCAGTCCACCGACCACCGCGATGCCTTGCGTGCGCTGGGAGTAAAGCATGGCATCATTGCGCTCACTCGCAGCGACCGCGCCACCGTGGACCGCACCGCAGAAATCCGGACGCAGCTGGCCGGTACCCCGCTTGCCGACGCCCCCATTATCCCCGTATCCGCCCCCACCGGCGAAGGCATTGCGGCGCTGCGGCAGGTGCTCGATGAGGTCCTTGCCGCTGCGCCCGCTCCCGATGAGCAGGCACCCGTGCGCCTGTGGGTGGACCGCGCCTTTAGCGTGAAGGGCGCGGGCACCGTGGTGACCGGAACGCTTTCCGCGGGCACCCTGCGCGTGGGCGATAGCCTTAAGGTGGCCGCGGCCGGTGGGGAAAGGGACGTGGAAATCCGTGGCCTCCATAGTGAAAATCGTGCGCAGGATTCACTCGGCCCCGTCACTCGCGCGGCCGTCAACCTGCGTGGGGCGGATGCCGCCGATATCCACCGCGGCGACGTGCTGCTAACCCCGGGTGCGTGGCGTATGGTGGACCACCTTGATGTGCGCCGCACCTTTGGCGCGGAGCTCGACGGGCTGCCCGATAACCTCGTCGTGCACACCGGTACTGCCGGGGTAGAGGCCCACCTGCGTCCCCTGTCCGCCGATTTCGCGCGCATCAGCCTGGCGCACCCGCAGCCGCTGCGGCTCCTTGATCGCTTCGTAGTGCGCAGCCCTGGCGGCCGGCACGTCGTCGCCGGCGTAGAGACAGTAGACCTGCGCCCGCCGGAGCTTAACCGGCGCGGAGCCGCCCGCCGCCGCGCAGAAGATCTCAGCGCCCAGCACTCATTCCGCGATCCTGCCACTTACCTGCGCCGCGTCGGCTTTGCCCGTGTGGATGACTTAGCCCGCGATGGCTTTACTACCGCAGCGCCGCCGCAAGGCATTATCGCCTTCCGCGACTGGTGGATTGCCGCCTCCCAAGTTACGCGGTGGAAGCACGCGCTTACCGACGCCCTGCACGCCCACGCCGCCGCACATCCCCTGGCACCGGGAATGCCCCGCAAGGCGGCCATGGACGCCCTCGGCCTGCAAGAAGAAGGCTTGCTGGGCCTTGCCATCGCCGCTGCGAAGGTGGAAAGCAGCGAGGGAGTGCTGCGCCTTCCCGGGCAACGGGCGGACCTCGGCGCGGCGGAGCGCGGGGTCGTTGCCATCGAGGAAAGGCTTAAGGCAGAACCTTTTGTGGCCCCCGAGGCAGATGATCTCACGGAGCTGGGCCTGGGCCCCAAGGAGCTTGCCGCCGCCGAGCGCGCCGGGCGCCTCCTGCGCCTCAAGCAGGGAATCGTGCTCTTGCCCTCGGCACCGGAGGAAGCACGCCGGCGGCTGGCCGAACTAGAGCAGCCCTTTACGCTTTCGGCAGCCCGTAAAGCGCTGGGCACCACGCGGCGGGTAGCCATCCCGCTGCTGGAATACCTCGACGCCCAGCGGATTACTCGCCGCGGCGACGGGGGCCAACGCACCCTGCGCTAACAAGGCCCCTGAGTCCGGTCGCCGCACCTATTTGCGGTGATTGCCCCCGCGGTGGTGAGAGGTTTCGCGGGCCACGCGCCGGGCTCGCACGCGCGCGGATTCGGAGGAAAAGCGGCCCGGTTCTTCGGCTACCGGCAGCGCACGCCAGCTGAAATTCTGCTCTGCTGGGATGGAGGAGACCAACTCCGCCAGCTTGGCGCTGGCCTGCGGTTGTTGTGTTTGCTCATTGTGCTGCTGAGCTGGCGCATCTGGATTAGCGGGTGCAGCCGGCTGGGCCTGTGGCCCTTTCGGGCGGCGCGAGCCGGTGGGCCGGGCCGTCACGACGGCCTCGCCGGAGAGCGTGTGCTCCCAGACCTCGGGCTGAGCCGGTGTGGCTGCGGGCGCAGCGGCGGGAATCGCAGGTTGTGGGGCAGGCACGCGCAGCGGTGGAACAGCGGGGGAGAAGAGCTCCGCGGTGGTGGCCTCATCGGCGGGGATATCGACGGCAAGCATGCCGTGGCTCGCGTAGGCGCGGGCAGAAAGCCCCGCCCCAGAACCGTTTGCCGCAGCGAATGCGGCGCGCAGTCCAGGGAGCGCGGCACTGTCGCTGAGGGGGCCGAGAACCGTATCGTCGCAGGTCGCCACCGCGGTGCCGGCAAGGTCGTCCAGTGTGACGAAAAATTGCTGCGTGCCCATCTGCTCAAGCTGAGCGGGCGATAGGTCGCCGGCGGCGGCATCGATCAGCACGCCTCGTCCGCCGGAGAGCAGCGCGGTTCCTTGCGGTTGGTCATTGACCGGCACCATCCACGGCCACAGGCCCAGTGACACGGCAACCTCGACTTGGCCGTCAACTACCTCCACGGTGGCGATCGTCTGTGGCTGTGCAGAGGAAGCCTTCAATCGCTCCAAGGCGGGATACTCCGCCGCCTCGACCTCGTCCAGAAACCCTAAGAAGCCGAAGTCTGAGCGAACGCGCCAGCCGTTGGTGTAGGTATCGGGTTCTAGGGAGACGTCGACAAGCGCAGCGTGCTTCGCCACGCCGGGGATACTCAATGCGGTGCCCAGCACTGGGTGCTCGAGGACCGCAACATGCTCCACGCCGAAGTAACTAGTCGCGAGCGGGTATAGCGCCATAGAAAGTCACTCCCAAGGTTAAAGGCCGGTAAACAATGCGTAGCTCATTTTACGCATATGGGGGATAGGGCTGGCGCCAGCTTTATATCCTGCGAGTTTCTATTAATGTGTAGACAGCTCTCTTAAAAGTGAAACCCGGAAAACAAAATAGGAGTAGAACCATCTCTTCTTTACCGTCTTCCTCATCCCGCCCTGTGCGTGGGGTGAATAATTCGGAGGAAAGCAAAAAGCGCACCCGCAACGCCAAGCGCATTCTCAAAGACATTATGTACCCGCATAATATCCACCCCGCACTGGTGCCGGGCGTTGCCATTGAGGACCAGAAGGTCAAGTATGGAGTAGACAAGCCGATCCTTTTTGTGGTCGGCGGACTGGTCGTCGCCTTCGTAATCTGGGGTGTGATTGCGCCCGAGCAGGTCTTCGATGCTTCTTCGGCAGCGCTCGATTGGGTGATGCGTAACTTGGGCTGGATCTTTACCGCCTTGGCGACGTTCCTGATGTTTTTGCTCATCATCTTGGCCATTTCAAAGTACGGCAAAATCCCTCTCGGACTAGATGGGGAGAAGCCGGAATTTTCCACGGTGAGCTGGGCTGCGATGCTCTTTGGCGCCGGCATTGGCATCGGCATTATCTTCTTCGGCCCCTTCGAGCCGCTGAGCTACTACCTTTCGCCGCGCCCTGGTGCCTATGAGGCCGCGAGCGATGAAGCGGTGCTGGGCGCCATGGCGCAGGCAGCCATGCACTGGGGCCTTAATGCGTGGGCGATTTATGCCATCGTGGGCCTGTGCGTGGCCTACGTGTCCTTCCGCCGCGGCCGCGTGCCGCTGATGAGCTCCATCCTGATGCCGCTCTTTGGCAATCGCTCCTCTGATTCCCTGCCCGCGCGCATCATCGATGGCTTAGCCATTATTGCCACTCTCTTCGGCACCGCCGCCACGCTGGGCATCGGTGCGCTGCAGATCGGCCGCGGCGTGGAATTGGTCAGCGGCTGGTCTACCACCGGCAACACCGCGGCGCTGGTAATCATCGTGGTCCTGTCCATCGGAACGATCTTCTCGGCCGTCTCCGGCGTGGCGAAGGGCATTCGGTGGCTCTCCAATATCAACCTGGTGCTGGCCATGGCCCTGGCCTTGTTCTTCTTCGTCGTGGGGCCGACCGCCTTCTTGGCCAATATGCTGCCGGCCGTGGTGATTGAATATCTCGATGAAATGCCGCAGATGCTCTCTGCCAATATGGGCCAGGGGGAAGACATGGTTGCGTTCCTGTCCTCCTGGACCACCTTCTACTGGGCTTGGTGGGTATCGTGGTCGCCATTCGTGGGCGTCTTCGTAGCCAAGATTTCGCGCGGGCGAACCATCCGCCAGTTCGTGCTCGGTGTGTTGCTTATTCCCTCGGCCATCATTGTTGCCGCTTATACCATCCTGGGCGGTACCACCATTTGGTTGCAGCGCCGCGATGGCGATATCGCCTCAGATGGCACTATTGATTCCATGCCGGCGGCAGAAGACATCTTCTTCAAGGTCTTGGACCACTTCCCAGGAGCGGAGTGGATGGCGCCCATCGTCATCATCATGCTGGTGGTCTTCTTCATTACCACGGCTGACTCCGCATCCATTGTGAACTCGCAGCTCACCCAGCGCGGCAACCCCAAGCCCAACCCGGCAGTAACGGTCTTTTGGGTGGTATGTATGGCTGGCATTGCCGTGGTCATTTTGCTTGCCGGTGGCCGTAATGCGCTGCAGGGCCTGCAGAACCTTATTACGGTGACGGCTTTGCCTTTCGCGGTTATCATCGTGCTCATGTGCATCGCGTTGGTGCGCGAGCTGCGCCATGATCCTGCCTCCATCCGTCATTTCTACGAGGACGAAGCGGTCTCTAATGCGATCGTGCGGGGCGTGCGCGATTATGGCGATAACTTTGCCCTGTCTATCGAGCCGACAGACGGCGACTACGCAACGGGCGCGCACTTTAACTCCACTGCAGCAGAGGTGACCGATTGGTACGCGCGCACGGACGAAGAGGGCCGCGCCGTGGGCTATGACTATGAGGCGGGCGAGTATGTGGACAACGATCCATCTATCAAGAATGGCGAGTTCATCTCGCCGGTGCCGGAGGATAAGGAAGAAAATTAATACTTGACAATTATTGGCTGGTAGGGTGCCAGCTATGACTTTTAGTACCTTTGCCTTTGCCTTCGCCTTGGTGCTGCTGTCGGGTCTATCGACCTCGATTGGCGGCGCTTTGGCGGTGGGAAGGCGCCAGCCGGGGCCGGCTTTTATGGCCGCTGCACTGGGGCTTTCGGCCGGCGTGATGCTGTATGTCTCCTTTATGGAGATCCTGCCGGAAGGCATTGCGCAGCTTTCCGACGCCCTCGGCGAGGAAACCACCGGCACCTGGGCCGCCGTCGGGGCGTTCTTTGCTGGCATCGCCGTCATCGCCATCATTGACCGGCTCGTGCCGGAGGAGATTAACCCCCATGAGCCGGCCACCACGGCCGAAGAAGCCCGCCGCAAGAAGCTAATGAAAACCGGCGTATTTACCGCCTGCGCGCTGGGCCTGCACAATTTCCCCGAGGGGTTTGCCACCTTCCTATCCGGCCTGGATTCTAAGGAAGTTGCGGTGCCGGTGGCGGTGGCCATCGCCATTCACAATATCCCGGAAGGCATTGCGGTGGCTGTTCCGCTGCGCGAGGCCACTGGCTCCCGCAAGAAGGCCTTTTGGTGGGCCACCTTGTCTGGCCTGGCCGAGCCGCTCGGCGCGCTCATCGGCTTCGGCCTTCTCATGCCGGTTATTGGTCCGGCGACGATGGGCATTAGCTTCGCCGCCATCGCCGGCATTATGGTCTTTATCTCGCTGGATGAGCTATTGCCCACCGCGGAGGAGACCGGCGAGCACCATCACGCCATTTACGGCTTGATTGCCGGCATGGCCGTGATGGCGGTTTCGCTGATGCTATTTATGTAGCCGGCTATGCAGCCGGGCTACGGAGCGTTAAGCTTCCGCCGGCTCGGCAGAAGTGGCCGAAGTCTTGCCAAAGGAGGCCTTAACCGCCATCACGATGGTGGCAACGACTACGCCAAGCACCAGGCCGCAGACCATGGACATGCCGGTATCTGCCAGCCATGCCAGGGCGCCATTGGAGATATTCTCGGTCGTGGACGCGATGAATTCGTGGGGCTGATCCATGCCGAACTCGTGCAGGCCCTTGACCACGATATGGCCGCCTACCCACAGCATGGCGGCGGTACCGATGACGCCGATGATATCCAGCACGATCGGCATGCCCTTGACCAAGGCGTTGCCCACCGTGGACTTGCCATCGTGGCGCTTATTGAGGGCCATGCCAATATCGTCCATCTTGACCAAAAGGCCAACGGCGCCGTAGACACCCAGGGTCAGCAAGATGCCGACGAAGATGAGGGCACCCAGGCGCATCCAAAATGGCTCGTTGATGACCTCATTAAGGGAAATGACCATGATCTCGGCAGACAAGATGAGGTCGGTGGTGATAGCGGACTTAACTAGGCTGTCCTCGGCATCGGCGCCCTTTTCCTGGACTGACTCGGTCTCCTTTTCCCGGTGGGGGAGAACGTGGTGCAGGATCTTCTCCGCACCTTCAAAGCACAAGAAAGTACCGCCGCACATCAGGATGGGGGTGAGTGCCCACGGTGCGATCCAAGAGAGGATCATGGCGATGGGCAAGATGATGACGAGCTTATTGATGAGCGAGCCCTTGGTGATGCGCCAGATCATCGGCAGCTCGCGTTGCGGCTTGATTCCCTCCACGTATTGCGGGGTTACGGCAGCATCGTCGACCACCACACCTGCGGCCTTCACGGAAGTTTTGCCCGCGAGGGCGGCCACATCGTCAACGCTGGAGGCAGCGGAGCGGGCGATCAGGGCGACGTCGTCAAGCAGGGCAAAAAGGCCACCGGCCATAAATTATCCTTCTGGGGTTAAGGTGATGTTATCGGACCACGTTAAGTGTATCCCCTGATGCGCCAGCCAAGCCATCGCATCATCACCGCTGCGAGTAATGCCCTCGACCGCGGCAAGTGTAGTGTCGATCGCTTTCTCGGCGTCCTCGGCAGAAATCAAGCCAGCGGAGGTCGCGGCAGAGAGCTCATCAATATCGAGCACGGAAATGGGCTTGCCGCGGGTGGCAACAAGATCCACATAAAGATCGCGGGTGGTCCACACCGTGCCATCGCGCTGGATTTCGGCCACATCAATATAAAAGTCTTGGTGGACGTCTACGCCGGGGCGGAAATGGAAAATATTGGCGCGCAGGTTGAGATCGGGCAGCAGCCACGATTCCAAGTACCCGAAGCGTGGGTGGTCGGCGCCGCGTGCCATGTAGAGGCCGAACTCCGTCTCGGTGTACGTGTCGACCTCGCGCAGGAATCCCTTGGGATCGGTATTGGTGTACTCGGCGGTATTAAAGGTCTCGCGCTTGACCGGATGGAGATCCACCGGCATCTACTTCACCTCAAGGAAGGCGGCGGTCGGGGCAAAATTGCAGCGGGATTCCTGGGTGTTCACGCCGCCAGAAAGCAGCGCGATGACGGTGCCCTTGCCGGTCTGGGCGGTGCCGGACAAGGTGGTAGGGCCGTCCTGATTGATGCCATTGTTATTCAGTGGGGTGACACCGCTGCGCAGGGTGTCAAGGTTGAACCACTGCACGTTCATCCCGCCTTGTTCGCGCGCGGCCGGTGGGGTGCCAAGAGCGGTGAAGAGGAATACGGTTTCACCGGGCTTTGCGCCCGGTGCCGGCATTTCGGTGGGGCCGGGAACGGCGATGGCCGAGCCCATGGCATCGCTGGTGCCGTCGATGCAGTGTGCGGAGACCGTGGGCCAGTAGAACTGGCGGAAGTTCGGGTTATTGCCCTCCGGCATGGCTACCCCGTCCTTGCCATCGCCGCCGCCGGCGAAGAACGCGAGGCCCGAGAGGATAGCGTTGCGAACATCCTCGGGAATCCACGGTTGTGCCGCAAAAGCGCGGATGCGGTCCTGGGTTTCCTGGTTGGGGCGGCCGAGCTCGTCCAGTGGGCTATGGGAGGACGCCTGCTGCACCAAGGAAGAAAGATCCGGTGCGGAAGCCTGCGCTGGGGCGACGAGGGGAGAGGCGAGGCCGATGAGCGCGGCCGTGGCAGCGGCGATATAACCGGTGCGGCCGGACAGGCGCCAGGTGGTGCGGGCGTGGCTCACGTTATCAATTCCTTGGGTGCGGTCTCGGGAAGGGCGGTTAAACCCCAGTTGTCACATTTGTAACAATATTACCTACAGTAACGATAGTGATGGCTGGGGGAGTGTCAAGTGCTTTGGCAATCTATAAGATTTTTCGCCCGTTCTATACGGTGCGTTACGGGGTAAAGCCATCCCCAATGCTGCACTTGGCCCTTTAAGGGGGTATCGTGGGAGCTCGTTCAAGATCAATTTCGCGCGCGCAAGCGCTGTAGATCCTCCGAAGGAGAACCCCACTAGTGAGTAATACCGAGTTCCGTAATGTTGCCATCGTCGCGCACGTTGACCATGGCAAGACCACCCTGGTCAACGGCATGCTGGAGCAGTCCGGCGCCTTTGGTGACCACGGTGAACACACGGACCGCGTCATGGACTCCAATGATCAGGAGCGCGAGCGCGGCATTACCATTCTGGCCAAGAACACGGCCATTCACCGCAAGGGCCTGGGCAAGGACGGCCAGGACCTGATTATTAACGTCATCGACACCCCAGGCCACGCCGACTTCGGTGGCGAGGTCGAGCGCGGTATTTCCATGGTGGATGGCGTTGTCTTGCTCGTCGATGCCTCCGAGGGTCCGCTGCCGCAGACCCGCTTCGTGCTCACCAAGGCACTAGAAGCCAAGCTGCCGGTTATCATCTGCGTGAACAAGACTGACCGCCCAGATGCCCGCATCGACGAGGTTGTCTCCGAGTCTCAGGACCTGCTGCTGGAAATCGCCGCCGGCCTGGAGGACGAGGAAGCTGCGGCCGCCGCCGAGGAGCTGCTGGACCTTCCGGTTCTCTACGCTTCCGGCCGCGCCGGCGTTGCCTCCACCGAGAACCCAGGCGATGGCAACGTCCCTGAAGGCGAGGATCTGCAGCCGCTTTTCGACGTCATCTACAACGTCCTCCCAGAGCCCTCCGCTACCGTCGACGCCCCGCTGCAGGCGCACGTGACCAACCTGGACGCCTCCGACTTCCTGGGCCGTATCGCGCTGCTGCGCATCTACGCCGGCCGCATCAAGAAGGGCCAGCAGGTGGCCTGGATCCACTACGACGAGGATGGCAACCAGCACACCAAGACCGTGAAGGTCGCCGAGCTGCTGCGCACCGTTGGCTTCGAGCGCCAGCCCGCGGAGGAGGCCATCGCCGGCGATATCGTAGCCATTTCCGGTATCTCCGATGTCATGATTGGTGACACCATCGCCGATCCGGAAAACCCTGAGGCTCTGCCGCGCATCACCGTGGACGAGCCGGCCATCTCCATGACCATCGGCGTCAATACCTCCCCGATGGCAGGACAGGGCGGTGGCGATAAACTTACCGCGCGTATGGTCAAGGCCCGGTTGGAGCAGGAGCTTATCGGTAACGTGTCCCTGCGCGTGCTGCCTACCGAGCGCCCCGATGCTTGGGAGGTCCAGGGCCGCGGCGAGATGGCGCTATCCGTGCTCATCGAGTCCATGCGCCGCGAGGGCTTCGAGCTGACCATCGGCAAGCCGCAGGTTGTGACCAAGGAAATCGACGGCAAGACCTACGAGCCATACGAGATCCTCACCATTGACTCCCCGTCCGAGCACCAGGGCGCTATTACCCAGCTGTTGGCTGGCCGCAAGGGTCAGATGCAGGCCATGGACGTTCGCGAGGGCGACTGGGTGCGCATGGTCTTCCGCGTTCCTGCTCGCGGTCTCATTGGCTTCCGCACCCAGTTCATGACCGAGACACGTGGTGCCGGCATTGCCAACTCCATTTCCGACGGCCTGGATGTCTGGGCCGGCGAGATCAAGTCCCGCCCGACCGGCTCTCTCGTGGCTGACCGTACCGGCCAGATCACTCAGTACGCGCTGATGCAGCTGGCTGACCGCGGCAACTTCTTCGTCGAGCCGGGCGCCGAGGCTTATGAGGGCATGGTCGTTGGTGCCAATAACCGCGATGAGGATATTGACATCAACATCACCAAGGAAAAGAAGCTGACCAATATGCGCTCCGCTACTGCGGATGCCACCGTCACCCTGGCCAAGGCGCACACCCTCTCCTTGGAAGAAGCACTGGAATTCTGTGGTAACGACGAGTGCGTCGAGGTCGCCCCGGACGTCCTGCGCGTGCGCAAGGTGGAGCTTTCCGCTACCGACCGCAAGCGTGCTGCTGCTCGCAAGAAGCAGATGAATAAGTAATAAGCCGCACCCTAGGTGGTGGTGATTGCCGCTGATGTGGCCACCATCGCCGCAACCGCTGCCGCCTCCTCAACTACGGCCTTGACCGCTGAGGAGGCGGTTTTGTCATACTCCACCTCTTTTTTGATGTCCTGAATGCGTGCCCGCATCTCCCGGCGCTTCATTCCCTCCGCATTGTTTTTCAGCAGGGTATAGGCGCCGCTGACCTCGCGGAGAATATCGAGAATAATGACGTCGTTGACCTCGGCCGGCCGCTGCGCCTCCAGCACCGCAACCAACCGTTCGCGCAGTTCCTTTTCCAGCTCCAAGTCCGTCATGATGTAGCGGTCGCCGCTTATCTGCCACCACTTGGCCTTTTCCACGTCGAGCTGTCCATTTGCGTGGAAATCCAACGCGATGATTTCCCGCGGGGTAAACCACGAGGCCTCCAAGAGGCTCTGCATGCTGGTGGCTTTGTGTTGCTGCAGCTCCTCCCAGGCCCAAGCCAACACGGGGTGCTCTGGGCGCTGTGGAGTGGTCTCTACCTTCTTCTTCTCACCGAGCTCTACGTGACCGCCCAGCAGCAGGTCCGCGAGTACGGTGGCGCGCAGGGCGGCCTCATTATTGGATACCCAGTCTTCCTTCTTGCCGTTGTCCTTGGTTAGTAGAAGGAACATTTCTTGGCAGATGAGCATCGGGGCCTCCTTAAAAGTTGCGGTCTATGGCCGAGTCTAGCGCCAATAATCTTCGTTTCGGCGGGGGAGAGGGACTAAAGTAGTCCGCGATGAAAAAGAATCCGGCTTCACCAAGGCGCGCGGCGTCGGCAATCGCAGCGGTACTCAGCACCGCCAGCCTTGCACTACTTAGCGCCTGCGCGGCTAACCCCGGCCCACCACCGGTGGTGGAGGAAAATGCCTCCGTGCTGCAAGAAGATCAGACCACCACCACGCCTACCCCGGAAGAAGAGCAGCCGCAGGATGCCGACTCCGCCAAGCGCCCCACCATCTCGGTGGGCGTGGACCCCTTGCGCGCGGGATTGAACCCGCACCTGGTGGCCAATAACTCCGAGCTGGTCGACCAGATTGCAGAACTGGTGCTGCCCTCAGCGTTCCACAACGGGCAAAGGGACGCCGATATCCTCGAATCCGCCTCTGAGGTCACCGCGCCTAAGGGCGTGGTGCAGCGGGTGCGCTACGTCATTGCCTCGCCCGCACAATGGTCCGATGGCACACCCATTTCCGGTGCGGACTTTAGCTACCTGTGGAAGCAGATGACCACTACCGCCGGTGTGCGCGATCCTTCCGGCTACCACGCCATATCGGCTGTTAATACCTCCGATGGCGGCCGCGTAGTCACCGTGGATTTCTCCGAGAAGGTGAAAGATTGGCACCTGCTTTTTCATAATTTGTTGCCTTCCCACCTGCTGCAGGACGATAACTTCGGCTCCGCCTTGGCCGATAAGATTCCGGCATCGGCCGGGCGCTTCCTCGTCGATAGCGTGGACCGCGGCCGCGGAGTCATTACCTTGAACCGGAACGACCGCTTCTGGGGTGCCAATCCGGCGCAGGTGGACGTCATTCAGCTGCGCGAGGTGCGCGATAGCACCCAGGCGCTTAATATGCTGCGCTCCGGGCAGATTGGTTTCGCGGACTTCACGCCTGGCCAAACCTCGCAGGAAGCACTGGGCCTTTTGGGGCATGTTTCCGATAAGACACTGACCCGCCCGCGCCAACTGCGCCTGCACATGTCCACCGCGGATGAAGCTCTGGAAGAAAGGGCCGCGCGCCGCGGATTGGCCTCGCTGATTGATACGGACCAGGTCGCGCGCTTGGCCACCGGCCGCGCCTCCAACCTCGAACCGGGGAATAACCCCATTAGTAAGGACACGGATCTCACTGCGCTGCGCACTCGCGCTAGTAAGAAGCCGATTCGCTTTGCGGTAGACCCCACCAGCCCCACGGCCTTGGCCGCGGCCAATACGCTTTATGACGTCCTCGAAGCCCACGGGATCGCCGCCGAGGTGGTGTCCGAGCGCCTGACCACGATCACCTCCAAGCTCCTGCCCGAAGGTGAGGTGGATGCGGTAGTGACCTGGGAGGATATCTCCCTGAACTCGGTGGCCGCGGCAAATATCTTCAGCTGCGATGACAAGCAGCCGCTCGCCGGCGACCTGTCCGGAATCTGCCCGGAGAACGCGGAGGAGATTCGCGAGGAGATTTTATCCGGCGCCCTGAGCCCAAAGGAAGCACTCGGACGCATTCGCGATGTGAACTCTAAAGAAGCTCTCTACGTGCCTTTGGTGGATGAGACGCGTATCCACGCGCTCGGGGAGGGTATTGTAGGCCCCGGCCAAAGCATCGATGATTGGGACGAGGGTCTTATCACCGCGCCCCGCTGGAGGATAGATGAAGACTAAGGACCTAACCGGCTACCGCGTGGTGGCAGTGCACGCCCACCCGGATGATGAAACCCTCTTTATGGGTGGCACCCTGGCAACTCTAGCCGCACGCGGCGCCGAGGTTATCGTCATTACGCTTACCTTGGGCGAGGACGGCGAGGTCATCGGCGAGCCTTACCAAGGCTTGGCCGATCATGATCAGCTCGGCGGTTTCCGCGCCCGCGAATTGGCCAATGCCCTCGATGCCCTGGGCGTCAAGGGCATCCAACTGGGCGGTTTCGGCCACTTCCATGACTCCGGCATGGCAGGCTCTCCCTCGCACGAGAACCCGCGTGCACTGGTCAATCGCATCGAGGAGGCGGCCGATTTCCTGAGCGACGAGCTCGAGGCGATTCACCCCCACGCCATCTTGACCTACGGGCCCGATGGCGGCTATGGCCACCCGGACCACATTGCGGTGCATAAGGCGGTGATGAAGGCGGCGTCGCCAAGCACGCGCATTTGGTACGGCATTTTTGAACGCGCCGCCAACTATGCCGGTTTGGACACCCTCGATGCGCCGGCGGGGTGGACCAAGCCCAGCCAGGAGTACCTAGACAATTTCACCAACGAGGGCGCGGACGTCACCGTCGCTCTTTCCGACGCCGCCCTGGACGCCAAGCGCTGCGCTATGCGCGCCCACGCCTCCCAAATCTGGGTGGCCGATGGCACCACCACCCGCACCAACCCCGAGGCCGCCGTGGCCGCGCTGCACGAACCCGAGCACGTGCCCGGAGCCTATGGCCTATCCAACCTGCTGGTCATGCCCCTGCTGCGCGCCGAGTACTTCCAGCTGGGCCAGGGTGAGCCGGCCGATGACTTGCTGGGCGGCCTATAATGCGCACGGATTTTAGTCGCGGCGAGCAGGTCACCGGCCTAGTGTGGCTGGCCATCGGCGCGTTGCTATCGGTCTTTCTTGAGGTCATCTACCTCACCGCCCGCATTCCGCTATCCAATGGGGCGAGTGTGGCTTTTCCCATCACCATCCTGCTTGCGTGGTGGTTTAACTCCGTGCTCACCCGCACCGCCCGGCTATGGAGCCCCGCGCCGATGGTCGGCGCCATCCCGCTCATCGTTTGGTGCCTGGGCTTTTTCGCCTTCATGCTCCTCGTACCGATGACAGGAGACATGCTCTTGGCCAATAATATTCTCAGCCTGCTCCTGCTTTTGGCCGGGATAGGCGGGGGCGTTTGGCCATTTTTCAAGCAGAAGTGACATACTGTTAAACATCCCAAATCCGAGAAATCAGGAAGCTTCAAGGAATCTCCATGACTTATACGATCGCACAGCCTTGCGTTGACGTAATGGACCGCGGCTGCGTTGAGGAATGCCCTGTTGACTGCATCTATGAGGGCAAGCGCATGCTCTACATCCACCCGGATGAGTGCGTGGACTGCGGCGCCTGCGAGCCGGCTTGCCCAGTCGAGGCCATCTTCTACGAGGATGACGTTCCCGATGAGTGGCTGGACTACAACGACGCCAACGCGGCCTTCTTCGATGACCTGGGCTCCCCGGGCGGCGCGGCAGCCCTTGGGCCACAGGACTTTGACGTCCCGATGATTGCCGCGCTTCCGCCACAGAATCAGGAGTAAGACATGGCACGCACACCGCTAGGAAAGACGCTTCCAGACTTCCCCTGGGATTCGCTGGCCGGCGCCAAGAAGAAGGCCCAGGCCCACCCGGGTGGAATCGTTGACCTCTCGGTGGGCAACCCCGTTGACCCTGTGTCCCCGGGCGTGCAGCTCGCGTTGACCGCGGCCGCGCAGAACCCTGGTTACCCGCAGACCGCCGGCACCCCGGAGCTGCGCGAGGCCATCGCCGCCGCGCTCACCCGCCGCTATAACATGCAGGTTGACCGCGTCCTACCGGTGGTCGGCACCAAGGAGGCCATCGCCTGGCTGCCCACGCTTCTGGGTATGCGCGGCGAGACCGTCGCCTTCCCCTCGGTGGCCTATCCCACCTATGAGGTGGGCGCCTTGCTCGCCGGTGCTAAGCCGCTGCGCGCGGATTCCGATTTCCAGGATGCCTCCCTGGTCTTTTTGAATTCGCCCTCCAATCCCACCGGCCGCGTCCTCGGCGTGGAGGAGCTGCGCCGCATCGTGGCGTGGGCACGGGAGACCGGCGCCATCATCGCCTCCGATGAGTGCTATATGAGCCTGGGCTGGAACGACGATAATCCGCCGGTGTCCATCCTTGATCCGCGCGTGACCGATGGCGATAACACCGGCCTCATCGCCATGCATTCGCTGTCCAAGACGGCGAATATGGCCTCCTACCGCGCCGGCTTCTTCGCGGGCGATAACGAGCTCATCGCCGAGCTGCTGCAGCTGCGCAAGCACGCTGGCCTCATCGTTCCAGGCCCCATCCAGGCCGCCATGGTCGCCGCGCTAAACGACGACGACACCGAGGCCCTCCAGCGCAACCGCTACGCCTCCCGCCGTGCGGTGCTCATGCACGCGCTTGTCGACGCCGGCTTTACCATCGACCACTCCGATGCCGGCCTGTACTTGTGGGCCACCCGGGGCGAGAATTGCCGCGAGACCATCGACTGGCTGGCTGAGCGCGGCATCCTCGCTGCCCCGGGCGACTTCTACGGCCCGGCCGGCGAGAAGCACGTGCGCATCGGCCTCAATGGCGCCGATGAGCGCATCGATGCCGCCGTCGACCGCCTCGCCGGTGCCTAATTCGGGCAGGCCTCCCGCCCGCGCGGGCATCTCCCCGCGCAAAACGGTCCTGCGTGGCCGCGTGCCGGAGGAAGGGGAGTACTTCGCCGCCCGTGCCGGCGACTCTCCCTTTTCGCCCGGCACCGTGCTGCCGCCCGGCGCCGCACTTTCACACCCCGTGCCCGCCTGGTACCACCCTGCGGTGCCGCCGGAGCCCCCGATTCCTTTCGACTACTCCGTGGTCCACGCCGACCGCGACCTCATCGTGGCCGATAAGCCGCACTTCCTGCCCACGACCACCAACGGCCGCCTCCAACGCGAAACGCTGCAAACGCGCCTGCGCGTGGACTTTGGCGAGGACGACATCGTACCCCTGCACCGCCTGGATCGCCTGACCGCTGGCCTCGTCATCTGCTCCCGCAATCCCGAAACCCGCGCCGCCTACCAGCGCATCTTCCTGGAGGGGAGTGCGGTGAAGAGGTATCGGGGCGTCGTCAAGCAGCCGCTTTTCATAGACCGGGAAATTGACCTGCGCATGCGCAAGCCCCGCGGAGCGCGCCAGGTGCTCGTGGCCCCCGAAGGCACACTGACCTCCACGTACGTACGCGCCGCCGGCCGGGAGGTGACCATGTGGCCGCGCACCGGCCATACCCACCAGCTGCGCGTGCTGCTCAATTACCTCGGCCACCCACTGCTTGGCGACGATACCTATCCTACCCCGCGCAAGCTCGACCTCTATGGTTTCCGAACCCCGCTCGCCCTGCTCCACGAGGCTATAACTTTTATAGATCCTCTATCACATTCCGAGCGTCAATTTTTCAGTTCCCAGGCTTTAAGAACTACAATCGAGTAGTTATTTAATCACTGGCTAGAAAGGCGGCCCATGGCAGACCTCAGCGTCGCGCGCTTTGTGTCCAATTTTGGGCAGTTTCTCAAATTCGGCATCGTCGGCGGTTCCGGTACCGCGGTAAATCTCATCACCTCGGTCCTGGCGAAGAAGTGGGGCTGGGCATGCTTCGAAGCGATGCCCAATGACCCGCTGGTCAACCTCTTCGGAACCCAATTTCACCTGCGCTGGTTCATGCTCTATTCCACCATCGCTTTCTTAGTCGCAAATACGTGGAACTACCAGCTCAACCGCATGTGGACCTTCAAGTCAGTGTCTAAAGTGTCCTGGATCCGCGGATTCTTCCCCTTCCTGCTCGCCGGTATTGGTGCCTTCGTGGTGTCGATGGCGATTCAGCATCTGCTGATGAATCCCACCTCTCCGCTCCATTTGCCGGCCGATATTCTGGATGATTCCACCGGCCTGCGCACGATGTATTACTGGGCAAACGCCATTTCCATCATCGTGGCGATGCCCATCAACTTCGTCATCAACAAGCTGTGGACCTTCCGCTCGAAGCCGAAGGCGCCTCAGGTTGTCCAGGAAACTGAACCTGCCTAGCCAGGTCCCGGGCCGGCCTCATCCGCCTCGCTCTGTCCCGCCCCTTGGCCGCATCGCCTTTCGCCCCACCGCCCTTCGCGCTCACCAGCGCACGGCGATGGGGCTTTTTCTAGCTGCCGGTGAGCGGGAAGGGGGGCGTCGGCAAGCAATGCTCCCGTCGCGGTCACCGGCATCCCTTCGACGACGGTGAGTGGGCCTCTCGGTGAGTGCGAGGGGGCGGTACCTCCCCACGCGCTCACTGGGGCAGAAAACGCGAGAACCCGCCGTCCGCGGTGAGCGCGAAGGGCGGGTGGAGGGGAGCGGGAGTGGGACTAGTCTTCGAGCTCGGCATCCAGGCGAGCCTGGTCGCGGCGGTGCTGGCGGCGACGAATGAAGGGGGTGAGGATGAGTACGGTGATTACACCGACGGCGGTGCCGAGGAGGTAAGAGGCGGGGCTGTGGCCGTCGGCAGGCGCGTAGGCGTTATAGGCAATGCCAGCGAACATGGCGATAAGTGGGATGAAATAGACGGCCATTGCGGTCCAATTTCGGCCCACTGGTGGGGTGGCGACGCGCTTGCGCATCCAAGCTGTGCCGATGGAATTGCCGAGGATGGACGGTACGAGCGCGAGGAAGCACAGCATGCTCATTCGGCCGGGGAGAACCCAGGCGAGGATTGCGGCGACGACGAGCTCGAGGAATGGGATGAGAGTGATGCCAATTGCGCAGGCTTTATAGAGCGTGTCGCGTTCGAATTCATCGCGAGTGGCGCGCTCGATTTCATTGAGGGAGTAGTTGGCAATGGCGTTAATCATGTTGTTCGGCTCCAAAGATTTCTTCGACGGATTTACCTAGTTCGTGGCAAATGTCCAGTGCGAGGTGCACCGAAGGGGAGTAATTGCCCCGTTCGATATTGGCGATGGTCTGGCGGGAGACGCCGGCTTTTTCAGCGAGTTCGGCTTGTGATAATTCGAGCCAGCGGCGCCATTTGCGGACCATGTTGGGGTGGTCGGCCATCTGGACTCCTTTACTGTGTGTCTTGCTTGCATATCCGAATGTAAAGGATAATTGTCATTAAAGCAAATGTTTCACACATAGATGCCATTTCCAGTAAGGCTGAGTTGCTGAGGTCGGAAGCTCAGGGTTGCGGCCTTTTAGCACCTCAAGAGTGGCTTTGATAAGTAGGATGGCTTCGCTGAGGTGGTAGTTGATGTCGTCGGCAGTAAAGCGCAAAACCGTATATCCGTGGGCGACGGCCGAGTTTTGTTTGGACCGGTCAGCTTGAAAGGCCTCGCTGTGCTTGTGGTATTCCCAGCCATCGACCTCCACAAGGAGCCTTCCAATCCTGAGATCAAAGCGGTACCCCGCAATGAGAGCATTGTGTTCTGGGAAAATTCCTTCAGTGCGCAGCTTTCTGCTTAAAGTGCGCTCCGGTGGGCTATCCGCTCCAATCGCGGCGTGCCGGATCGTCTCATTTAGACTCCTTGGGACGCGCCGCATTCGCCGACGATCCGTTTCTAGACGGCCGGGGCCGTGTTTCCCTCGGTAGTGTTCTTCCAAAAGAGGCCTGCAGGCTCGCGAAATCCTTCGCGCGGCCCACAACGGTTGCATCACCGGAAGGCCGTTGACATTGTGCGTGGCTTGAAGTCGCGAGTGTGAAACGCGAAAGCTCTTATCCTTCAAAGTGTGCGGTCCCTCCGCTTCCAGAGGAAATGTCAGCTGCCGGCCGAGGTAAATCTCTTGCGCCGTCTTTCCCGTGAAATGGATGCGGCTGAGCCCATGCGCCAGCGCCCGCGCCACCGCCCACGGCGTCCATTCATCGGTATAAATCCCCCGATGCACGCGATAGAGCTTCCCCTCGCGCACTTTGCGACGAATCGCATCCTTGCTCAAACCTTGCCCGCGCAGTTCCGCGGTAGTCCATTCCCCCATGGGGCTTAACCTAAGCGGTCGTGGTGGGCTGGAGCTATGTGCGTCGCGGCATCCTGTGGATAACCCGGGGTTCGGGGGTGATTTTCCGCTGCGTGGTCCGGATAGCTGTGGATAACTGCCCTTCGCGCTCACCGGCGGCCCCGGGTTGCCCTGATTTGAGTTCCCCGTGAGCGCGACGGGAGGGGGCGTGGGCAGAGTTCGCCCTAGGCGCTCACCAGGTGACGAAAAAGAGAGACCCCGCCTCGTGCCGGTGAGCGCGAAGGGCGGGAGTGGCCGAGGGAGGACGGAGGGGCGAGGTGAGCCCCCTGGGATAAGGGGCTAGGTGAGGGGCAGCGTTGAGGTCGGGTTGATGCCGCGAACCTTGGAATTGATGACGCCGGCGATGGCGAGCACCGCGAACATGGCGGCGGCGGAGAGGAGTTGGGTGCGGGCGGTGGCGTCGGTAAGCATGAGCACCGCGATGGCCGCAAAGAGGGCGAGGGCGAACCAGGTGAGGTAGGGGAAGGCCCACATGCGGATGGGGAGGGGGTGGAGCGCCTCGAGCTGGCGGCGCAGGCGTAGCTGGCTGACGGCGATGAAGACCCAGACGATGAGTAGGGAGGCGCCGGCGGCGTTGAGCATGAAAGTAAGGAGCCAGCCGGTATCGGCGTAGTTGAGCGCGACCATGACGGCCGAGAGGAGGACAGAGAGGGCGATGGCGGTGGTGGGAACGCCGTCCTTATTGGTGGTGGTGAAGATGCGCGGGGCCTCGCCGCGGGAGGCTAGGGAATGCATCATGCGGGAGGAGGCGTAGATCTGCGAGTTGAAGGCGGAGAGTAGTGCGAGGACGATGACGACTTCCATGATGCCGGCCGCGCCCGGGATGCCGGCGCGCTCGAGAACCATGGTGAAGGGGGATTCCGCGGCCGTGGAGGCACCGCCCAGGATGGAATAGGGCAGGAGGAACGTGATGACGAGGACGGAGCCTAGGTAGAACACGGAAATACGCAAGATGGTGGAGCGCACGGCGTTGACTAGGGATTTCTCGGGGTCTTCGGATTCGGCAGAAGCGATGGCAACCACCTCGATGCCGCCGAAGGCGAAGGCTACGGCCAACAGGCCAGCCGCGACGCCGCCGAGGCCATTGGGCATGAAGCCGTCCTCCAAGAAGACGGAGGTACCGATGAAGGAATGGCCGGGCAGGAGGCCCAGGATGAGCAGCGCGCCGATAATGAGGAAGGCCACGATGACAACGACCTTGATGAGGGCGAACCAGTACTCGAATTCGCCGAAGCTGCGCACGCGCAGCAGATTGATGATGCCGAAGAGGACCACGCAGATGGCGGCGGGAATCCATGGCGAGACGTTGAACCAAGAGCCGATGAAGCCGGCCGCGCCGGTGATTTCGGCGCCGAGCACGGCGACGGTGGCTAGCCAATAGATCCAGCCCTGGGTAAAGCCCGCCCAGCGGCCGATGCCGTGTTCGGCGTATTCGGAAAAGGAGCCGGAGGCGGGGATAACGGTGCCCATCTCGCCCAGCATCTGCATCACCAAAATGGCCAGAAAGCCTGCGATGACGTAGGCGAGGAGCACGGCGGGGCCGGCGGCGGAAATGCCGACGCCGGTGCCCAAGAAAAGTCCGGCACCGATGGTGGAGCCTAGCCCCATCATGGTCAGGTGGCGGACCTTCAGGCCAGAACCGAGGGTGGAGGAGTTATCAGTCACCCCTCCATCTTATTTTGCCCGATTGGGCTATAGGAATCGGGGGTGTTAATTCTTGTGCAGCTCGTCGTTAAGCGCGACGGCTTCAGCCTTCCACTCCACGGCCTCAACCGCGCCGGAGACGGAGTTGCGGCGCAGCAGCATGCCGGAGGCACCGGAGAGCTGGGAGCCCTTGACGTTCTCGCCATTGTCGACGCCCAGTGCTTCCGCGACCTTGCCAAAGACGGCTACCTTGGTGCCGGCGGTGACGTAGAGGCCGGCTTCGACCACGGCGTCGTCGCCAAGCGAAATGCCGATGCCGGAGTTGGCGCCGAGGAGGCAGCGCTCGCCGATGGAGATGACCTCCTTGCCGCCGCCGGACAGGGTGCCCATGATGGACGCGCCGCCGCCGATATCGGAGCCATCGCCTACGACGACGCCCGCGGAGATGCGGCCTTCCACCATGGAGGCGCCTAGGGTGCCGGCGTTGAAGTTGACGAAGCCCTCGTGCATGACGGTGGTGCCCTCAGCCAGGTGGGCGCCCAGGCGGACGCGGTCTGCGTCACCGATGCGGACGCCGGACGGCACAACGTAGTCCACCATGCGGGGGAACTTGTCCACGGAGTAGACAACGACCGGGCCGCGGGAGGCCAGGCGGCCGCGCACCATCTGGAAATCGGACACGGCGCACGGGCCGTAGTTGGTCCAGACAACGTTGTTGAGGTGGCCGAAGATGCCATCCATATTCAGGCCGTGCGGCTTGACCGCGCGGTGGGACAGGAGGTGCAGGCGCAGGTAAGCATCGTAGGTATCGACGGGGGCGTCATCCAGATCCTTGATGGAGGTCTCAACGGCGACGCGGGCCACGCCACGCTCCTCGTCCGGGCCTGCCAGTGCGGAGAACTGCTGGGGAACCTCTTCCAGGCGCTTGGTCTCGGTGGTCTCTACGTTCTTATCGGTGTATACGGCCGGGAACCATACGTCCAGGACGGTGCCGTCATGGGTAATGGTTGCTAGGCCACGTGCGGATGCAGAAGTCATGCCCGCTAGCTTAGCAACTACTTCCGCGCCCCCGCGCGCTGGCCGGTGGGAAGTACAAAGGACAAGATGACGAGCACCGCAGCCAGGATGAGCACCGAGATGACCTGGTTGCGCGCGGCCGGATCAAAGAGCATGAGCAGGGTTAGTCCGGCCAGGGCGGCGGCCGTGATCCAGGGCAGCCAGGGGAAGCCGGGCACGTGGATCTCGGTCAGCTCGCCGTTCTTGCGCAGCACGGGGTGCAGCTTGATAAAGGAAGCCACGATGAAGGACCAGATGACCAGCAGGCACCCTCCGACCGCGTTGAAGAGGAATGCCAGGAGCCCCGGCGGGTTCCAGAACTGCAGGCCCACCGAAGCGAAGGCGAAGACCATGGACAAGATGACGGCGTTGATGGGGGAGCCGGCGCGGTTTTGCTTGAGGAAGAATCCCGGGGCGCAGTGGTCTTTGGCCATATCAAAGACCAAGCGGGAGGTGGCGTAAATCTGCGCGTTGAAGGCAGACAGCAAGGCGAGAGCGATAATCGCCTCCATGAAGCCGGCCGCAAATGGAATCTTGGCGGCCGCGAGCACCAGGGTGAAGGGGGAATCGGCCGCGACATCGGCGTCCTGGATGGAGCTAAACGGCAGCGCCATGGTGATCACCACGATGGAGCCGATGTAGAAAATCATGATGCGCACGATGATGGCGCGCACCGCGGTGGCCACGTTGTGCGCCGGGTTCTCGGATTCGGCCGCCGCGATCGTCACCAGCTCGATGCCGCCAAAGGCAAAGGCAACGGCCAGCAAACCGGCGGCGAAGCCCGGCATGCCATTGGGCAGGAAGTTCTCGGTGAAGTTGGTACCGGCCAAGGAGAAATCCATGCCCGGCAGGATGCCCAGCGCCATGAGTACGCCGATGACGAGGAAGGCGACGATGACGCCAACCTTGATGATGGCGAACCAGAACTCGAACTCACCAAAACCGCCCACGGCCGCGAAGTTGACCACCGCGAAAAACGCCACGGCGATAAGCGCTGGAATCCATGGGGCAATATCGAACCAATTGGAAATGATGGCGGCCGCGCCGGTGATTTCGGCGCCCATGACCATGATCAGCATGAACCAGTAAATCCACCCCATGGTAAAGCGCGCCCAGTGGCCATAGGCCTGGCCGGCGTAGGTGGAAAATGACCCCAAAGAGGGGCGGGCGGCAGCCATTTCACCAAGCATCCACATCACCAGTGCGATGAGCGCGCCGGCTACGGCATAGGAGATGAGCACGGAGGTGCCGGAAATCTGGATGCCGAGGCCCACGCCGAGAAAGAGACCGGCGCCCACGGCGGAGCCAAGGCCCATCATCGTGAGATGACGGGAGTTCAATTGAGTGGCTTCGGCCATTGTTATCACCTTACGGGGGACGAATTATTTGCAGTGAAGTGAACTTTACACAATGCGGTGAGCTGCGCGGAGCGCTAGCATGGCGCTTTGTGACTTTAGATCTATATGCAGACCCCATCGAACTAACCAAGGCGCTCGTAGATATTCCGAGCCCCTCCCACCATGAGGAGGCCATCGCAGACGCCATCGAAGAAGCGCTGCGCGGATTGGACGTCGAGGTTGCCCGCTACGGCAATACCGTGTGCGCCCGCACGAACCGCGGGCTCGGTTCCCGCGTGGTGCTCGCTGGCCACATTGATACCGTTCCGTTGGCAGAAAATGTACCGCATCACATGGAAACCTCTGAAGACGGGGTAGAGATTATGTGGGGCTGCGGCACTGTGGACATGAAGTCCGGCATGGCCGTCTACCTCAATGCCTTTGCCCAGCTGCACGAAGCGGACGAGCTCAAGCATGACCTGACCGTCATCGCCTACGAGGGCGAAGAAGTGGCCACTGAATTTAATGGCCTGGGCCACCTGCAAAAAGACCACCCGGAGTGGCTCGAGGGCGACTTCGCTCTTCTGGGCGAGCCCTCCGGTGCCATGGTGGAGGCCGGCTGCCAGGGCTCCATTCGCCTGCGCGTGACCGCCCACGGCACCCGTGCACACTCGGCCCGCGCCTGGCTCGGCTCCAACGCAGCACACAAGCTCGCGCCCATTATGAGCCGCATCGCCGCCTATGAGTCCCGCGATGTCACCATCGATGGCTGCACCTACCGCGAGGGCCTCAACATCGTCCACCTCGAGTCCGGCGTGGCCACCAATACGCTGCCGGATGAGGCATGGATGTTTGTGAACTTCCGCTTCGCGCCGGACCGTACGAGCGACGAGGCGCTGGACTACATGAAGTCCATCATCGGCGAGGAAGAAGACGTCACCATCGAGATCGATGACATCGCACCGGCCGCCCAGCCCGGTTTGGGCCAGCCAGCGGCCAAGGCTCTTATCGACGCCGTCGGGGGCAACGTCCGCGCCAAGTACGGCTGGACCGACGTCGCCCGCTTTTCTGAAATGGGCACCCCGGCCGTAAACTTCGGCGCCGGCGACCCCGGGTTCGCGCATAAGAAGGACGAGCAGGTCCCCACCGCGCAGATCACCGAAGTATCCACCGCCCTCTTGAACTACCTGAAGGGATAGACCATGACCCCTGAGCAGATGCGCACCCTGCGCGGCCCGATGCTGCTGCGCACCGAAGGCGAGCAGGCCTCCACCTTTGACCAACGGCTCTTGGAGTCCGGCGCGGACCATGAGTGGCAGCATGCCGATCCGTGGCGCGTCCTGCGCATCCAAGGCGAGTTCGTCGCTGGCTTCGATGCGCTTTCCAAGCTGCCGAAGGCCGTGACCGTCTTCGGTTCCGCACGCACCACGCCGGAGGATGCGAGCTACCAGTTGGGCGTCGAGGTTGGCCGCAAGCTGGCCGAGCACTCCTATGCCGTCATCACCGGCGGCGGCCCCGGCATCATGGAGGCAGCCAACCGCGGCGCCCACGAGGCCGGCGGGCTATCCGTGGGCCTGGGCATCGAGCTTCCCCACGAGCAGGGGCTTAATGAGTATGTGGATCTGGGCCTGAATTTCCGCTACTTCTTTGCCCGCAAGACAATGTTCTTGAAGTACTCGCAGGCTTTCATCTGCCTGCCTGGCGGCATGGGCACGATGGATGAGTTCTTCGAGGTCATGTGCATGGTGCAGACCGGAAAGGTAACCAATTACCCCATCGTGCTCATGGGCACCGAATACTGGTCCGGCCTGCTGGAATGGATGGAAAACACCCTCGCGGCCAACGGCTATATCAACGAGGGCGACCGGGAGCTTTTCCTGCTTACCGACGACCCCGATGAGGCCCTCTCCCACATCATCCAGCGCCACCAAGTCATGAGCGATAAGCGCATCAGGGAGCCGCGTTGAGCCTCGCGCGTGTGATGGCGATTGTCAATCGCACCCCGGATTCCTTCTATGACAAGGGCGCAACCTTTGACCTTGACCCGGCGCTGCGCCGTTGTGATGAGGTGATCGCGGCCGGTGCGTCGATCGTCGATATTGGCGGTGTGAAGGCTGGCCCCGGCAAGGCAGTGGACGCGGCGGAGGAAATCGACCGCGTGGTGCCGACCATCGAGAAGGTGCACGAGCGCCACCCGGATGTGCTCATCTCCGTCGATACCTGGCGCAGCGAGGTGGCAGAGGCCGCCATCGCAGCCGGCGCCGGCCTGGTCAATGACACCTGGGCCGGTTGGGATCCCGAGCTCATCGAGGTCGCCGGCCACCACCGCGTGGGCTACGTGTGTTCGCACACCGGCGGCATCACCCCGCGCACCCGGCCCCACCGAGTGCACTTTGATGACGTGGTGGCCGATGTCATCGCGGAAACCACCCAATTGGCCGAGCGCGCCGCCTCCCTCGGCTGCCCGGAGGACCTGACGTTCATCGATCCGACGCATGACTTTGGCAAAAACACCTTTCACGGGCTCGAGCTCCTGCGGCGCATCGACGAGGTCGTCGCCACTGGATGGCCGGTGCTCATGGCGCTATCCAATAAGGACTTCGTGGGCGAGACGCTCGACCGCGGGGTAGGAGAGCGCGTGGCCGGCACCCTGGCCGCCACCGCGTGGTCCGCCGCCCGCGGCGTGGCCGCCTTTCGCGTGCACGAGGTGGCCGAGACGGCTGATGTCATCCGCATGACCGCCGCCATCCAAGGCGAGGTGGCCCCACTAGCAACCACGCGAGGCCTTGCATGAGCGTCTCTGTAATCATTCCAGCGCTCAACGAGGAGGACACCGTCGCGGACGTCGTGCGCGCCTGCCTCGCCGATGAACCGCTCGAGGTGCTCGTCATCGACGCCGACTCCACCGACGACACCGCCTCCCGCGCTGCCGCCGCCGGGGCGGATGTGCGCAATTGGCGCGATATCCTCCCAGAGGAACCGCGCCCCGGTAAGGGCGAATCCCTCTGGCGCGGGGTTGCCGCAGCGAAGGGAGACATCGTCGTCTTTGTCGACGCCGACCTTGAATCCGCCGCGCCCGGCATGGTCACTGCCTTGGCCGCGCCCTTCGCTGACCCCGCGGTGGAGATGGTCAAAGCCTGCTACCGCCGCAGCCTCAACGGCCAGCCCACCGGCGGCGGCCGCGTGACCGAACTGACCGCCAAGCCGCTCATCAAGCAGCTCTTTCCCGAGCTCGCCCACATCGATCAGCCCCTTGGAGGCGAATACGCCCTGCGCCGCGCCACCGCCTTAGAACTTCCCTTCGTGGAGGGGTATGGGGTGGAAGCGGGGCTAATGGTGGACGTCGCCAAGCGGGGCAAAGTCGCACAGGTAGACCTGGGCACGCGGGTACACCGCAACCGGCCGCTGCACGAGCTGGCGCCGATGGCCGAGGTGGTTGCGCGCACGCTGCTCGCCCGCGCCGGGGTCATCGCTCCCGTTGCTCAACGCCCGCCGCTAAAAGGTAAGGTTTAAGCCATGCTGTCTTGGATTATGCTCCTCCTTGTCCTCATCGCCCTGACCGTCATCGGCACCTGGGTATGGGGCTCCATCTTTGGCCGCGGCGAGGTCATGCACCCGCTCGACGAGCCGCAGAAGGTGCGCGAAAATAACCGCGCCGCCCTCCGCGAAGGCCGCCTTGACCAGGTGAAATTCGAGGTAGTTCCCCGTGGATACCGCCAGGACCAGGTAGACGATCTCCTCGCGCAACTGGAAGAACAACTATCTTCCGCGCAGAAAAGGTCTAAGCTGGAAGGAAAAGAAGTTAACTAAAGGAGACTCACTATGGCAGCAATGAAGCCGCGCACGACGGGCGGAGAAATGGAAGCAGTAGAGGAGTCCCGCAAAATTGTCATGCGCATCCCCTCGGATGGCGGCGGTCGCATCGTCATCGAGCTGAGCAAGGACGAGGCCGCCGAGCTCGGTTCCCTGTTGACCGAGGTTTCTAGCTAGTCTAGGTACATGCTTTCTCATATCGTCGACATTCTGGCCGATCCCAACGATGGCACCGCGCTTTCTGGTGCCGATGATTTCTCTCGCCTCGTTTCGGAATCCGGCCACTCTTATGATGTGGCCAAGCAGGGCTACGTCACCCTCGCGGCCGGCGCCGGACTCAAGCACAAGGGCGATGACATGGATATGGTCAACGCCCGCGAGACCTATTTGGCCATGGGCCACTTCGCGCCCTTCGTTGAGGCCGTAACCGGGGCCGTCCAGGACGGACTGGATTCCGCCTCCCTGGCCGAGTCCACGCCCGCCTCCCTCCTCGAGGTGGGTGCCGGCACCGGCTACTACCTGGCCCACACCCTGGACTCCATCGCGGAGGCCCGCGGCGTTGGCCTCGACATTTCCCCGCACGCTGCGAAGCACTTGGCTAAGTGCCACCCGCGCGTCGGCGCCGTCGTGGCCGATGTGTGGGAGCGCCTTCCCATCCAGGATGAGTCCGTCGACGCAATCTCCGTCGTCTTCGCCCCGCGCAATCCCGCCGAATTCCAGCGCGTGCTTGCCCCAGGCGGCCAGGTCATCGTCTTGACCCCCGGCGCCGGACACCTGGATGAGCTGCGCGAGCCGCTCGGCATCCTCGGCGTGGAAGAAGGCAAGGTCGAGCGCATGTATGAGCAGGCCGAGGGCTTCCTCGAGCAGGCGGCCGACCCGGTCGATATCTCGTTCCCCATCGAGCTTGATAAGGCCTCCGTCGCCGCTCAGGTAGGCATGAGCCCGTCCGCGCGCCACATCAGCGCCGGCGAACTCGCCGAGCGCATGGCCGCGCTGCCCCCGACGCTCACGGTCACCGCTCGCGCCCGCTTGGACCGCCTCCGCGCCGTCTAGCTCCCGGCTGGCCCCAGCCACCTCACCGCCCTTCGCGCTCACCGGCAGCGCGTGGGGCGGTTCTTTCGTCTCCCCAGTGAGCGCGAGGGGAGGTTTTCGCCTTTGCCGCTCACCGGCACACGCTTGCCGACGCCCCAGCTTCTCCCCGTGAGCGCGAAGGACGCGTATGAGGGAGCGAGGACAGACGCGGCTCAGCGGAGTGAGGCCGAAAACGCGCAACCCCGCCCTTGCCGCTCACCAGGGGAGGCGGAACCGCGGTGGGCGGCCGCGCCGGTGAGCGCGAAGGGCGGGGAGGGGCTGAGAGCCGGGGGATTAGAGCTTGGAGCCGGAGCGCTGCCAGTCCTGTTCGATGACGGCATCGCCGGAAGTCTCGACTCGCAGGCCGGAGCAGCCGCCTTCGAAGTAGACGCGGGAGGCCATGGCGATGAGACCGCCGTCGACGAATACCTCAACGGTGGAGCCGTCTTGGATGATGGTGAGGGTATCGGAGTCGCCTTCGGCAAGCGTGGCGGTGGCGGGCTCGGAATCGGCGAAACAGTGGTCGAAGGCCTTGTTCATGGAGCGATCGAGGCTGATGTCATCGCCGGAGTGGCAGATGGTGGCGGCGGGGTCACCGGCGCCGTCGAGAAGCGTGACAGTCACACAGGAACCGGAAGGGACCTCCATGACGCCGGTCCAGGAACGGGCGTAATCGGAGAGCTTGACGGCATCGGGCAGGCCGCGGGCGGGTGCTTGGTAGAGGACGCCGCCCTCGAGGGTGACTCGGCGGGGCAGGGACAGGGCATTGGCCCAGCCTTCGGCCTCCCAGGAAGCGTGCTTGGTGGCGTCGTCGCCGCGGCCGTTGCCGTTGAGGAGGCCGACGATGACGGCCCGCTCGTAGCGCTGCTCTGGGGTGAGAGTGCCGGTGGTCGTATTGGTATTGCGCGGACGGGAGAAGTCGTGGCCGAAGTCTACGCGGCGGAAGCCGGAGACCACGGTAAAAGTAGTGCCCTCCAGCCGGCCGACGAGGTAGCCGGAGACGTCGCGGCCGCCGCGCTCTAGGGTGACGAAGAGGACGTCGTAGATATTGCCGTCGACCTCATCGCGCAGGCGGACCAAGCGCGGCGAGACGACCGGCGGGATGGGCGAGGTAGCGGGGACCTCGCCTTCGAGGAAGCCAGGGTCGCCGTCGAACTTGAGGCTGCCGCGCAGCCGCCAAGACACGCCATCGGCCGATTCGAGGATGACGGGAACCGGGGCGTCGGAGTGGCCGGTGAGCGCGAGCATGAGCCAACCGTCGTGGCCGTCATCGCGGTCCTCGGAGGCCCAATCGGGCACCACGGAGGGGGAGCGGAAGTGATCGAAGTTGCGGGTATTGCCTACGACTTCGCCGAATCGTACGACATTCGCGTCGAGGGCCTGGGGGTCATCGGAGACCTCGCAGATTTCGTCCACGTCGGCGTAGCGGGCGAGGTGAACGGCGATACCGGCGGCGGTCACGGAGGTGAAGTAGAGGTGGATATCGTCCGGGCCTTGGGCTACGGAACCTGCGCGCAGGGAGAGCTCGCCGCCGACGGGCGCGAGGACATCGTCGCAGTCCAACCAGTCAAAGGGAGACTCTTCGGAGTAGGTGTGTCCCCAGCGGGCAGGGGAGTCCGCGGTGGGGCGGTACTGGTAGAACAGGTGCCAGGTATCGCCGTCGCGCAGGATACCAGCGGGGGCGTCGAGGACGCCGTCTTCGGGGACAAAATGCAGTTCGGGGCGGTGAGTTGTCACGGCTATCCTTCCTTAAATCAAGCTGCGGTAGATATCGACGGTCTGGGCGGCAATAGTAGCCCAAGAGAAATCGCGAATGGCGCGCTCGCGGCCGGCGCGGCCAAATTCCGCGGCGCGCTCTTTATCGGCGGCGACGTCATTGACGGCGGCGGCGAGGTCGGCTTCGAAGGCGGCGGTAGCGGCGGCGTCGTAAGGCACCAGCACACCGGTCTCGCCATCGACCACAACCTCCGGAATGCCGCCTACGTTGGAGGCGACAACGGCCGTGCCGCAGGCCATGGCTTCCAAGTTGACGATGCCGAGCGGCTCGTAGATGGACGGGCAGACGAAAACATCAGCGCCGGAGTATATCTGCTGGACCTCGTTGCGCGGGAGCATGTCCTTGACCCAGAAAATGCCATCGCGCTGGGCGCGCAGCTCATCTACCAGCGCCTCGGTCTCCGCCGCGATTTCGGGCGTATCGGGCGCGCCGGCGCACAGCACTAGCTGGATATCCGGGTCGAATTTCTGCGCCGCCTGCAGCAGGTGCTTCACGCCTTTTTGCCGGGTAATTCGGCCAACGAAGGCGGCGATGGGGCGTTGCTTATCGACGCCCAGCTTGTCCAACACATCCCCCTCTCGCGGCTGCCACAGCTCGGTGTCGATGCCGTTGAGGACGACGTGGACTTTGGAGGCGTCGATGCGCGGGTAGGCATCCAGGATGGAGTCCTTCATGCCGGCGGAGACGGCGATGACGGCGTCGGCATATTCCATGGCGTTCTTCTCAGACCAAGAGGAAACGTCATAGCCGCCGCCGAGCTGCTCGCGCTTCCACGGGCGGTGCGGCTCCAGCGAGTGGGCGGTGACCACGTGCGGAATATCGTAGAGCTGGGCGGAAAGATGGCCGGCGAGGCCCGTGTACCACGTGTGGGAATGGGCGATGTCGATATCAGAGGCGGCATCGGCCATGCGAAGCTCGGTGGACAAGGTCTTAAGCGCGCCATTGGCACCCTCGAGTGCGGGGTCTACGCCGTGGACAAAGACGTCTTCTTCTTCGCGCGGGGAGCCCATGCAGTGCACGGAGACATCGATGATATCGCGCATAAAACGGGTGAGTTCAGCTACGTGAACTCCGGCCCCGCCGTAGATTTCCGGCGGGTATTCTTTGGAAAAGATTCCGGCTCTCATGCCCACCCAGAATACGTATCTCTGGTGCCGCGTGCAGAAATACGGGATGGGGGTAGAAATGTGCATATATCTGCTGCGAAATGTGGGATTTGCGGTTAGGTTTGGAAACGTGAGAAGCCTGCCAAATGTCCTAGCCATCGTCCTAGCCGGCGGCGAGGGAAAGCGCCTTTTTCCCCTGACCGAAGACCGCGCTAAGCCCGCCGTGCCTTTTGGCGGGTCCTACCGCCTCATTGATTTTGTCCTGTCCAATCTGGTCAACGCCGGCTACCTCAAGATTGCGGTGCTGACGCAGTACAAATCCCACTCCCTAGACCGCCACATTTCCCAGGCATGGAATTTGGCGGGGCCGACGCCGCAGTACATTGCCTCGGTGCCTGCCCAGCAGCGCCGCGGCAAGCGGTGGTACAACGGTTCGGCGGATGCCATTGTGCAGTCGCTTAACCTCATCTATGACGAGAAGCCGGACTACGTCATCGTCTTCGGCGCAGACCACGTCTACCGCATGGATCCGGCGCAGATGGTAGAAGAGCACATCGCCACGGGGCTAGATTGCTCGGTGGCCGGCATTCGCGTGCCGCGCTCGGAGGCAACGGCGTTCGGATGCATCCAGGCCGACGGCATGGGAACCATCACGGAGTTCGTGGAAAAGCCTGCGGACCCACCGGCTACGCCGGATGATCCGAATATGAGCTATGCCTCGATGGGCAACTATGTCTTTACGGCGCAGGCGCTTATTGACGCCCTCTTGGAGGACGAAAAGAACGAGGACTCCGCCCACGATATGGGCGGCGATATTATTCCGTACTTTGTGGAGCGCGGGCAGGCACACGTCTATGACTTCATGGCCAATGAGGTGCCGGGATCTACCGAGCGCGATCACGGCTACTGGCGCGACGTGGGCACCATCGATTCCTTCTATGAAGCGCACATGGACATGATTTCGGTGCACCCGATCTTCAACCTCTATAACCGGAATTGGCCGATTCACTCCACGGATGACTCCAATTTCCCACCGGCGAAGTTCGTGCAAAATGGCATCGCGCAGTCCTCGATGGTGGCGCCGGGCTGCATCGTCTCCGGCGGCACGGTGCGCAATTCCGTGCTGGCGTCTGACGTCCACGTGGCCGATGGCGCCACGGTCGAAGGATCGGTCATTCTGCCGGGCGTGCGCATCGGACGGGGTGCCGTGGTGCGCCGCGCGATCCTCGATAAGAACGTCGTCGTCAGCGATGGCGCAATTATCGGCGTGGACCGCGAGCGCGATGAGGAGCGCTTCAAGGTTTCTGACGGCGGCGTGGTTGTCGTCGGCAAAAACCAGAAGGTCTAAAGCTTCGTTACGAGGGTGAGCCCGGACCCCAGCGGCAAGCGGGTGACGTTAGCACCCTCGAGCTCGCGCAGGTACTCGTCTGCTTCGCGGGCGGCGGCGGTGTCGCGGTCGGTCCGGGAGACGTCGGCAAGCGTGCCATCGAGCAAAGAATTAGCCAAGACCAGGGTGCCGCCCTGGTGCAGCAGTGGCCACGCTGCCTTGATGATGGCGGGGAGCTCGAGCGCGGCGACGTCGGCGTAGATGACCTGGTAGGCGTCATTAGCCAGACGGCCCATGACCTCGAGCGGGCGAGACGGCAGAAAGCGGCCGCGCGAAGGCGCATAGCCGGCCTCGCGGAAGGCGGTCTTGGCGCTGCGCTGGTGCTCCGCCTCGGGGTCGATGCAGGTCAAGATGCCATTATCGGGCATGCCAGCGAGCAGGTAGAGGCCCACCACATTGGCGGCCGGGGTGATCGCCACGGACTGGGGGCGTTCGGTAGAGCCGGCCGAGGCGGCCGTCAGCGTGGTGAGCAGCTGGCCCGTTGATTCATCTGGAACGGGCAGACCGTACTCATCGGCGTGGTCGCGCGCACCACGCAGGGCCGCGGAGGGCTCGCTGGTGGTCTCGATATAAGAACGCAGTGCTTCATATGCGGTAGTAGTCACGCAATAAACCTTAGGGAAAAGTGTCCGCAAATGTGGCAAAAACGCGCCTAGCCAGCTAGGTTGTGGTGGGTGGGGATAATGTGACGGACTCACAGGAAATTATCAGCACTGTGGCTGGAGTTTCACTTTGAAGTATAGAAAGATGACATGCATGACAACAACGAAGCGCGATGCCGAATCCCTTCAGCCCGCTACCTCAGGAGCGGAGTTGACCGGTACCGCGGCGTTCGATGCCGGCGAAGCTGACATGCCCGCCTGGGGTGACCTAGTGGCCGAACATGCCGATGGCGTCTACCGCTTGGCGTATCGCCTCTCCGGCAACCAGCACGATGCAGAGGACCTCACCCAGGAAACCTTCATGCGCGTCTTCCGCTCCCTGGATAAATACCAGGCCGGTACGTTTGAGGGTTGGCTGCACCGCATTACCACCAACCTCTTCTTGGACATGGTCCGCCATCGCTCCAAGATCCGCATGGAGGCCCTGCCGGAGGATTATGAACGCGTGCCCGGCACGGATATGACCCCGGAGCAGGCCTATACCGTGGCCAACCTGGACCCGGCGCTGCAATCCGCGCTCGATGGCCTGGCTCCCGATTTCCGCGTGGCCGTGGTGTTATGTGATGTCGTAGGTATGAGCTATGACGAGATTGCGGAGACACTGGGCGTCAAGATGGGTACGGTGCGCTCCCGCATCCACCGTGGCCGCTCCCAGCTGCGTACGGCACTCGAAAAAGAAGCACAAACCAATGCGGAAACCCGCATGCTGCTGCGCACGCGTTAAACCACCGCGCGCTAAACTTTAAAGAAACTGCATAGTCCCCGCTACCGGCGGGGACTTTCCGTGTCACTGAAGGCCAAGCAACTAGTGGAGGAGGGGGTCGATGGACTCGCTGCGAGGACGCCGGACCGTGCCCACGCTGAGCGTGCGCGGCGGATTCGATGCCGCCCAGGCCAAGGCCCGCGATAAGGCGAAAGCTAAGGCACGGCGCAGCGATACCATCGGGCACCTTGGCCCAGAGGCTGTCGTTGCCTTCGTAGACGGGGAGATGGAGCCGAAATTCATGCACCGCGTGCGCATCCACTTGGTGCACTGCGCCGAGTGCCGGGCGGATGTGCATCAGCAGCGCCATGCCTCAGAGTGGGTTCGCCACTGCGCGGATTCCGCTAAAGTCAAGGCGCCGCAATCCCTGCTGGCAAAGCTCGCAGGCATTGCCACCGAAGAGGTTGCGCCCGGGCCGGATGCGACAACGCCCGTGCACCGGCCGCAGCAGGATTTCTTGGACAAGGTGGAAATGGTGGTTCGCGCAATCAAGCACAATCAGCGCGGCTAAGAGTGAGGGACTAGTATTTAACCGTGTTTTCTTCCATTGGTTGGCCCGAGATTTTCGTCATCGTGCTCTTGGGCATCATCGTCATTGGCCCGGAGCGCATGCCCGAGGTGATTAAGGATGTGCGCGCGGCCATTTATGCGGCCCGCAAGGCCATCAATAACGCCAAGGCGGAGCTCAACGGCGAGATGGGCTCGATTACCTCGGAATTCGATGATATCCGCGCCCCGCTCACCCAAGCTGCCCAGTGGACGCGCCTCGGCCCGAAGGGGGCAATTACCAAGGCGCTTTTCGATGGCGACGATTCCGCCTGGGACGATTTCAACCCCAAGAAAATGGCAGAAAACGTCAAGACCGCTACCGCTCCACAGGAGCCGGAGGAGCAGCCGCAGTCCCAACCGCAGCAGCCGCGCCCGAGCTTCGACTACTCCCAGATCTACGCTGAGCAGCCGCAGCCAGAGCCCCGGCCGCAGCAACGCACCGCAGCCCCCCAGCCGACGGAGCAGCCCGCACCCAAGAAAAAGCCGCCGCGCGATGGGGAAGAATCCACCGGCGGCGGCATGTGGGGCGATGTGACCTAAGGCGTTAGTTCACGCCCAAGTTGAGGTTTTTGCCCACCAGGGAATCGGAGCGGATGGCCAGCTTATCGGCCACCGCCTGGATCTGTTGGGCGGCGGGGGACTCGGGGGAATCGAGGACAATCGGCGTGCCGGCATCGCCACCGCTGCGCAAGGTGGGATCCAGCGGCACGGAAGCCAGCAGCGGCACCTCATGGCCCAAGATGACGCCCAGACGATCGGCCACAATCTGTCCGCCGCCGGTGCCAAAAACATCCATGGTGGAGCCATCCGGCATCACCATGGCGCCCATGTTTTCAATTACGCCAGCCACGCGCTGACGGGTCTGCTGGGAGATGGATCCGGCGCGCTCTGCCACCTCGGCGGCCGCGGCCTGCGGGGTGGTGACAATAAGCAGCTCTGCATTGGGAATGAGCTGGGCTACGGACAGGGCAACGTCGCCAGTGCCCGGTGGCAGATCCAAGAGCAGGACGTCGAGGTCGCCCCAAAAAACGTCAGCCAGGAATTGCTGCAGAGCGCGGTGGAGCATAGGCCCGCGCCAGACCACCGGGGCATTGCCCTCCACAAACTGCCCGATGGAAATGTGCTTAATTCCGTGAGAAATTGGCGGTAGTAGCATCTCATCATCGAGCACAGTCGGCCCATCGGTGCAGCCCAAGAGGTTAGGAACGGAGTGGCCGTAAATATCGGCGTCCACAATGCCAACCTTGAGGCCCTTCTGTACCAGCGCTGCGGCCAGGTTTACGGTCATGGAGGATTTGCCCACACCACCTTTACCGGAGGCCACCGCGAAAACGCGAGTGGTGGAATCCGGCTTTGCAAACGGGATTTCCGGCTCGGCTTGGCCGCCGCGGAGCTTCTGCTTGAGCTCCTTGCGCTGCTGGTCACTCATCGGCGTCATGGAAATGGAAATGTTGCCCACGCCCGCGATATCGGCCACGGCCGCGCGCGTATTGGACTCAATAGTGCTCTTCATCGGGCAGCCCGCAATGGTGAGGTAGAGCTCGATGTCAACGTCCGAACCGGAAACGGTGACGTCCTTGACCATGCCAAGCTCAGTAATGGGGCGCCCAATCTCGGGGTCATCGACGCGCCCGAGCGCGTCACGAACTGCTGATTCAGAAATTGCGCTAGTCATAACCTGTCCCAGTCTAATCACCTACAACGCCAGAGAGCTACACCGCGTCAAAGGGAGGAGGGTGTGTAAGATTCAGCACGATGCCTCGTCATGCTTTAACCGTGCTGAATAGAAAGAACGCCCTCGATTTGATGCCTCGTCTTATTACTTCTGCCCGCACCGTCACGTGTATTGGTGGGATTGTAGCGGCGGTGGCGATGGGGGCGTCGATAAGCGCCTGCTCCGGATTCGAGCCGACGCCAGACCCGAAACCAGTATCCTCAGCACCTATCACCATCGTGATCGACCCAACTTCCCACGAACAGCGAGTCTTGGCGGAGATTTACCGCCAGAAGCTTCGCGAAGAAGGCCGTGACGCCACTGTCTCTCAAGAACCGATGCTGGTGCAACACGGCGACCATGACGACGGCATGAGCCGCAGCGGAAACTTCTTCGTTGGCTGTACAGGGGTGTTCTTAGATGCTTTTAACCCAGTCGAGGCCCGCGTGGTGTCGAAAGACTACGTTAAACAACAGGAAGGTGACTCTTCCGGCGAAGATTTTCTGGAGCGTACCCACATCTCACTGATGGCCACTTTGCCGCCTGAGCTCTCCGTGGTTGAGCCCGCCGGCGCTCATGGCTGCCCGGATGCCAAGCCGGCGCTGCCGCAAAACTATGTTGTGGTGTACCAAGACGGCCTGTTCAATCGTGAAGAGAAGTTGGAAGTGGCTTCCTTCACCAAGTTCCTTACTGCACAGGACCTCGACCAGGTAGTGCAGGACGTTAAGGATTCCGAGGACCTTGAGTCGGCCGTGAGTGCCTGGATGGAGGCTAACCTCCAGCAAAACCTCAACGAGGAAGGAGACTCCAATTCCGCCGGCGGATCAGATTTGGTGCACGACGAAAAATAGGCATCCAGTCGGACCGGAAAATGTGGAAGATTTAATAAAATGTTATTGGTTGCATTTTTTACAAATAGCTGGTTAGCCGAATAAATTGTTGTGTTCTTTAGGGCGGGGATGGTAAAATTTTAGTTGCTGCTCTGCCTATTTCCATTAATTCTCTCGGGCAGTTGTGGGGAAACTTCTTAACATGCCCCGTTACTGCTTTGGTCTCACTAGAGCGAGGCAGAATGCTGCATTGGAAAGGACACAATTTATGAATGCACAGCGAAGTGGTTCGACCCAGCGTCGCACTTCCCCCAGAGGAGTAGCCACTCTCTCTGCCATCACTCTTGCGCTTAGTGGTCTCAGCATCACTTCTTTCAACTCGGTGGCTCCTGACGCTACCGCTGCTACGTTGAGCGGCGGCATCCGTGATAAGTCCGGCGCGGTCGAACAGGACGCCCAGCAGGCGTCCGACCTGCCGGCGGGTTCGTGTGTTGTTGAGGGCGGTGAGAAGAGCGGAAGTCAGGCAGGTTTCAGCTGGAACACCCTGGAGCCAGGTCCGGCCAGCCCCGACAAGAAAGCTTGGGGCCTGAGCGTCGCCTTTGATAACTCGAAGGACCGCACGTTTACGGATTGGTACTTTTCAAATTCGGAGAACCTTAATAATGTCTTGGATGTTGGCCAGGTGCCTTCCATGGAGGCTGGCCAGACCTTTATTGATAAAAATGTCACCCGCAAGGCCGACGAAAACATCGACATTACTGCTAGTGGTCGCAGTCTGCGAAGCTTGAATGTCTACGCAGAGCTGACCGATGAGAAAGTCAAGCAGTTCGCTTCGGCCTCTGCCGGTAACCCTGTGCGTTACGCCTGGCAAAGCAATTACAAGCAGGACAATCCTTATGGCCGGAATGCCACCCAGGGGGGCAGCGCTATTTTTAGCGCTACCGTAAACCCGTGGCCGAGCGAGAACATCGAATGTAACCCGATCTCGGTGTCGTGGGAGTCTGCCGAAATATCTGAGAAGCATGTGATCGTCCCTGGTGAGGAAACGAAGGTCGGTCACATCAACGTCCCTGAGCTGTCTGACGGCGAGACGGACGACTCGCTGTCCCGCATGGTCGTAGAAGCCTACGACGGCAACGGTAAGTTCATCGGCACCACAGACCCAGAAGCCTCCGGCGGTGAGCAGCTCCTGCGCGTCGACGAAAAGACCGGCGACATCTTCTTCACCTGGCCTGAGTACCGCGGTACCGATCAGGCGACCGACAAGAACGTGAACTTCTCCGTTCTGGCGAAGCCGCGTACCGTTAAACAGCTCCAAGCTGCCACTGAGCACAACAACGACGGCAATGGCAAGACCTTCGACAGCTCCAACTCGCTGGATCGCTACAGCAAGGCGAACGTTATCGACTCCAAGGCGTTCTCCCTGGACGACACCGAGTACCACGACCCGAAGTACGACAAGACCGATGCTTCGATCATCTCTGGCGTCGATAGCGCGACGGGCCCGCTCGCTACCGAGCCACAAAAGGTCAAGTTCAACCAGGTTCCGGACCTGATCAAGGACCTAGCCAAGAAGAAGGGCGACGGCGGCTTCGAAGCCAAGGTTTCCCTCGACGAGAAGTACGTCTACGAGGGCTGGACCGTCGAGATGGACGAGGACTACAACGTCACCGTCACCGCTCCGGAGAACCCGAAGCCGGGTACCTTCGCGCGCCCTGTCGTAACAGTGGAGTACTCCAACGGCTCTACAGACGAGCTTGAACTGCTCGTGGTTGTCGACCCGAACAACACGCAGGTTACTGACTTGGTGCGCCCGAGTCTGACAAAAGGCACCATTGGGGACGAGCTCAACGCCCAGGTGGGCACCAAGTCCATCATGAAGGGCCACAAGCCGGTTCACCCTGCTAAGTTCGAGGTCGACCCGTCCACTGTCCCTGAAGGCTGGACCGTCACCGTCGATGAGACGGGCAAGGTCACCGCGAAGGCGGACGACACCGTGGCGCCGGGCACCATCATCACCCCGAAGGTGAAGGCGACCTACCCGGACCAGACCACGGACGAGATCGAGACCCAGTTCCAGGCGATCGTCGACATTAAGGTCCCTGACTACGACACCGTCACCAATAAGCCGACCGCCAAGGTCGCCCTCAAGCCCGCGATTCCCGAGCGTGGACTGAGCGGTAACACGACCGATGAAGCTCCGAAGCGTTACACCTTCAAGGACGGTAAGACCGAGTACACCCACACGGATGACAGCGGCACCTGGACCGTCAAGATTGACGAGAACACTGGTGAAATCACCACGACCATTCCGCGGAACGCCCCCGAGGGCTACATCCTAGACGTCCCAGTCCTCGCGTACTACGACAACGTCGACAAGCCGCAGCAGGTGAAGGGCACCGTCGTTGTTCTGAAGAGCGACATCTCTCCGACGTACTCCGTTGAGTCCACCGGCCCGAATCAGGCTGTGAACCACAACGTCCAGGACGCCCCGAAGGGTTCGAAGTTCTCCTTCGGCAACGATGAGAACGGCGCACCGATCACCGAACAAGAAGTCGACGGCTGGAAGTACACGGTCGACCCGGACACCGGTGTCGTATCTTCCACCCCGCCGGCAGATGCCAAGCCGGGTGACAAGAAGACCGTCAACGTCACCGTGACGACCCCTGACGGCTCTACTCCACTGGTGCCCGTGACCACCGTGGTGAACCTGGCCAACAATTGGGAAGCCGAGCCGTCCTACCCAGTAGAGACCGTCTACCCGGGCGAGACCGCTAAGCTGCCGGTGACTCTCGAAAAGCCGGAGAACGTCAACGTCGCAAAGGATAGCCCCTACAAGTTGGGCACCATTCCCGATGGCTGGACCGCGACCATCGACGACAATGGCCAGATCACCGCAACCGCACCAGCGGACGCGGAACCGGGCTCCCAGGTGGAGATTCCCGTCACGGTTACCTACGAGGACGGTTCCACGGACACCGCCAAGGCGGTAGTGAACGTCGTCGATGTACCCAAGCGCGAGGTTCCGTTCGACGTCGTGTACAAGTACGATGACACCATCCCGGCCGGTACCTACCAGGTCGAGACCGAAGGCAAGCCAGGCGCGGAGAAGCAGAACAAGGACGGCAGCTGGGAGCAGACCAAGGCACCGACGAACGAGGTCGTCATCGTCGGCACCAAGCCCGCTGAGAGCGCCAAGGACGTGACATGGACGGTTCCGATCCCGTACCCGACTGAGGTTCGCGAGAACCCGGACCTGAAGCCTGGCGAGACCAAGGTCGTCCAGGAAGGTGCAAACGGCGAGAAGACTTACACCGCCAAGTTCACCGCCAAGGGTGATAATGCTGAGGTAGTCGAGGAAGAGACCACCAAGGAGCCTGTCAAGCGGATCGTCGAGTATGGTCCGGAACTTGCTCCGAGCGAGCTCGTGACCAAGACCGAAAAGCCGATTCCGTTCACCACCAAGGTCGTTTTCGATGACACCCTCAAGGCAGGCGAGCAGGTTGTTGATCAGAAGGGTGAAGTTGGTACTGAGGTTGAAACCTCGACTCAAAAGCTTGTCGACGGCAAGCCTTCCGGCGAGCCGACCGTGACCACTGAGCGCACCAAGGAGCCGACCAACGCGGTGATCCGCGTGGGCACCAAGACCGAGGGCACGAACACCACCGAGTCCGAGGTCGAGGTCCCGTTCGAGACTGAGATTCAATTCGACGACTCCCTGCCGGCCGGTACCCAGGAGACGGTCCAGGAGGGCAAGCCGGGCAAGGATAAGGTCACCACGACCCAGACCATCGAGAATTCGAAGGTCACGGGCACCACGACCGAAACCGAGCGCGTCGAGGAACCGGTCAAGAAGATCATCAAGGTCGGTACCAAGGGTGACACCACATCCAAGACCGTGGAGTGGACCGAGAGCACCCCATTTGAGGTCGAGGTTCGCGAGAACCCGGATCTCAAGGCCGGGGAGACCAAGCTGGTCCAGGAAGGAAAGCCAGGTGAGGTCAAGCACACCGTGACCGTGACCTCCGATAATGGCGAGATTTCCACCAAGGATGCCACCGAGGAGATCCGCAAGCCGACCAAGCAGATTATCGAAGTCGGTACCGCACCATCCCAGACCGAGCTGAGCGATAAGCACACCGAGCAGCTGCCGTTTGAGACCCTCATCGAGTCTGACCCGAACCTCGAGGCGGGCAAGATTGTGGAGGACCAGGCTGGTTCCTTCGGCGAGAAGGAAGTCACCAAGGTCTGGAAGCTCAAGGACGGCAAGGTCGTGGGCGACCCAGAAACCACTGAGGACGTCATCAAGGAGCCGACCCCGCGCAAGCTACGCGTAGGCACCAAGGTGGTCACGGAAACGCAGACCGAGACCGAAACCGAGAAGGCCACCGAGACCAAGGAAGTTCCGGTCGAGCTGGACCGCGGCTTCTACGGCGTGGAGCTAACCAAGCCGGGCGAGCCTGCTTCCCAGAACATCAAGGACGGCTCCGAGGGCAATACCTACGAGATTGGTGAGCTCCCAGCCGGCTGGACCGCCACCGTGGACGAGAACGGCACGGTTACGGCCACGCCGCCTGCCGACGCCAAGTCGGGCGACTACGCCGAAATCCCGGTTACGGTTACCCCGGATGGCGGCAAGCCCTACACCGCGACGGCAACGTTCATCGTCAAGGAGGACCAGCCGGTAGACCCGACTCAGCCAACCGAGACCGAGGTAATCACCGCGCCAACCTATAACCCAGCGGTTATTGAGGCCGGCGATACCCAGACCGTAGATATCAACTACGGCCACACGGATGGCAATACCTACGAGTTGGGCGAGGTTCCAGCAGGCTGGACTGTGACCGTCGATGAGACCACCGGCCAGCTGACGGTTACTCCGCCGGCTGATACCCCGAGCGGTACTATCCAGGAAATCCCAGTCACCGTCACCACCGAGGATGGCCAGACCTTCAACGTGAAGACCGTCATCGGCGTCATCAGCGACAACTGCGGTTGCGACCCAGTTGAGCCTGTCGAGCCGACCGACCCGACCGATGAGCCTACGGGCGAGCCGACTGAGGACCCCAAGGACCCGACTGAGGAACCGAAGAACCCGACCGACAAGCCGACCACGGACCCAACCGAGGATCCCAAGGACCCAACTGAGGACCCGACTGACGAACCAACCCCAGGTAAGCCAGACGAACCTCAGGATCCGGAGCCAGGCAAGCCGAATGACCCGAAGGATCCAAAGGATCCAGAAGGCCCACGCGGCTCGAGCATCCCGGATGGTTTGGTACCGATTATCGGCGGCCTGATTGGCGGCGGAATCTTGGGCTCCAGCGTCAACGACCACCACACCCCAGGTGGTTCGCCAGATGCCAAGCCGAAGGTGCCGACTGCACCTCAGCCCAAGCCTGGTGAGGACGAGCCGAAGATTAGCGGCAAGGTTGAGCTGAATGAGCAGGGCCAGCAGACCAATGGTCAGACCAACCAGTCCAACCCGAGCTACGGGGATGCACCGCGGAACAACTCCACGACCTCTAGCCAGAGCGGCTCGAAGAGCACCTCTGGATCGACGTCGAGCAACCGCGCACTGGCTGATACCGGTGCCAATGTCCTCGGAATCGTGGGCGTGGGTATTGCACTCATCATCGGTTCCACGCTGTTGCTGCGTCGTGAGCGCCGTAATGATTAATCATTCGGCCTAGCGCACAGCGCCTGCTAAAGACGGCAGTCACCTTATTGAAGGGTGGCTGCCGTCTTTGCGTTGATAAGGCCTGGCCTGGCTGTGCTTGTGGGCGGGCGAGAATAGAAGCCTAAGGAATAGCCCTCAGCTCTCCCTTCGCGCTCACGGGGAGCAGGGATCAGGTGGCTTCACGCGTCGACGGTGAGCGGGAAGGGCGAGGGAGGCGGGAGGAGGGGAGAGGCGGATGGCGAGGAAGGCGGGGCGCGAGAGTGGAAGTCTTAAGGCGGAGGCTGAAAGAGGCCAGTGGCCACACGTTCAAGTCGAGGATGAGGGCATGAGTAAGCCCCAGTGAGGAGGTCCTCACTGGGGCTTATGCGGTGCAGAGGCAACTAGATGTCGAAGGCCTCTTCCAGCAGGTTCTTCTGCTCAATCTGGTGCACCTTGGCGTTACCGGTGGCAGTCGAGGACTGTGCGCGGCGGGAAACGCGAACCAGCTCCGGCATATCCGGAATCAACCGGCGCAGGTGCTCGTTGTAGAACGGCCACGGCCCCTGGTTGGCTGGCTCGTCTTGAATGAAGCGAACCTGGGTGGCGTTCGGGTAAGCCTCGAATGCCTCGCGCAGGCGGTTGAACGGAATCGGGTGGAGCATCTCCACGCGGACGATGGCGATGTCATCGCGACCATCGGCCTCGCGCTTCTTTTCCAGATCCCAGTACAGCTTGCCGGAGACCAGCATGATGGTCTTGACCTTGTCGGTATCGCCGACCTTCTTGCCGTTGACATCAACGAAGTTCGGGTCGTTGATAACGGACTGGAAGCGCTTGACCTCGGTGAAGTCTTCCACGGCGGAGGTGGCCGCCTTGTTGCGCAGCATGGACTTCGGGGTGAAGACGACCAGCGGGCGCTTCATCTCACCGAGTGCCTGGCGGCGCAGCAGGTGGAAGTGGTTAGCCGGGGTGGAAGGCTGAGCCACGGTCATGGAACCCTCAGCGCACAGCTGCAGGTAGCGCTCGATGCGGGCGGAGGAGTGGTCCGGGCCCTGGCCCTCGTAGCCGTGTGGCAGGAGGAGCACCAGGCTGGACAGCTGGCCCCACTTGGCCTCACCGGAGGAGATGTACTCGTCGATGATGGTCTGGGCGCCGTTGGCGAAGTCACCGAACTGTGCCTCCCAGGCCACGAGGGCGTCTGGGTTGCCCACGGTGTAGCCGTACTCGAAGCCCATGCCGGCGAACTCGGTCAGCGCGGAGTTATAAACCATGAACTTGCCGCCGTTGCCCTTGGAGGTGGCGATGGCGTGCATCGGGTTGTACTCGTTGCCGTTGCGTGGGTCGAAGGTGACGGCGTGGCGCTGGGTGAAGGTACCGCGTCGGGAATCCTCACCAGCCAGGCGGACAACCTTGCCTTCGCCGGCCAGGGAACCGAAGGCGATGAGCTCGCCCCAGCCCCAGTCGATGCCGCCCTCACGGGAGGACTTCTCGCGCTCCTTGGCTACCTTGCCCACGCGCTTGTGGTACTCGAAGTCCTCTGGTGGGTTGCCATAAGCGGCACCCAGCTCGGCGAGTTCCTCAGCGGTAATGGAGGTATCGAGGCCGCGGGTGAGCTCCTGGGAGGAAGTGATGCCGGTCTGCTCCTTCGGGCGAGCCTTGCCGGCTTCCTTGTGCTCAGCAAAGACGGATTCCATCTGGTCGTGGAAGTCACGTGCGGCTGCTTCGGCATCCTCAGCGGAAAGGTCACCACGGCCGATGAGATCGTTGGTGTAGTGCTCGCGCACTGCCTGGTGCTCGTCGATGACGGAGTAGAGCTCCGGCTGAGTCATGGATGGGTCATCGGCCTCGTTGTGACCGCGCAAGCGGTAGACCATGAGGTCGATGAAGACATCCTTGCCAAACCGGCGGCGGTACTCGGCTGCCATCTGACCAACCCAGACAACTGCCTCTGGGTCATCGCCGTTGACGTGGAAGACCGGGCAGTCGAAGCCCTTGGCCAGGTCGGTGGCGTAGTGGGTGGAGCGGCCGGAGTCCGGGGTGGTGGTGAAGCCCACCTGGTTGTTGACCACGATGTGGACGGTGCCGCCGTTGGTGTAACCGCGCAGTTGGGACAGGTTGATGGTCTCCTGGACAACGCCTAGGCCGGTGAACGAAGCATCGCCGTGGAGCATGACCGGAACAACGGTGTGGCCCTCTGGGCCCTTGTCCAAGATATCCTGCTTAGCACGGGCGATGCCCTCCATGACCGGATCGACGGCCTCGAGGTGGGATGGGTTGGCGGCAAGGGTGACCTTGATTTCGCCATCGCCAAACATCTGCAGGTGGTGGCCCTCGGAACCCAGGTGGTACTTCACGTCACCAGAGCCGCCGAGCTGGCCGCCCTTGTAGTTGCCGTCAAACTCGCCGAAGATATCGGCCAGTGGCTTGCCCACGATATTGAACAGGACGTTGAGGCGGCCGCGGTGTGGCATGCCGATGACGACCTCGTCCAGATCCTGGCCGGCGGCGGTATCAATGATGGAATCCAGCAGCGGGATGAGGGTCTCGGCGCCCTCGAGGGAGAAGCGCTTCTGGCCCACGTACTTGGTCTGCAGGAAGTTCTCGAATGCTTCGGCGGCATTGACCTTCTGCAGGATGTACTTCTGCTCCGCGTTGGTTGGCTTCGGCATGCCCGCCTCCAAGCGGTCCTGCAGCCAGCCGCGCTCATCGCGGTCGAGGATGTGGGTGTATTCGGAGCCGACCTTCAAGGTGTAGGCGGCGCGCAGGCGAGAGAGCACCTCGCGCAGGGTCATCTGCTCCTTGCCGCCAAAGCCACCAACATTGAAGGTGCGGTCCAGATCCCAGATGGTCAGACCGTGGGTTGCGATGTCGAGGTCGCGGTGGTCCGGGTTAGGCAGGCCCGGCTGGATCCAGCCCAGCGGGTTGGTATCGGCCAGCAGGTGGCCGCGGGAGCGGTAGGACTCGATGAGCTGCATGACGCGGGTGTTCTTGTCCACGCCGGAGTTCGGCATGTCCTGCGCCCAGCGGAACGGCTCATAAGGCACGCCCATGGAGGAGAAGAGGTCGTCCCAAAAGGCGCCGTCGACAAGCAGCTGGCCAATGGTGCGCAAGAACTCTCCGGACTCTGCACCCTGGATGACGCGGTGGTCATAGGTGGAGGTCAGGGTAACCAGGCGGCCGACGCCCAGGTCTGCCAAGCGGTCCGCGGAAGCGCCGGCGAACTCGGCCGGGTAATCCATGGAGCCCACGCCGATGATGGAGCCGGCGCCCTTGGTCAGGCGGGCGATGGAGTGGCGGGTGCCGATGCCGCCTGGGTTGGTGAGGTTAATGGTCACACCAGAGAAGTCATCCATGGTGAGCTTGTTCTTGCGAGAACGGGTAACGATGTCCTCGTAGGCCTCAACAAACTCGGAGAAGGACTTGGTCTCGCACTCCTTGATGGCGGCGACGACCAACGCGCGGGAGCCATCCTTCTGCGGCAGGTCAATGGCCAAACCCAGGTTAATGTGCTCCGGCTGGATGACATAAGGCTTGCCATCCTTTTCCTCGTAGCGCACGTTCATATCTGGGTGCAGCTGTACGGCCTTAACCATGGCGTAGCCGATGATGTGGGTAAAGGAGATCTTGCCACCGCGGGTGCGCTTGAGGTGGTCATTGATCATGGAGCGGTTTTCCCACATGAGCTTGACCGGCATATCGCGCACGGTGGTAGCGGTAGGAATCTCCAGGGATTCCTCCATGTTCTTCGCAATGGCCTTGAACATGCCCTTGAGCTGGCGCTCGTCGCCGCCCTTGTAGTCTTCGATGCGGTCGAGCGGGGACTCGGACTTCTTCACGGACTGCTTTGCCTTAGCGGACTTTTCCTGCGCCTTGGCCACGGACTTATCCACGTTAGTCTCGCGGGCCTCCTGCTTGCGGGCGGTAGTCGTACCCTCAGTCTTCTTCGCGGCAGGCTTAGACGGCTTCTTCGGGGCTTCCTTGGCAGGTGCCTCAGACTTGGGCGCGCCGTTTGCTTCGAAGTAGTCGCGCCACTCCTTATCTACGGAGTTAGGGTCCTTGGAGTACTGCTGGAACTGCTCGTCTATCAGCCACGCATTGGGGCCGAAGATATTCGATGTGCTCACGGCAGGTATTCGCCTCATTTCTCTGCTTTAAAATGGTCGTTTATTCGACTTTAGTGCGGCCTTTGCACGAGCGCATGCGTCACTCGCCAAAGAGTCTGCCTACATGATACGGGTCATACCCCTAAACTCACTATGTTAGGGGTATCAATAGCCCCGCTTAGTGGTTTCCGGCTACCCCTAGGCTTGGGTGAGGGGAGAAAGCTGCTCGCTGGCGTGCTCGATGACCTGCTTGGCCAGCTTGCGGTTGGCGGTGGTGCCCAGCACGGCGCCGATGCCCATGGGCATGAGCTTGCTGATCCACGCCCACTTCAGGCGCTTGGTGATCTGCTTGGTAAAAAGCTTGGTCAGGCGGCCGTTGATGCCAGACAGCGTCGGGCCGGAGAAGCGGGAGAGGCTAGCGGCCGAGCGCATGCCCGCCACGCTATTGAGATCGCCCACAAAAGTATCCACCAAAGCGGACCCCTTCGAACCGGTCAGCACCAAAAGTACAAGGGCGCGGCGGCGCTCGGGGGACTTGATGTCATCGCCACGCAGGTAGGCCGAAGCCAAGATGTACCACGCGGCCGCCTCCAAGAAGACTACGGATTCGCCGGCGATGGTAGCTGCGCCGGTTACCAAACCGACACCAGGGATGGCAGCAGAAGCGCCCGCGGCCGCACCGGTGCCGGAGGTGATATTGAGGAAGTGCTTGTCAATGAGTTCTTGCAGCTGCTGCGGGCTCGCGTCCTTATTGCGCTTTTTCAGGTTGTCGACGTACTTGATGATGACACCGGACTGCACGGCTACTGCGCGGTCCAGGGAATTGAGGAGCGCGGAGGTAAAGCGGTTGGTATCTTCCGGATCGATGTCATAGGTATCGACGGTGTCGACCTCGGCGGAGTTGTCCTTCTTGTCTTTAGTAAAGAAACCCATGTGTCCTTTTCTTTCGCTAAAACTTATCTGCGCCCAGCATAGTAAAGGCTCTATTAATACGCCGTCGCGCCGCAAAGAGATCGCCGAGGGCGTGCAGGGCACCTAAGCTAGAGGGCATGGTTACGCCGCACGAGAACAACCGCGACTCCGAGGGTTTCCCTCTGGAGGAGTCTTCTGCGGCGGCGCGCCTCAAAGCAGAGCAGGCCCACGAACGCGCCCGCCGCGCGCACGAAGAGGCCCAAAACGCCCTGGCAGATGAGCTCACCGTGCGCACTACCTCCGGGTGGGTGCGCGGCGTTATAGAGGAGGACCTGCGCACCGATCGCCCCATTAGCGCCGGGCCGGTGCTCACTTGGCGCGGCATCCCCTTCGGCGATACCACCGCCGGGGACAATCGCTTCCGCGCTCCGCAGCCCGCACCGGCCTGGGAGGGCGTGCGCGATTGCAGCCAGTTCGGCCCACCGGCCCCGCAGACCACGTATTCCTGGACCGACCGCATTATCGGCTCCGAGGACTGTCTGCACCTCGACATCGTGCGCCCGCGCACTGAAGAGAAGCTTCCCGTGGTGGTCTACCTACACGGCGGCAGCTTCATAATGGGCTCGTCCCACATGCTTATGCTCCGCGGCTTTGAGTTAGCCACCCGCATGGACGTGGTCTACGTATCCATTAACTTCCGCCTCAACTCCCTGGGCTATTTGGATCTGCGCAGCCTGGGCGGGGACTGCAGCGCTAACCCGGCGGTGGCCGATCAGATCCTGGCGCTGCAGTGGGTGCGCGACAATATCGCGGCCTTTGGCGGCGATCCGGATTCCGTCACCCTCATGGGCGAATCGGCCGGCGGCGCGGCGGTCCTCACCCTCATGACGAGCCCGGCCGCGGAGGGCCTCTTCCACCGCGCCATTGCCCAGTCCCCGCCGATTGCCATGATCCATTCCCGCGCCCAGTCCACCTTGTGGGCGCGCGAGCTGGTGCACCGCATGGCCTTGCCCCGGTGCACCTCGGTGGAGGACCTGCGCCAGGAAAACTTTGCCGATCTGGTGCGCTCGGGCCAATCCATGATGTGGCGGGCCGGCGAGCTCATTCACCTCAATTCCTGCTACGCGCCCACGGTGGATGATGAGCTCATTCCGGAACACCCCATCGCCGCCTTCGAAAACGGGCACCAGCACCAGATTCCGCTGCTCATTGGCACGAACTCGGACGAGGCTAGCTTTGGCAAATTCCTCTTCCAGCGCCAAAGCTCCCGCGAGCGTGCCGCCTTGCGCCTGGTGGCTTCCTTCGATCCCCAGCACGCCCCCGAGGTCGTCGCCGCCTATGACGGCGCGGTGGCCAGGGAGGACTTTGCGCACCTGCTTGCCGACGCCCTCTTTTGGGCACCTTCCACCCGCATCGCCACCGCCCATGCAAAAGTGGCGCCAACGTGGATGTATCGCTTCGACTTCGCCTCTGCCGTGCTCAAGTGGTTGGGCCTCGGCGCGATGCATTCGATGGAGCTCGGCAACGTCTTCGGTGACCCTTATTCCTCGCGCGCGTCTTTCCTTACCAATTGGGGCTCGCGCGCGGAGATGGAGGAACTTACCGCCACTATGCAGCAACACTGGTCTGCCTTCATCCATGGCGGCCGCCCGGAGATGAGTTGGCCGCGCTACGGGTCCACTCAACGCGCCACCATGATCTTCGATGCCGAGGCCTATATTGAGCACGCGCCGCACGAGCTCAAGCGGCAAGCCTGGGAGGGATACCACATGTTGGAGTGGGGAAGTGGGCGCCCGGAGCTGGTGAGATCTTTGGGCTTCCAACCATCCGGGTGGGAATAACGGTAGACTCCACAGTGACCGCGGGCGGCGGCTTGCCTACCGTGGGAACCTCTGCTTCCGAAGGATGGATTTTAAACCACCATGAGCTTTTTCGAAGATATTGCTTCTGCATTGGATGCCGAGGGCATCGAGTCCCGCGTCAACGATGACGTCATGTTCGTTCCAATCACTTCTGATCTGGAAATCCAATTTATTGAAATCGATCCGCTTCTCCCCGCCGCGAACGTCTACATTGCCGCGGCGGATGTTGATGAAGACGATGAAGAATTTGAGGCAGTCCTCGTCTCCGTCGCCTTCTCTGTAGATGATGCCGTGGAGGCGGTGTCCCGCCACATCGCTACCGACCAGGTCGTCACCGTCCTGCGGGACCTGCTGGAGGGCACCGATGAGCGCATCGCGGAACTGGAATTTGCCCAAGATGAGCTCAACCCGCACCTCGTCGTGGCCGAAGTGGCCAATGACTCGGAGCTGCGCGTGCTCGTGGAAACCATCGATGGCGTTCCGTCCGCCATCGTGCGCTTCCTTGCCTTCGACTTCGACGAAGACGATCTCGATGACATGGAGGATGAGGCAGTCGCCCTCGCCTGGGAAGTGGACGAAGAGGATGAGGACCTCGACGAGGCTGACCGCCTCGCCCTCTTTGATAACGCCGAGTTTGATGATGTTCCCATCGTGGAGGTTCCCGCCGAGGCCCTCGAGCTTGGCACCTACACCGACTTCGATCGCCTCTTTGATGTCCTAGGCCTCGTCTCCGAGCAGGCCCTGGACTGGGAAGCACAGCTCGTCTCCTTCGATGATGAAGACTACGAAGAACCTGACGTCTACGACATCTTCGGCGAAGACGACGAGGACGAAGACGAGGACTACTTCGACGGCGACGATGCCGACCTGGACGACGAATCCGACGCCCCCGCAGCCGACGAAAAATAGTCCCCGCCTCCCCATAGCCCAGCCCTGCCGCCACCAGCGGCCAGGCTGGGCCTTTCCCGTTTTAGGGGCCCTTTTGTGTTGCTACTTTCGCGCGCCGCCAATTAGGCTTTAGGGCATTCCCAGCCTGCAGCTGGAAATCCGCCCTGAACCTAGCTTTGTGAGGAGGAGAAGACCATGGCGATGACCCGCGATACCACGTGGCGCTACGTCCTTGTTGTAGTAGCCGTGGCACTCTCGCTTGCCGCGTGGTTTTGCACCGTCTTTGGGGTGTACTCCACGGTGAATGTGACTTTCGAGTCCTACCTGACCTCCAGCGTCTGGGTCCTCCTCCTGGTGGCCGCGGTGCTGCTGTATACCTCGCAGCATGGGTTGGTGCCTAACTGCATCCTCCTGTATCCGATCTTCGGCGCCTCTATCAACCTGCTATTGGGCTCGTTGACCGTGCGCACGCAGGTGCCGATGTTCTTCGACACCGTCGGCACCGCCATCGTCGCCATCATTGCCGGTCCCGTGCTCGGCATGGCCACGGGGCTTACCACCACCGTATTGGGCGGAGTGTATTTTGCCTATGATCTCGCCTTTGCGCCCGTAGGCATTTTTATCGGTGCCGCAGTAGGCCTGCTGGCTCGCCGCGGGGTATTCAACAAGCTGTCGTGGATTATTTTCTCCGGCCTCGGAATGGGCATCGGCTCCGGCGTGATGAGCGTGTACGTGCTCATCTTTTCCTTCAGCGGTCGCCCGCGCAAGGGGCCAGAAAACCTCACCAAGTTCTACGAGATGATCTTCCAAGACGAGCGCCTGGCCATCATCTTGCAAGGCCTTACCTCGGACATTCTGGATAAGGTCTTTACCGTCCTCATCGCCTGCTTGGTCCTGCGCTTTATGCCAAAGGCAATCGCCCGGCACTACACGGTGACTTTCAACCACGAAGTGATGAGGAAGGTGCTCCACGCTCCTGACCCGCATGCAGAGCCAGACGCATCTGCGCAGTCAACAAACCAGCGAGCGACCGCCTAGGCGGCTTGGCTGAAACCGGCGAAGAGTGACTCGGGGGAGTGGACCGGCTGATAGGAGCTATCCACGAGCCACACATAAGTGGCGTTCGGGCCACGGGAGACCTCGTGGACGGCACCAACCATCTCTGCCGGCACGAGCGTCCGCACCCAGCCCTCTGCCACGGCCGGATCTACCGGCTGGCCAAAGTTCTCGGTAATGCGGATGGTAATCAGATAGGCCGGAATACGGTCTTGCCCAAAGCCGCGCACGCGGGCCTTCACGCGCGCACCCACACGGTGGCGGGTGATGCTCATGCAATACTCTCCGCCCGGTCCACCGGCGGGCGTCGGCAGTTGCTTTATCGGTGGGCGCCAGGTGGGAGTGGGGCGCGCCAAGGAACGCGGGTGGTGCATGATGGCGGCGATGGAATTGATGGTGTCATATTCGTGGTAGAGCAAGTCTGCCGCAATCTCGGAAGCGGACTGGGGCAGGTTCATTGCGGTGGGCTGGGGAAACTTCTTTTGTACGTTGTGCATGGCCATCACACTAGACCCCAGTGCGGACACAGCCCCAGCAAAAGCAAACGCCTGTTCGAACGTAAACCGCAAATGGCTTTCCCTGACGCCAAGGATTAGAGTTGCAGCCGATATGATGAATACACGCAGTGGGGAAGTAGAACACGGGGAAGCGCCGAAGATCCCGCGCGAAATCTGGGTCATGGTCACGGCCGCCTTTATTATCGCTTTGGGCTACGGCCTCATTGCCCCGCTGCTTCCGCAGTTCGTGGCGAGCTTCGATGTCTCCATGGCTGCCGCGGGCCTTGTGGTCTCCATCTTTGCCGCCTCGCGCCTTATCTTCGCGCCCATGTCCGGATCGCTGGTGGATCGCGTCGGCTCGCGCCGCGTCTATCTCATCGGGCTCATGACCGTCGCGGTGACCACGGGCCTAGTCTCCATCGCCCAAAGCTATTGGCACATCGTGGCCCTGCGCGCCCTGGCCGGCATTGGCTCGACCATGTTCACCGTCTCGGCCATGGGCCTTATCGTGCGCATGTCCCCGCCGACGATTCGCGGCAAGTGCTCTGCCACCTATGCCACGGCCTTCCTGCTCGGTAACGTCGCCGGCCCCGTTCTTGGTGCCAGCCTGTCCTTCCTGGGGTTCCGCTGGCCATTTTTCATCTACGGCGTGGGCGTGGCGCTGGCCGCATTCGTCGTCTGGTGGCAAATGCCTCGCGTGAACCACAAGCAGGCCAGCCAGGATAAGCTGCCGCCCATGCGCCTGCAGGAGGCCTGGGGTGATACCGCCTACCGCGCGGTGCTGACCTCCAACTTTGCCCATAGCTGGATCAACATGGGCGTGCGCGTATCTGTCCTGCCACTTTTTGCCGCCTCCATTTTCCACAATGGCGCGGCCGCCTCCGGCCTGGCGCTCGCAGTCTTTGCGGCCGGCAACGCCATCGTGTTGCAGTTCTCCGGCAGGTGGTCCGATATCCACGGCCGCAAGCCGCTCATCCTCATTGGCCTCGTTGGCTCTGCCATCTTCATGGTGCTCATGGGCATGGCCACCAGCGTGTGGTTCCTCCTGCTCGTCTCTGCCTTTGCCGGCGCCTCTTCCGGGCTTATCAACCCCTCCCAGCAGGCCGCGGTGGGCGACATCGTGGGCAATGACCGCTCCGGCGGCAAGGTGCTATCCACCTTCCAGATGGCCGGAGACTTCGGCCAAATCTTGGGCCCCATGCTCATTGGCCTGCTTGCCGACGCCTCCGGCTTCCCCCTCGCCTTCACCGTCTGCGGTGCCATCGCCTTCATCGGCATCATTGCCTGGGCGTTCGGCCGCGATCCGCACGCCGCGGTGGGGAACAAGCCGAAGCGGGTGCCGCAGGAGAAGTAGGCACGTATTCTCGGCTAGAGAATTTCACCCAATTGGGAAGCGCAAAGATAAACGAAGGCAACGGAGATTACCGCCATCAACGTGTTGACGATCCAGCCGTTTCTCCATTGCTTTGGGGTGTGTTTGGTGTTCAGCAGGACCAAAAGGGTAAGGCCTAAGAACGGCATAAACAAAGCGCCCAGGACTCCGTAGGCGATGATGAGTCCGGTTGGCTTTCCAAGGAGTAGAAGCAGCATTGGTGGGAAGGTCAGCCAGATGAGGTAAGCGCGGTAGTACTTTCCACCAGTACTGGTTCGGGGATCGCCTTGCGGGATCTTTTTGAGGTGACCGATGTAGTCAGCAAACATCAGGGATACACCGTTCCACACGCCAAGGCAGGAAGAGAATGCGGCGGAGAAGAACCCGACGATGAACAACTTAGACATGAACGTTCCGTAGCGGTCCTCGAGAACGTCTGCCATATCAACGAGTCCTTGGTCGTTATCGGACACAGCGACGTTAGCGCTGTAGAGCAGTTCTGCGCCCAGTGCGAGTGTAGCCAGAACAAAAATACCGGTAACCGCGTAAGCTACAGCATTGTCCATGCGCATAACCTTCATCCATTTTGGCGTGTACCATTCCTTTTCTCTCAGCCAGTAGCCATAAGCAGCAAGCGTGATTGTGCCACCTACTCCGCCGGCGATGGACAGTACATAGATGAAGGAGCCATGGGAAACTTGAAAAGTTGCAACATATCCAACCGCTAGGCCGCGTGAAACAGGTAACCACCAGAGGCAGAGTGGTAGGGGAATGAGGCTCGGGCCTGGGGTGACACGGTTACCCATTAGTGGGGTGTAGCCGGACAACGCGAGTAACTGGCGTGGTCATGGCTTCTATCGCGCAGGGTCTACTTATTGCTATGGCCTGAAGTCGGGGACGTGTATCCCAGGGGTGTAACGCCTGGTAGACTCCCCGCCTTGATTTACCCCTAATGGGTAACTTAAACGTCTACCGCCGTGCCCCAGGACGGCCAGGACGGGTAGCCCTCATGTCCGGCCCGTGTCGTATGGTGTGTTTATGAACCGGTTGCAATTCTGGGAATGGGGTTTATGGCCCTGGCTGGGTGACGTTATCGCCTCCCAGCCGTTCCTCACTCTCATGGTGCCCGTGGCCACTCTCACGGGCGTGGTAATCACCACGAAAAGTAATGAACGTATCCGCCGCCGGGAACTCCAGGGGGAGGGAGAACGGTGGCGTTATGAGGTTGTGAGAGATAGCGCGGCGGTGCAACGCCAGGCGGTCCTCACGTTCCTGGCGGAGGTGGCAAACCTACAGGGCAAAATGGAGGCTAAAGCCTACGGAGCCGCCCTGGGGTACGTGTCAGAAATAGATCAACTCGTTGATGGTGAACCCGGGGACTATGAGGTGGTTAACGGCCAAATGGATACCGCCCGCTGGTTTCTGAATGAGGCCATTACACGCGCCCTCACGCTGGAGTTGTCACTGGCGGATCCGGTGGTCCGTTCTAACGCCGTGGTCGTCCGCCAGGCTATGGAGACGGACAAGTCTAGGTACTACGCGCCGGAGGGAGAACCGAAACAGATACTCCCTAATCCCTATGTTGATGAATTACTAACGGAGACTTACCCCATGTCTAAGGCTGTAGAGACGGCCCTGGAGGACTTGAAAGAAACGGCCATTAACCGCCTCCACCCGCTCCCGCCGGAGCTGTCAGTGGAACAACCACAGTCGAACTGGTGGCCGTTCGGAAAGAGGGGCACTCCATCGACTGCGAAAAGAAGTAGAAGATGACATGGCCCACACCAGTTACCTTTATATGGGTTTTAGGGGAAGGTGCGCGAGTTTCCAGCGCCACAATCTAGTTGACTTCACAAACTTCCCGGGGCTCGTTTTGACAGCCGGGACTTAAAGCCCTGCACCGTCCACCAAGGATTGTTGGTTCGTTCAAGTACCTTCATAACGTCTGCTTGCTGGGCCTGATTTTGAATACGTCGCCAATACCGTTTGAGCAATGGATTAGTGGGCCACACCGGTTTGTATGTCAATGAGAGAGACTCACCTAGCCCGATTGCGCAACCGACAACAATCTCTCCCCGCCCATCGCACCTCATTTCGCTTATGTGACCCCGAAAACCGTCTTTGGGATAAATCAGGTCACTACCTTTTTCGAGCGCGAAAGTGTCCCCAAAAACGACCGTGCGAAACCCGTTGTTCCGTAGTAGCGCCGTTTCGTCATCAATGCGTCGGAGTTCTAAGCGTGGGCGAGAGGTCCGTTCAATAAGACCGAGAGTAGAGGCAACCAAAAGACCAGATATAACGCCCGAGACGGTTCCGTCTGTGATCCCGTTTGACCAGCACATTGAATGAGGTTTCCTTTACATAAATTCCATCACTGGGCGTTTGGATATTCTACCTAACGCATACGAAAAGGACCCAGGCCTTGAATTGGCCCCCGAAAGTTGGATTGGTTTAATTCTAGGCGGTTAGGGTTTCAAGGGTCTGATTTCGAAATAGGGGGCAAAAACCAGGAAGTCTACCGACCCATTTCTCGGCACCCATGGAACATGGTGTTTCCGGTGGCAAGGCTATACCGTCCAACGCTTTCGGCTAGAACAATTTTCATAATCATACCGATTATGACTGCCCACAAGAGAGCGTAGCCATAGCGTTGGCCCGCAATCATGGTGGCAACTAAGTCAGCTGCGCCGACACCAGTCGCTGCGGCAACATATCCCGGACCAACTAAGGTCCATTTCTCCCTTGTCTGGTTCGTCATTCCTTTGCCGTGCATTCCCCCTGCAGGCCGGACGGCACTCGATTCGCTGGTTTGACTCATAGAACCCTCTCGATTGAGTGTGCTTTAAATCACTATAGGGAGAGCGGCGCTTGCTACCAGCAAAACGGGTGTATCCATTTCCTGAACGGATTTCTAGGCCACCGTTCTTCCCGCAGCATACAGAGCCTTAGGCATCGACCTTTGGAGCTTCCATTCAAATTGAATTGGTTTTTCCCCATGGTGGGATACATAGTCCACCGCGCCTAGATAGGTATAGGCGCTCGCTGTCCCGACTTCGTTCTTCTTAGTAAAGCGCGAGGCAATAAGTATTTTTCCTTCACGCTCCCGATGGCCGATGTATCGCCTAGCCGCCTTCGATTTCAAAGTTGTTGTTGATTGAGATTCCCAGTGCAAAAGGTCGGGTGAAATTGGGTAGTCGCGGTAATTTGTCGAAGCACTAACCTGGTCGTCTTTTTGAAATGTCACCAAGAAGAGATCTGTGTTGATATCGGGAAAGTACTTCACTCCTTCGCGTGGCAGGTTTACAAGCTGCTGAAGGCTTCCTGACTCTAAAGCACCAATAAGCTCGGCCAACGAGTAATCCGCATGCGTTTCCAAAACTGAACTATCGCTATGCTGTGGAACGATGCGCGAGGAGTCACTGCTCAGTTGCATAACCTGCTCCAACTCCCAAGCAACTTGTGGATGCTGGCGCAAAGTCGTCAGGGCGGCGTCATAGGAACCAGGGTGCGGAGAATTTGAGTTCGCCCAGAATCCGAGTACGAGCATTCGGGTGAAGGCCTGGTCGGATGGCCCCATGTCGGAGTAGCGAAGATTTGAGGAGGAAAGGATACGCAGATAGGCATCGATTCGGTGTGGATCGTTGACGTGAAGGAAGACCCGAATTCGGTTAAGTAAAAACGATTCGGTCTCATCCGTGTTTTGCTGTAGTAGCCCTTCTTCTCGAAGTAGCCGGGTCCATGAATATTTGGATGGACGGTAGATATCCTCTAATTGCAGGTTCGAATCCTCAAGGAACTCTTTGAGATTCGTGGTTCGAATTTCAGAGAGCAATGCACGCACTTTGCGTAAGGAATTCCGTGAGACCTTCTTGACGTTTCGGAGAACCTGCTCGGTCGTCGATTGGTCGAACTGGATATGCGAACCCGGTGGGGTGGTGGGGAAGCCCTGCTCAATTTCTTCAGCTAAGCGCTTGCCCCGCTTCCGGGTTAAGGCATGGAATTTTCGCTCAAAATCAAAATCGACGTGCTGCTGTCCAATGAAATCGAGAATGACGCAGGAGTCCTTGCCTGGAGATAGACGAAGACCACGACCCAGTTGTTGTAGAAAGACCACAGGGCTTTGTGTCGGGCGGAGCAAAAGAAGGGTGTTAACAGAAGGAATATCAACGCCCTCATTAAATATATCTACAGAGAACAGGACTTTGACGTCGCCAGTCTCCAGATCTTTGATGGCCTGAGCACGCTCGGTGGCGGTGAGATCGCTTGTGACAGCTCGCGCTGGGATTCCAAATTGCTGGAATTGCCGCGCCATATATTCTGCGTGGGCAATCGTGACGCAAAAGCCGATAGCTTTCATCTCTGAGAGATCGAAGATGCGTCGGTTTAGCTCGTTAACAATGAAGCGGGTGCGCTTTTCTCCCGCTTTGATGTAGAACTCGGAGAGCTCTTCGGTGTTGTAGTCCTTTTTGCCTCGGCTCCATGTCAATGAGGAAAGGTCCGTTCCATCGGCAATCCCGTAGTAATGCATGGGGACTAAAAGCTGTAGACGCAATGCATCCCACAAACGAAGTTCATGAGCTACGCGATAGTCAAAGTATTTCTGGACGTTTTCTCCATCACCACGTTCTGGTGTTGCCGTTAAACCCAGGAGCTCTTGTGGCTGGAGGTGGTCCAAAAGTGCTTTATAAGTGGGGGCTTGTGCGTGATGAAACTCGTCGATTATTACGACATCAAAATGGTTGCTACTTAGGTTTTGTAAACGGGAAGCGCTGAGAGATTGCACGCTGGCGAACACATAGTCCCAGCGGCGAGGCTGAGCGCCGTCGACTAGCAGCTCGCCAAAGTCCGCATCTTTAAGCACTTCCTGGAATGTCCGTCGGGCTTGTTGAAGAATTTCTTTCCGGTGTGCAACGAAAAGCAGCCGAGGGCGTCGCTTCCATTGTTCGCATAGGTTCCGGTAATCCAATGCGGCAACTACCGTCTTTCCTGTTCCTGTAGCAGCAACCAGGAGGTTCCTATGCCGATCTTTTACCTCACGCTCTGAGCGTAGCGCCTCGAGCATCTCTTCTTGGTAGGGGTAAGGAGTTACCTCAAGGCCAGATAACTCCAGTTGGCGAAGCGCCCCGGAGTTTTCGCCACCCTTGGCGACGCGAAGAGACCGCTCGAGTCTCTCCATGTCGCGATTAGGGTCGAAGGTCTTGAAATGACTGTCGTGCCAGTAGCTATCGAAAGTCTTGATGAACTTATCGATTACTTCAGGAGTCGCGGTATTGGACCCGCGGACATTCCACTCCCAACCATCGACGAGAGCAGATCGGGAAAGGTTGGAACTGCCGATAAAGGCAGTATCGAACCCGGATTTTCGGCGGAACAGCCAAGCTTTGGCATGAAGGCGAGTGGATTTGTGCTCATAGCAAATCTTTACTTCGGCCTGATACTTCTCAACCAATCGCTTGAGCGCTGCTGCGTCGGATGCACCGCAGTAGGTAGAAGTGAGTAGCCGGAAAGGGATCTCGTTATCGCGAAGGTACTCGAGTTGTCTATCAAGAACGCTGATGCCGGAGTTCTTGATGAGCGCACAGAGCAGATCAACCGAATCAGCAGTTTTGATTTCTCTCTCGATTTCGCTGGTTAAACTAGATTCTCCTTGGGCGTTAGTGAATAGTGCACTCTTGGTGAGTGAAACATCCGGAAGCAGGGGAGGGTCCGCCAATCCGGAGTTGTATACGGCGTAGAGGAGTTCTTCGGAATCAATCTCTTCATCTTCACCCAGTAGAAGCGCGATGTTGTTGATTAGGGCAACCCGGTCTTCGGGTGACTTTAAACCGTATAGCCGTCGCTCTAGAAGTGAACCAATGTGTTGTGAAACCGCCGAGGTATAGCGGCCATGAGCTTCTTCATCGGAGCTTCTTCCAATACCGAATCCTGCAGCAGGATGTTGGCTTAACGTTTCGTTCATGCGTTCACGGATTCGGGCCGTAATAGGGGTCTCGTAAACGCCGAAAGGTAGGGAAGAGTCAGGGTTAGCACTCATAATGACCAAATTCTAAAGGCTTCGGAATGCAAATTGGCTGATTCAAGGATTGGCGAAGTAATTTTTCTCCAGGCGGTGTTGCCCTTCAGTGATTTTGAGGCATGGCATTCACTAGAGTTCTTTGATCTCAATTAAGAAGATCAATCCCTGCAGCCTAGACCTATATCCCTGTCGATTGGAGATCGGATTGAGAAGTCCAAAATGGCTACGAGATGAGATTCTTTTGGTCGCCGAAATTGGAATCCGTTTAGGATGGCCAGCTACAGGACCTAAGGAGGAAATATCTCGGGTTTCCAACCTTCTGGCCAGGGGAGTCATGTATGGAGATGAATTCCAGCCAGGTCCTAAATTTAGGAATGTCAATGGCGTGAGCCGGAAATACTTTGATCTCTACTCGGCGCGCCCCTCCTATGAAGGACAAACGACAAACGGAGGCAAGGCAACGCAGGAAATCGCAGCGTTGGCGGAATCCGATCCGCAATTGGTAGTGCGTTTGGCGGAGGATATCCGCCGCATGCTGGCAGAAGGAAAATACGAAAGGAAGAATCTTTCTTTTCTTAGCTGTGACTAGAAGCAATAGCTTCTACTGCCGGGATATCAGCGGGGGCTCACGTCAGGTGCGCGGCCTCTGCGGCGGTAACCCATTTTGTATCGTCGTGGTCGGTCAGGCGTAGGTCGCCGTCGACAAGCGTGCAATAGAAAGTGGTTAGCTCAATGGTCGCAAATTCGTACTCATAGGTTGTTGTCGTCACTTTCTGGCCGACCTCGGCGATGAGGTTGAGCTCCTCGCGAATTTCACGAGCTAGAGCTTGCTCAGGGGTTTCGCCAGGCTCGATCTTTCCACCCGGAAATTCCCAATGGCCTTCCAGTGGTTTGCCTGGTTTCTTGCGGCAGGCGAGGAACCGCTCGCCGTCGTGGAAGACGGCGCCAACGACGCGTATGGGGTTAGACATAACTCCATTGTGCCTTGGATCTCGGAAACATCTAGACAGTGAGCTGTTACTTAGATAACATATCCCCAATGTTCGCGTAAGGCTGTCACGCGGGCTTGATTTTTGTATGCAAGCTTGAGGGGACGGTTTTACTGTGACTTCTACCGAATCTGTCTATACCTCTCACCAGAGCCATGACGGGGAGATCCCGCAGCCTGGGGGACGGTGGAAACTCTTTTTATATAGCGCCATTGGCGCGTTCGTATTCTTCCTGCCGGTGACGTACCAGGATAAGCGCTCCATTCCTTTGGACCACATGGTCACCATGGTGCGCGAAGGGATTCCGGCGCTGGTGCCGTGGATTATCTTTGCGCTTGCGGTCTATGGCACGGTGCGCAGCTTTACCACCGGCGCGTTCAAAGAAAGCGTATTGCAGGCGGTCTTTGCGGTGCTCAACATTGTGGGCGCGGTGGTCTCCTTCCTTATGGTCATCGATGCGCTGCCGTGGGTGTTGGGCGATGAAGACCTGGTGCCGTTCCTGTGGAACTCCATCGCGATTCCGGTTGGCCTCATTGTGCCTATCGGTGGTGCGTTCCTGGCGTTTCTCATTGGCTTTGGCCTGCTGGAATTTGTCGGCGTGCTCATGCAGCCCATCATGCGGCCGCTGTGGAAAACGCCGGGGCGCTCCGCGATTGACGCGGTGGCCTCGTTTGTGGGCTCGTATTCGCTGGGCATTTTGGTGACGGACCGCGTGTATCAAAAGGGCGGCTATACCGCTAGGGAAGCGGCGATCATTGCCACCGGCTTTTCGACGGTCTCTGCGGCCTTCATGGTCATCGTGGCCAAGCAGCTTGACCTGATGAATATCTGGGGCACCTACTTCATTGTCACGCTCTTCGTGACCTTTGTGGTTACCGCGATTACCGTGCGGATTCCGCCGCTGCGCACCATTCCAGACGAGTATTTTGCGGAAGCGCACCCAGATCCGGAAAAGCCGGTAGAAGGCTCGCGCATCAAAAATGCGTGGCGCGAGGCCATGCTGGCGCTCCAGCGCGCACCGTCCCTGCCCGCAGCCATCTGGGAGAACCTGCGTGATGGAGTGCGCATGGCGGCGGCCATTGTTCCTTCCATTATGTCGGTGGGTCTCATCGGTCTGCTGCTTGCGCGCTTTACACCCATCTTCGAGTGGATTGGCTACCTATTCTACCCGTTCGCGTGGGTAGTGCAGCTGCCGGAGCCGGTCCAAGCAGGCAAGGGCGCAGCCATGGGCATTGCGGAAATGTTCCTGCCCGCCACCGCAGTGGCAGGCAGCGACAGCATGGTGCTCAAGTTCGTCATCGGCGTGGTGGCAGTCTCCGCCATCATCTTCTTCTCCGCGCTGGTGCCGTGCATCTTGGCTACCAAGATTCCGGTGAAGCTCACCCACCTGGTCATTATCTGGTTTGAGCGTGTAGCGCTGACCATTCTTATCGCCACGCCGATTGCCCACCTGCTGTTTTGATAAGTTGAACCCAAGACGGGTAAGAGGATCGATATTGCTGGAGGGCAATGATGCTTATAGCCACTATCGCAGCTGAGGTAGCTTTCTGGCTTTGCTTAGTGGCTGGCTGCCTCTTGCGCTACGTCTTTAATCAGCGCAAACTTGGCTTGACACTTATGGCCGCGACCCCAATCATCGACCTGCTGCTATTGGTATTTTTCTATGTGAGCCTGAGCCAAGGCGGTAAAGCCGAGTTCATGCACGGCTTCGCGGCCTTTTATATTGCTTTCTCGGTTGTCTTCGGCAAAGACATTATTGGGTTCGTCGACCAGAAAGTTTCTGGCGCCAACCCTCGCACAGGGCCTAAAGATGACCAGCGCAGTTTCACACAGTGTGTCCTCGCAAGTGTTGGCGCAGCGCTTTTGCTGTTAATAGGAATTGTGGTGACTGGCTTAGCGGGTAGCTTCTGGCTTGTCTACTGGCTCATCGCCGTTGCCTTTACTCCCGCTATGTGGTGGGGAGTCCAACGTTGGATGAGTAAGAAAGCTACCCGATAAGCTGCACGGCCCAGGTAAAGCCCAACGCCATTGGCGTTTAGCTAGTGAGGTGCGCCGTGACGATGTCGTCGATAAGCCGCGCCGCTGCCTTAGCGGTGCGGTTATCTATGTCAAAGGTGGGGTTAAGCTCAACGACGTCCACCAGGGCCAGCTTGCCCGTTCGCGCAATAGCCACGGCCATGGCGCGGATGTGCTCATAACTGACGCCTAGCGATGCCGGTGCGGATACGCCCGGCGCGGTGGACGCTGGCAAAACGTCGAGGTCGATGGACAGGTGGACCTTGTCCTTGCCCTCGGTAGCGCGGGCGGCAAGCTCGCCGCACTCGGCCGGGGAGAGGTTGAGCAGCTCTTCGTCCAGGGTGATGGCCACGCCGAGGGACTTGGCTTCGTCGAAAAGCACCGCGGTGTTATTAGGGCGGGAGATACCCAGAACGGTGTAGTCGAAATCATCGGTGAGCTCCGAAATCTGCTTGAACGGGGTGCCGGAGGTTGGTTGATCGGCGCGGCGCAGATCGAAGTGGGCGTCCAGGTTAATGATCTTGGTGGCGCCCACCGCACGGTAGAGGCCGCGGTGCGAGCCGAAAGCAGTCTCGTGACCTCCGCCCAGAATGATGGGGAGGGTGCCGGCTTCGACGAGTTCCTGGACCTTATCGGAGAGCGCATCGTGGGCGCCTTCGAGGTCGTCGGCTTGGGTGGTGATTGTGCCGGCGTCGGCAAGCGCATGCGCATGGTGCACCGCCAAGGAACCCAGCGCGGAACGCAGCGCGGCCGGGCCTGCGGCTGCACCCTGGCGGCCGCCATTGCGCAGCACGCCCTCATCGGAGGCAAAGCCCACCAGGGTTACCGGGGCGGGGGAGTCGGTGGACTGATTGATAACGCTATGCCAGCGGGCGTGCTCTGGGCCAGGGCCATCGGAGCGGCCGGACCATTCGGGGGCGGGGGTGAAAAGTTCAGCTTTTTCGGTGTTCATGGTTACCGAGGGTAGGCAAGAACGCGGGATATGGCAGGAAAATTCTGCCTACAATCACTAAGTGTGAGTACAAATCGAGTTCCAGCGGCCCGTCACGCGTTAGAGATTCTTAAGTTGTTATCGACGATTGACGTACCAATTTCTGCTGCCAGGATACAAGGTGAACTGGGACTGCCACGGTCATCTACCTATCACTTGCTAGCGGAGATGGTCGATGCCGGCTTTGTGGCGCACTTGCCGGAACATAAGACTTACGGCCTAGGCCTAGCGGCCTATTCCATGGCTTCGGCCTATGTAACTCAACAGCCTTTGGTGCGAATGGCTACTCGGGACTTGGAAAGGTGTGCGGATCTGGTGGGTGGATCGGGGCACTTGTCTCGTATGGCTGGATCGGAAATCTTGTACTTGCAGGAGGTCCGTGCCGCAGGGGCAATCTCTTTGGTGACCGAGGTTGGAGTGCGATTGCAAGCGCATAAGACGGCGTCGGGGCGCGTAATGCTGGCGCATCTTCCTGACGCGGAGGTGCGCGCCGCATTCGATACCGCGGGTGGTAGTGGCTTTTCTGCTTTGAAGGAGCGCTTGCGGTTGGTGGCCGCGCGGGGTTGGGACCAAGAGGTGGAGGAAATTACCCGCGGCCAGGCTTCTGTAGCGGTGCCTATTCTGGACCATCTGGACCGCCCAGCGGCGGCGGTGGCGGTGACGTATCCGGTAGGGACGCCAGATGCAAAGGTGGATGGCGCCATTCGGGCACTGCAGGAGGCGTCAGACAAGGTCGCGGGGAAAATTTACCGCAATCGAAAAAAGTGAGGTAGCATACATCTATCGCGTTGGGTTGTCGCGCGACACATTTTTGATTATCAATCCCTACTCCAAGGAGTTTTTGCCATGCCTAACGCCTACCCATCCACCGTGACCGTCAACGTTGGTGCGCTGAGCATCGAGGACGTCGTTGCCGTTGCCCGCTATGGGGCGAAGGTGGAGATTGCGCCCGAGGCTCTCGAAGAGATAGCCGCGACCCGCGAGCGCGTGGAAGAACTGGCACAGGATCCCACCCCGGTCTATGGCATTTCCACCGGCTTTGGTGCACTTGCCCGCCGCCACATTCCGGAGGAGATGCGCGCCCAGTTGCAGCTTTCCCTGGTGCGCTCGCATGCCGCAGGCACCGGCCCAGAGGTAGAAGAAGAAGTCATTCGCGCACTTATGCTGCTGCGCCTGTCCACCCTTTGCACCGGCCGCACTGGTGTGCGCCCAGTGGTCGTAGAAACCTATGCCAAGGCACTGAACGCTGGCATCGTGCCGGTGGTGCGCGAGTACGGATCGCTGGGCTGCTCTGGCGACTTGGCGCCGCTGGCCCACTGTGCGCTGGCCCTGCTGGGTGAGGGTGAGGTGCGTGTCAACGGCGAGCTTAAGGACGCAGGCGACGCCCTGGCCGCGGCCGGCATCGAGCCGCTGCAGCTGCGTGAGAAGGAAGGGCTCGCGCTTATTAACGGCACCGATGGCATGCTCGGCCAGCTCTGCCTGGCCATTACTGACCTGCGCGCGGCCGCAAAGACCGCCGATATTGCCACCGCCATGACTGTGGAAGGACTGCTCGGCACCCTTGTGGTCTTTGCCGATGACCTGCAGCAGCTGCGCCCGCACCCAGGCCAGGCCGATGCCGCGGCCAATATCCTCCAGGTGGCCGAAGGCTCTGAGATTCTGGAGGCCGCGCTCGAGGAGTTCAAGAAGAACCAGGTGCAGGATGCGTACTCCGTGCGCTGCGCCCCGCAGGTAGCGGGCGGGTTCCGCGATACCCTGGCCCACACCGCCCAGGTGGCCGAGCGCGAGCTCGCAGCCGCGGTGGATAACCCGGTGGTAACCAAGGATGGCCGCGTGGTCTCCAATGGCAATTTCCACGGCGCGCCGGTAGCCTATGCGCTCGACTTCCTGGCTATTGTCACTGCGGACTTGGCGTCCATTTCCGAGCGCCGCACCGACCGCTTCCTGGACCCGGCGCGCAACCGCGGGTTGAATGCTTTCCTTGCTGATGACCCCGGTGTCGACTCCGGCCACATGATCGCGCAGTACGCCCAGGCTGGCATCGTCAGTGAGATGAAGCGCCTGGCTAACCCATCCTCGGCCGATTCCATTCCGTCTTCGGCCATGCAGGAAGACCATGTCTCCATGGGGTGGTCCGCCGCCCGCAAGCTGCGCAAGGCTGTCGATGGCCTGCAGCGGGTGCTCGCCGTAGAGATCCTCACCGCCGCCCGCGCCATCGACATGCGCGAGGGTACCCCGGCCAAGGGAACCGGCGCGGTGATTGAGAAGCTGCGCGAGACTGTCGAGGGCCCCGGCGTGGACCGATACCTGTCCCCGGAAATCGAGGAAACTGTACGCCTAGTCAAGGAGGGCGCTCTTATCGACGCCGTCGAGGACGCTACCGGCCAGCTGCGCGGCTAAGGGCTTGGGCCATCGCCACCTGTCCCGCGTGGGTGGGGTGCATGGGGAAGGAATTGGTGTCCTTGCCCGTAAAATCCACCCACGGCGAGGGGGAGCAGGCGGTGTGGTCTAGGGCGGCGTCGGCAAGCACGTAAGTGGCCCCATTGCGCTCGGCGGCCTCGCGCACCGCCTGGTTGATGCGCTCGATGGAGCTTGCCAACCATTCCCGGTCACTGGCCGGGATTTTTTCTATATAGGGGCAGGTCTCCCCGCGCTTGATAAGGGGGAGATAGCCGGTGGCAAGGACCTTCGCATTAGGGGAGCGGCGGTGAATCTCCTCGTAGACCTTGTCGAGCCGGCGGGGCAGATCGCGGATTTCTAAGTCAATCTGCGCGCCGGATTCCGCCTGGCAGATATCGTCCGTGGCGCACTGGGTAAGGCGCACGAAGCTGGCGTCATTGCCGCCGATGGATAGGCTCACCAGGTCGGTGTCCTTGCGTAGGGCGTCCACCTGGGCGGGGTGCTCGCCGGCCGAGGAAAGTACGTCGAGGGTACTAGCGCCCTGGCAGGTGACATTGGTGAGCTCTGCGCCCATGTCTTTGGCCGCGAGCTCTGGGTAGGAGTCTTGCGCGCGCACGCAGGTATTGGGCGGATCCAGTGGCAGCGTGGTCGAGCCCATGGCCGCATAGGAATCTCCTAGCGCCACATAGTGGGGCGGCTGCGGCTCCTCGGCGGGGGTGGAACAAGCGGCGAGGAGGGCCACGGAAAGGAGGGGGATGAACCGACGCATGCAGGCCATCGTAGATCATTCCGTGGGTGTCTCATATACGAGACAGTTCGGGTTTGTGTGGCATGGTGCACAGAGCTGCATCACAGTACCTTGTGACATGTGACGCTGAACAAGTCCCCGGGGACAGCCCCGGGACACCGGCCTAGGGGGCTTGGGAAGGCGTCAGAAAAGCACGACGAAAGGAAGCCCATGTCTCAACCACGCGAAGTACGCGCGCCGCGCGGAACCGAACTGTCCGCCAAGTCCTGGCAGACCGAAGCGCCCCTGCGCATGCTCATGAATAACCTCGACCCCGAGGTTGCAGAGCGCCCCGAGGACCTCGTGGTCTACGGCGGCACTGGCCGTGCAGCGCGCAGCTGGGAAGCCTTTGACGCCATCGTAGAATCCCTCAAAGACCTCGAGTCCGATGAGACGCTGCTGGTGCAGTCCGGCAAGCCGGTGGGCATCTGGAAGACCAACGAGTGGGCACCGCGTGTACTTATTGCTAACTCCAACCTCGTAGGAGACTGGGCTAACTGGGAGCACTTCCGCAAGCTCGAGGACGAGGGCCTGATGATGTACGGCCAGATGACGGCCGGCTCCTGGATCTACATCGCCACCCAAGGCATCCTGCAGGGCACCTTCGAGACCTTCGCGGCCGTGGCTAAGAAGCGCTTTGGCGGCAGCCTGGCCGGCACCTTCACCCTGACCGGTGGCTGCGGTGGCATGGGCGGCGCACAGCCGCTGTCTGTCACCCTCAACGGCGGCGCCTGCCTCATCGTGGATGTGGACGAGACTCGTCTCAAGCGCCGCCAGCACAAGCGCTACCTGGACGAGGTTGTCACCGACCTTGACGAGGCCCTCAAGCTGGTCCTGGATGCCAAGGAGAACAAGAAGGCCCTGTCCGTCGGCCTCGTGGGCAACGCCGCCGAGGTATTCCCAGAGGTCCTGCGCCGCCAGCGCGCCGGGGAATTTACCGTAGACATCGTCACGGACCAGACCTCCGCGCATGACCCGCTGTCCTACCTGCCTTCTGAAATCACTATGGAAGACTGGCACAACGAGGCCAAGGCGGATCCGACCACCTTTACCAAGAAGGCTCGCGAGTCCATGGCTGCCCAGGTCCAGGCTATGGTCGAGTTCCAGGATGAGGGTGCCGAGGTCTTTGACTACGGCAACTCCATCCGCGATGAGGCCCGCAAGGCCGGCTACCAGCGCGCCTTCGAGTTCCCGGGCTTCGTTCCGGCCTATATTCGCCCGCTCTTCTGCGAGGGCCTGGGCCCCTTCCGCTGGGCCGCGCTCTCCGGAGACCCAGAGGACATCAAGGTCACCGACCAAGCACTCAAGGAGCTCTTCCCGGACAACGAGCACCTGCACAACTGGCTCGACGCCGCCGAAGAATACGTCGAGTTCGAGGGCCTGCCAGCACGCATTTGCTGGCTGGGCTACAACGAGCGCCACAAGGCCGGCCTGCTCTTCAACGACCTGGTGCGCGAGGGCAAGATCAAGGCGCCGATCGTCATCGGCCGTGACCACCTGGATTCTGGCTCCGTGGCCTCCCCGTACCGCGAAACCGAGGCCATGCTCGATGGCACCGATGCCGTGGCTGACTGGCCGCTGCTCAATGCCATGACCGCCGTATCTTCCGGCGCTACCTGGGTTTCCCTCCATCACGGCGGTGGCGTGGGCATGGGCCGCTCCATCCACGCAGGCCAGGTCACCGTTGCAGACGGCACCGAGCTCGCCGCGGCCAAGCTGCGCGCGGTGCTCACCAATGATCCGGGCATGGGCGTTATCCGCCACGTCGATTCCGGCTACACTCGCGCGAAGGAGGTCGCCGACGAGCGCGGCGTCCGCATTCCGATGGAATTCAAGGCAAGGGACTAGATGAGCACACTTTTTACCGGCATTTCAGAACTCCGTACGGTCAGCGAGCGTGGCACGCTTAACGACGCCGCCATTATCGCCCAATCCGGCACCATCGCCTGGGTCGGCCCAGCCTCCGAGGCACCGGCCGCCGACGAGAAGGTGGACTTAGGCGGCCGCGCCGTCCTGCCCGGCTGGGTAGATTCGCACACCCACATGGTCTTCGACGGTGATCGCTCCGCCGAATTCGAGGCCCGCATCTCCGGCGGTTCCTATGAAGCAGGCGGCATTGCCGTGACCATGGACGCCACCCGCCAGGCCGGCACCGACCGCCTGGACCAGCTGGTGGCGGACCGCGTGGCCGCCGGCCGCCGCGGTGGCACCACCACCTTCGAGACCAAGACCGGCTACGGCCTCAATACCGAGTCCGAGGTGGAGGCCGCCAAGGTAGCCTCCCGCCACGTCGATGACGTGACCTTCTTGGGCGCGCACCTGGTTCCGCCGGGAGCGGACGCGGAGGAGTACCTCGACGAGGTCGTTGGCCCCATGCTCGAAGGCGTTGCTCCCTACGTGCAGTGGATCGACGTCTTCTGCGAGCGCGGCGCCTTCAACGAGGAACAATCCCGCCGCGTGCTGGAGGCCGGTAAGAAGTTGGGCCTCGGCCTGCGCGTGCACGGCAATCAGCTGGGCGAGGGGCCGGGCGTGGCCCTGGCCGTGGAGCTGGGCGCCGCCTCGGTAGACCACGTCAATCACCTAACCGACGAGGACGTCGAGCTGCTAGCCAATTCCGATACCGTGGCCACCATGCTGCCGGCGTGCGACCTGTCCACCCGCGAGCCGCTTGCTCCGGGCCGCACGCTTCTCGACGCCGGCGCTACCCTCGCCATCGCCTCCAACCTCAACCCCGGCACGTCTTATACCTCCTCGATGAACTACTGCGTGACCACCGCGGTCCTGCAGCAGCACCTCTCCGTCGATGAGGCCATCCACGCCGCCACCACCGGCGGAGCGACCGCCCTGCGCCGCCACAACGTTGGCAATGGCCTCGACCCGCAGGGCCGCCCTGCGAAGGGCACCATTGTGGAGGGCGCCGCAGCGGACCTGCACGTGCTCGACGCCCCCAGCGCCGTGCACTTGGCCTACCGTCCGGGCATGCCGCTGAGCTACCGCACTTTCGTCGCGGGCGCTTAGGATATGGAGTTTGGGGCGGCAATCGCGTAGGGTTGGTGAAGCAATGAGCATTACCGATAACGCCACCGGCGGCGTCAACGAGCCGGAAGATTTTAATAAGTCGGAATCTCAGGACAACTCGCAAGGTGTCACCAAGGACACCAGGGCTGCGAATACTTCTGAGGACACCGGCGCTGAGTCCCAAGATTCAGCCAACGACAACTCCCAGGGGTTCGCGCATCTTGGCCTGCCAGAGAAAATTCTGGAGGCCGTTGCGAAAGTAGGCTTCACCAAGCCGTCCCCCATTCAGGAAGAAACCATCCCGATCTTGATGGAAGGCCGCGACGTTGTCGGCCTTGCCCAGACCGGTACCGGCAAGACCGCAGCCTTTGCGCTGCCGGTTCTGTCACAGATTGACACCAAGGCCCGCCATCCGCAGGCCCTCGTGCTCGCTCCCACCCGCGAGCTGGCGCTGCAGGTGGCGGACTCCTTCCAATCCTTCGCCGAGTCTCTCAAGGGCGTCGAGGTGCTGCCTATCTACGGTGGCCAAGCCTATGGCATTCAGCTATCCGGTCTGCGCCGCGGTGCGCAGGTCATCGTGGGTACCCCGGGTCGCGTCATCGACCACCTGGAGAAGGGCTCGCTGGACCTGTCCCAGCTGCAGTTCCTCGTCCTCGATGAGGCCGATGAGATGCTGAACATGGGCTTCCAGGAAGACGTCGAGCGCATCCTGGAGGACACCCCGGACCGCAAGCAGGTGGCGCTTTTCTCGGCCACCATGCCGAACGCTATCCGGCGCCTTTCTAAGCAGTACCTCGACAACCCCGCCGAGGTCACGGTGAAGTCCGAGCGCCGCACCAATGACAACATCACGCAGCGCTTCCTCCTCATTCCGCACCGCGCAAAGATGGATGCCTTCACCCGCATCCTTGAGGTCATCAATTACGACGCCATCATCGTCTTCTGCCGCACCAAGCACGAGACCGAAGAGGTGGCCGAGACCCTGCGTGACCGCGGCTTCAGCGCCGCCGCCATCAACGGCGATATTGCGCAGGCGCAGCGTGAGCGCACCGTCGATCAGCTCAAGGATGGCCGCCTAGACATCCTCGTGGCTACCGACGTCGCCGCCCGCGGCCTCGACGTCGAGCGCATCACGCACGTGGTCAACTTCGATATCCCGAACGATACCGAGTCCTACGTCCACCGCATCGGCCGCACCGGCCGCGCTGGACGCTCCGGCGAAGCCATCCTGTTCGTCACCCCGCGCGAGCGCCGCATGCTGCGCTCCATCGAGCGCGTGACCAACGCCCGCTTGGAAGAGATGGAACTGCCGTCCGTCGATGAGGTCAATGAAAAGCGCAAGGAAAAGTTCGCGCAGTCCATTACCAACTCCATGGACAATAAGCAGGCGGACTTCTTCCGCACCTTGGTGCGCAAGTACTCCGAGGACAATAACGCGCCCATGGATGACATCGCCGCAGCCCTCGCCGTCATGCTGCAGGGTGGCAAGAACTTCCTGATGGAAGACAAGCCGCTGCCCAAGCCGAAGCGCGACCGCGACCGCCGCGACGATCGCAAGCGCGATTTCAAGGGTGGCGGTAAGGGCCGCAGCCCAAAGCGGCCGGACGGAGACTTTGAGACGTACCGATTGGACGTCGGCAAGCGGCAAAATGTGCGCCCAGGAGCCATCGTGGGTGCTATTGCTAACGAGGGTGGCCTGTCTGCCAAGGACTTCGGCCGCATCACCATCGCGGTGGGCCATACCCTGGTTGACCTGCCAAAGAACCTCGACCCAGCAGTGCTGGACCGCCTGAAAGATACCCGCATTTCCGGCCAGCTGATCAAGATTCAAAAGGACACCGGCCGCCCACCTCGCCGTGACCACGGCGGTGGACGCAAGCGCGGTGGACGCTGGCGCGACTAGCATTTTCGACTCGATGGGCCTCTTTGGAGGCCCATTTTTTCGTGCCATTTGACCTGCGGTTTTACTATAAACGGGGGTAGTGTGTCGGAGGGGTTTTGTATACTGAAAGCGCAAACATGTTCTAGAGAAACTTCTGCGGGGGAAGTCCATGAATGCGCCCTACTTTGCCAATACCAATCCAGCAAATTCCACCTCACAAGCAGCAACAGACATTCGCAAGGCCGAATACCTCCTTTGGAAACGCCTGCATCCAGACCCGGATGACGATATCGAAATAATTAGCCAATCACTGTCGGATCTCACCGGAACGCGGCAGTCCCGAATTAGAAATATTATTTTCGCCTTTGAGCGATTGCAGGAGCTGCCGCGCCTTAAAGCCCGGCAGGAAGAGCACTACCACTTAGATTTAGACCGCTTAATTACTATTGACCAGACGCTGTCCAAGTTGGGCGAGATTGACACCGAAAAACGCCTGCTTATCGACGCCGAATTAACCACCTACCTCACCCCCAAACGCCCCAACCAAAAATTACCGTCCCATCGCAACCTGCGGCGAAAGCTGCGGGAGCTTATTGTCCGCCTTGATCCGACCATCGCCGCACGCGACCCGCGGCGCAAGGAGTCCTATCACCTCGAGCCTACGGGCGGGGAGTGGGCCGCAGTGTGCCTCGACGTGGGCCTAGAGACTGCCGAAATCATCGACCGAAATATTCGCGGTGTGGCCACGGAGAAGGACATTTCCTTGGCTCAGGCTGCGGTCGAGTTGCTCACCGGTGAGGCCGAAGCCAAGGCGAAGGTGGTGCTCAATATGTACCGCTGCGATCTGCCGGATGCTCCTGCTTTCGTCCAAAACCTGGGTTGGGTTTCGCCTGAGGTGGCCGATGACATGCAATCGCGGGCCACGACCGTGCGCGACATGGAGAAGGCGGCAGAAGATGAAAGCGGAAACTACGTCACGCCGCCGCATATCCGCGCCTTTGTGGAAGGGCTCGATGGAACCTGCAGGTGGCCCGGATGTACGCGGCCGGCGATGGCTTCCCAGATGGACCATCGGCATGATTTCGCTGACGGAGGACCTACTTCGGCGGCAAACTTGACCTGCCTGTGTCAACATCACCACAACATCAAGACTGATGGGCGAGCGTTTTATATCAAGGACCCGATTAGCGGGGACGTCGTCTGGCTCTTTGAGGATTCGACTTGGGTCTATGACGAAGCCAGCGGGCCGCTCGCGCCGAAGAATCGGAGGTGGGCGCAGACAGTGGCACAGGCGACGCGGCGGCGTCGAGAAAATGCGCACGAAGATGCGCAAAAGCTGAAGGAAGAGCTAGAAAACGAGAAAAGGGACAGTGAAGACACTGTCCCAGAGGAGTAAATGGCTTTTTAGAAGGCCACTTAGAAGTGGACGTACATCAGGATGAGGCAGATGATCCACAGAAGGTTGAATACGCCGCCGAATGCGGACAGTGGCTTCTTAGCTGCCGCGTAGTCGAAGGATTCAGTCGATTCGAGGGCGGCCATCGCCTTCTTCTGCTTTGGCAGAATGACGAAGAAGAGCAGGCACCATGCGATGATGGCAACCAAGATGGCGATGTGGAAGTTCACTTCGGACTTGTAAGCGCTGATATCGGAAAGGAATACGCCGAGGCCGAGGATAGGCACGATGGCAGAGATGTAGCCGTAGGTATTGGTGATGTTGTGCAGGACGCGAGCGGAGCCGAGCGCCGCGTGGTCACCCTGTGCTGCCTTGACCATTTGGGTCTGGAAGCTAGAGGTGGATACGCATACTGGGCCGATCAAGAGAATGGCTGCGGCCACGTGGAGGAATACAAGGAAAGAAGTCATTGAAAGAACCCTTCAATCGCGGAAAGTTGCCACGTCAACCCTAATCAATTTCCGGTGAGTACGGCTAACCGACATTGCCTTTGCATCACCCGCACGTCCTTGGAAGGCAGGGGAAGGGAGTACTTTCGGGCTATGTCAGCAAGGCGGCGGGAATAGTCGCAGCGGTTGGCGGGAGGTAGCCATTCCGCGGGAAGGGCGTCTGACTTTTCTTGGTTGAGCTCACGGCTGGTGGCTACGAGATTGAGCGGGTCGTTGCCAAAGCGGACCTTGGTTTCGCGGTCCCACTCGGAAGCGCCCATGTCATAGGCCGCGGAGAGGGGAAAGATGTGGTCGATCTCAATGGGCGAGGTAGCGGGAATGGTGGTGTCACTATAGGGGTCATAAAGGGTCCCGCTGCGGGCGTGGCAGGAGTGGAGGGGATCGCTGGATTGGCTTTCTAGAATGACCTCGCGGGTGGTGCAGGCGCCGTGGGGCTGCCAGATGCCGAAGTCTTCACGGTTGTAGCCGGCGGCTTCGGGGCGGGAGGGGAGCGTGGTGACGTCAAAACGCGGAAAAGGCCACGCATACCATGCACCGATGAGGACGGTGATGCATGATAGTGCGGCCAGGTAATAGGACTTCATGTCCTATTGGACTGCGAGGAGTCCGCGTTGGTTCCGACTACTTATCGGTGACCTTTTCTGCGGCTTCCTCGAAGTCGAGGTTGGAGTCATTTTCCACGAGCTTGGCCAGCTTGGTGGACTCTTCGAATTCGGCAACAACCTCTGGCTTAGGCTCCTTCGTGAGCTTGGAGACAATAACCGCCACGATGAGGGCCAGGAAGAAGCCTGGGACGATTTCGTAGAGGACGTCGGAAAGCGGAGACATGCCCCAGCCAATAGCAACGATTGCACCGGTAAGCATGCCGGCAATGGCACCGGCGGAGTTGAGGCGCTTCCAGTACAGGGAGAGCAAGATGATCGGGCCGAAGGCAGAACCAAAGCCTGCCCAAGCGAAGCCAACCAGACCCAAAATGGAGTCAGATGGGTTGATTGCCAGCAGGGCGGCGATGACCGCGATGGCGACGATGGCGGTGCGGGAGAGATTGATGAGGACCTGCTCGCTGGGCTTCTTCTTAGCAAAGATGAGGAAGAGGTCCTCGATGAGGGAAGTAGAGACGACGAGCATTTGGGACGACATGGTGGACATGATGGCGGCCAGAACCGCGGTCAGGACGAAGCCTGCGGGCAGTGGGTGCATCATGGCCTGCGCCATATCCAGGAAGATGGTTTCGAAGTTCTCCTGGTCGGTGATGCTGTGGCCGGTCTGGGTGAAGTAGACGGTGCCAGAGAGAGCGACGAAGATAGCGCCGATAACGGACAGACCCATCCAGGTAACGCCGTAGAAGCGGCCCTGGCGGGCGTCGGAAGGCTTACGCAGCGCCATGAAGCGGACCACGATGTGTGGCTGGCCAAAGTAGCCCAGGCCCCAGGCCAGGTTGCCGATGATGACGCCAGCGGAAACGCCCGCGAACATGGAGAAGTAGTTGTCATTTTCCACTACGCCATCGGTGCCGTAGGCATTATTGCTTGCGAAAGAGAAGATGGAAGCAGGATCGCTGAGAGAGACGATTGCCATAATTGGCACGATCATCAAGGCGACGAACATGAGCACGCCCTGGACGACGTCCGTGTAGGACACAGCCAAGAATCCGCCGACGAAGGTGTAGAAGATGGTCACCGCGGCGATAACAAGCATGCCGGTGAGGTAGTCGCCACCGAAGGTGGACTCGAAGTAGCGGCCGCCGGAGACCATGCCGGAGGAGACGTAGAAGGTAAAGAAGAAGATGATGATGGCTGCGGAGATGATGCGCAGCAGGCGGGACTTATCGTGCAGGCGGTTTTCAAAGAAGGACGGCACGGTAATGGAGTTGGCCGCGATCTCCGAGTAGGAGCGCAGGCGCGGTGCGACCCACTTCCAGTTTGCCCAGCAGCCGACGAGCAGGCCGATGGCCATCCATAGCTCGGACATGCCGGAGAGGAAGAGCGCGCCAGGCAGGCCCATGAGCAGCCAGCCGGACATGTCGGAAGCGCCTGCGGAGAGGGCCGCTACGAATGGGTGCAGACCACGGCCGCCCAAAACATAATCGTCATATTGATCGGTTTGCTTGTAGCTCCAATAGCCAATGGCTGCCATTGCGAGGAGATACACGATCATCGCAATGACGTACCAAGTTGAATCTTGCACGTTTTACTCCTTGTAGGTGTGTGATGACATTCTCACGTTAACGGGGTCACAAGGTTAACCCAAGCGAAAATACAGGTGTGGCGCAGATCTCCGTTTCGATTTTCTGTCGTTCAACTGGGAAAAGGACGGAACATAACGAGCGTGTAACAAAATCAAATGGGCTGCTATGCTGGCGGCTATGGCTTCTTACCTAGTGCATGGACTGTGGCTCCCCGTTACGGGACTAGGTCTATGGATTGAACAGGTAGAAGGGCACAAGATCGTCATGCCCAATGCCGTTCCTGAGGGCACCTTCCCGCCAGCGGTGGAGTCCATCCTGGCGAAGAAATCCTTCCGCAACCGAGCGCGGGTATCGCTGCGTACGCCAAAGGGCAAGGATGTCTCCCTGATGGTGCCCATGGCGATGTTCGGCCCCGAAGAGGCCGTGGCGGCGCTCGCCCAAATGGAGCACCTGAACCACAAGCCGCCCGCCACCATCGCCCCCGACCTTCAGTGGCTGATTCATGCCTACAGCGGCCTGTGCAAGTTCGTGCGCGCCGGGCGCGTGACCTTCCGGCTGGCTTACCAAGCCAATGAGTGGTTCCCCATGTGGCAGCTGGCCTCCGGCCTGGGCGAGCGCGGCTGGCTCGCGGAGATGATGGCGGCCGCGCCGGGCATTTTGCACGTGAATAATCGGGCGCTCTCGGATGACATGGCCGATGAGCTCACCCACTGGATTGCCTTTCGCGAGCTGCGGCCCGTGGCGGAGGCGCCGCGGCCGATGCCATGGCACGAGTTCGCCCGCGCCCTGCTCGATACGCGGCCAATCCGGCGGGGACGCTCGCAGCTGCTGCGCGGGCTCAATGAGTGGAAGAATTCCATCTACGAGGTTGAGCTCCAGCTGGTCTACATCGTGGAGGAGCCGCTTGACGTTGACCCGGATACGGCCAAGTGGCCAGTGCGCGTGCGGGTGCGCTCGGGCACGGATTCTCCGCGGCCGGTGTCGGCGCAGAGTTTGGATAGAGCGAGTGTGGAAAAGCTGCGCGAAGCTCACCGCAAAGCCGTGCGCATCGCACCCACGCTGGGGGAGACCGCGCAGCTGCCACAGCCTGGCGACGGCGACTGGGACGTCTACCTAGAAACCCACCAGCTCACCCATTTTATTACCCACGAGGTGGATAAGCTCAAGGCCAGCGGCGTGACCGTCATGCTGCCCAAAGCATGGGCGCAGATGGAGACTAAGGCCAAGCTGGAAACCCACGAGGCCCGCGATCCGGCCGAGGCCGCCACGAAGAAACACATCGGCATGAATAAGCTCGTGGACTATAACTGGCGCATGTCCGTGGGCGATGTGGAGCTGACCGAGGAAGAGATGGAGGACCTGGTCAATTCCAAGTCCGGCCTCATCCAGCTGCGCGGCAAGTGGGTCATGGCCGATAAGCAGGTCGTCTCCCAAGTCTCCGGCTACATGGACGCGCTGCGGGAGAAGGCCATCGCGCGCAAGAAAAAGGAGCTCGAGCAGCTAGCAGCCTCCGCAGAGATGGCTAAGCAGCTCGACCAGCCAGGGTGGGAAGCTCTGATGGCGGACGTGGAGCGCCGCCGCCAAGAATTCAACGAGGGCGGCGAGGAGCACGAGCAGGTCACCGTGGCCGAACTGCGCGAGCTGGCGCTAGAGTCCATGACCCAAGAGCCCATCGAGTTCACCGGCAGCACCTGGCACACTGCGCTGCTCGGCGGGGTGGATAAGGTTGCCCCGGAGCGCGTGGAGATTCCCGCCTCCGTCCATGCGGAGTTGCGCGAGTACCAGCGCCGCGGCGTCGACTGGCTGTATTGGATGTCGCGCAGTGGCATTGGGGCAGTGCTTGCCGACGACATGGGTCTCGGCAAAACCCTTCAACTACTGTCCCTCCTCGCGGTAGAGAAAGACCGCGGTGAGCAGACCGGTCCCACGCTCGTGGTGGCACCAACGTCCGTGGTAGGCAACTGGGCCCGCGAGGCCCAGCGCTTCGTCCCAGACTTCAAGGTCATGGTGCAGCACGGTCCCAGCCGCCCGCGCGGTGAGGACTTTGCCCAGGCTGCCGCCAAATCCGACCTCGTCATCACCACCTACGGCACCGTGGGCCGCGATTTTAATGACATGGGCGAGGTGGGCTGGCAGCGCGTTGTCCTCGATGAGGCCCAGGCCATCAAGAATTCCGCGACGCGCTCGTCCAAGGCCGTGCGCTCGCTGCCCTCAGAGCACCGCGTAGCACTGACCGGCACCCCGGTGGAAAATCGACTCTCCGAGATGCGCTCCATCCTGGATTTTTGCAATCCCGGCGTGCTGGGCACCGCCTCGTTCTTCCGCAATCACTTTGCCAAGGCCATCGAGCGCAATAATGACGAGGAGATGTCCGAGCGCCTCCGCCAACTCACCGCGCCGTTTATCCTCCGCCGCGTCAAGACGGACCCGAATATCATCGATGACCTGCCAGAAAAGTCCGAGCAGATCCTCACCGTATCCATGACCACCGAGCAGGCCGCCTTATATAAGGCACTGGTCAACCAGGTGAAGAAGGACCTGCAGGAGGCTACGGGCATCAATAAGCGCGGTTTGGTGTTGGCCTCGCTGACCCGCATCAAGCAGATTTGTAATCACCCGGCGCACTACTTGGGCGATAACTCGCCGGTGACGTTGAAAGGCAAGCACCGCTCCGGCAAGGTCAAGAAGCTCATGCGCATCGTGGACGAGGCCACCGAATCCGGCGAGCGACTCCTCGTCTTTACCCAGTACAAGGCCTTTGGAGATATCCTGCAGCCCTATCTGAGTGACCAGCTGGGCCGCGATATCCCCTTCCTCCACGGCGGAGTAACCAAGAATAAGCGCGACCAGATGGTGGAAGATTTCCAGTCCGAGGACGGACCGCCGGCGATGATCCTTTCGCTCAAAGCCGGCGGCACCGGTCTGAACCTGACGGCCGCCTCTATCGTCGTGCACATGGACCGCTGGTGGAATCCGGCGGTGGAAAACCAGGCGACGGACCGTGCCTTCCGCATTGGCCAGCGCCGCAATGTGCAGGTGTATAAGATGATCACCGCAGGTACGCTGGAGGAATCCATCCAGGATATCTTGGACGGTAAGACGCAGCTGGCCGGCGCCGTGGTGGGCGAAGGCGAGGGCTGGCTCACCGAGCTGGACCCAGATCAGTTGGCCGCACTCATGAGCTACCGGGGGAGGGAGTAATCCATGGCCGTTAAAGGCGACGACAACGTCATCTATGCCAATTTTGGCACCCGCAAACGAGTAAGCACCCCGGCCGAGGTCAATCACGTAGACCGCAGCGGGCGCATCCTGTCCACTACGGCTTCGCGGATTGCGGCCTTTACCTCGCATGGTGCGGATCGCGGCCGGATTACCCGCGGCCGCCAGTATGCCGAAGGCGGACACGTCGTGGGCCTCGAGGTGCGCAACGGCGCCATCCACGGGCGCGTGGCAGGCTCCCAGAACGAGCCCTTTGCGGTGCTCATCCAGCTGCCGTACCGCAATAACGACGATATTGCCCAGCTGGCCACCGAGTTCGCCCGCACCCCCAATTCCGTGGCCAATGCGCGCAAGGGCCTGCTTTCCGACGCCGCCCTAGACACCCTCTTCGCCCCCGAGGCCGAAGACCTGCGCCTGACCTGTGACTGCCCCGATGGCGAGTACGTATGCAAGCACATTGTGGCGGTGGGCGATAAGCTCGCCACCCGCGCCGATGCGGACCCAGCCGTCATCTTTAATATGCGTGGACTGGACTTTGCCCGGCTCGAGCGCATGGTCTTAGAGCAGGCCAAGGCGGTCAGCCGCGAAAGCTTTACCCCGAGCGACCTGTCCGAGGAAGAAAAGAATGACATCTTCTGGAACGGGCGCGAGCTGCCGAAGCTGCCGCAGCCCAAGGTCGCCCCGGCCATCGATGACTCCGATCCGGATCTGCTGCGCAAGGCCATGCGTTCGGTTTCGCATACCAACCTGGATCTCCTGCGTGCGGTATCCGATATTGAAGACCTCTACTACCACCTCTCGCACTAATGACTGCTACCACGTTTATCCATACCTCCGATTTTCAGCTGGGCATGACCCGTTGGTTCTTGAAGGGCGAGGCCCAAGGCCGGTTTAACGATGACCGCGAGGCTGCCATCGTGCGGCTAGGCGAGCTGGCTGAGGAAACCGGCGCGGAGTTCATCGTCGTGGCCGGCGACGTCTTTGAGCACAATGCTCTCTCGCGCGACATCCTTGCCCGCGCCACGGAGATGTTTAAGCTCCTGCCGGTGCCGGTTTATGTCCTGCCGGGAAACCACGATCCGCTGGTGGCTGATTCGGTCTTTTATAAGACCAGCGCGGAGAATGTCCACGTCATCGCAGACTCAGAGCCCATCGAGGTCGCGCCCGGCGTGGAGTTGGTCGGTGCGCCGTACCTGTCCAAGCGCGCGAATCACGACTTGGTCCGCCAAGCGCTCGAACCGTTGGAGCCGGCCGAGGGCATTCGCATCGCCGTTGGTCACGGCCAGGTGGATTCCCGCTCTGGCGAGGATGACGCCGATACTATTGACCTTGCCTTCGTCGAGGATAGCCTGGACCGCGGGGTGATCGACTACCTGGCGCTGGGCGATACCCACTCCACCGCCAGCCTCGGCACCACCGGCCGGGTGTGGTTCTCCGGCAGCCCGGAAACCACGGACTATAAGGAAACGAGCACCGGTGGCGGCGAGGCCGATTCCGGCAATGCGTTGGTGGTGCGCGTGGGGGATGAGGTGGACGTCGACAAGCGCCGCATCGGCCGCTGGACCTTTGAAGCCATTGATGCCGCCGTGGATTCCGCCGAGGACGTGGAGCGCTTCCTCGCGCGCCTGGGCGAGTACACGGATAAGGTACGCACGGCCGTGAAATATAGCCTGCGCGGCACGCTCGGCGTCGAGGCCCACGCCCGCCTGCAGCGCGGCCTGGACGAGTACGAGGCCGTGTTTGCCTCCCTGCGCCCGCGCGAGCGCACCATGGACCTTTACTTGGAACCCAGCGAGGAGGAATTAGCCAGCCTCGATATCTCCGGCTACGCGGCCGAAGCGCTGCATGAACTGCTAGATAACCGCGAGGATCCAGTCGTCCGCGACGCCGCCAACCTGCTATTCCGCCTGGAGGGACAGTCCTAATGCGCATACACCGCCTAGAACTTAACAACGTCCGCGGCATTGAGCACCTGGTCCTCGATGAACTGCCCGAGACCGGCGTCGTGGTCATCCATGGCGAGAACGAGGCCGGCAAGTCCACCATCGTGGAGGCACTCGACGTGGTGCTCACCGAAAAGCACAGCGGCCGCTCCAAGCGCATTCGCTCCCTGCAACCGGTGGGCAAGGACGTTGCCCCGGAAGTAACGGCCGAGCTAAGCGTGGGGGAGTACCGCTTCCGCATTGCCAAGCGTTGGCTATCCAAGAAGTCCTGCGAACTGAATATTTCTTCCCCACGGCCGGCGCAGTTTACCGGCAGCCAGGCCGACGATGAGCTGGAGCGTATCCTTTCGGAGCATTTGGATCGCTCGCTTGTCGACGCCCTCTTTATGCGCCAAGACGACACCGGCGAGGCCATCTCTGCCGTCGGCATTCCTAGCCTGACCCGCGCGCTCGAGCGCGAATCCGGCCTGGCCGAGGACGAGGTCTCCGGCGACGATTCCGCGTTGCTCGCTCGCGTGGACAAGGAATACCAGCGCTACTTCACCGCGGCGAAAGGTAACCCGGCCGGCGAGTACAAGGACGCCGTCGCAGCCCTAGCCCGCGCCGAAGAGGAATACACAGAAGCCACCCGCGTCCTGCGCGAGCTCGATTCCGTGGTCGAGCGCTACGAGCAACTCGAGCGCGACCAAGCCGCCGCTGAAGCAGAGCTCCCCGCCGCCCGCGCCGATCTCACCGACAAACAGGCGCAGGCCGAGGAAGCCGCCACCGCGCAGGCCACCCTGGACTCCCATAAGGCCACCCTCGCTCGTGCTTTAGAAGACCTTGCCCGTGCGCAAGCCGCGGTCACCGAGCGTGCCGAGCTCGTCACCGCGGCCGAAGAAGCTGCCGTGGCCACCGAGGCCGCCCAGCATAAGCTCTCCGCCGCGCAAGACAAGGCGAAGGAAGAAGCCGCGGCCAAAGAATTGCTGGAGAAGCAACTGGCAGAGGCCAAAGCGGACTATGCCGCGGCCCGCACCACTCTCAAACAGGCACGTCGCCTGCAGGATAAGCAGAAGTTCGAGCAGCTCAGCGCCCGGCTGGAATCGCTCGACGGCCTAGCCGTCGAGGTAGACCAGGCACGTGCGGTCATCGCCCAGCGCGGCCGCGAGGTGACCGCGGCCGATATCACCGGCCTGCATAAGGCAGACTCAGCGCTGTCGGTGGCCGAGCGCCTGCACGAGGCCGCGGCCGCCAAGGTGTATTTTTCCGGACCTGCTGGCTCCACCATCCGCGTCGATGGCGAGGACATCGAGGTGGGGGAGGACACGGCCGTCGAGCTTGTCGATTCCCGCGTAATCACCATCGGCGATATCACCGCCCGCTTCTCGGCCGGTTCCTATTCCGCGGAGGACACCCAGCGCGATGTGGAACAGGCCCGCACGCGGTTGCAAGAACTGCTCGATACCCTGGGCGTGGGTTCAGTAGCTGCGGCCGAAGAAGCCCATGAGACGCACCGTGCGCAGAACGACGACCTCGATGCCGCCACCCGCGCCCTTGCCGCGGAACTGGGACCGGATGATTTGGGCGAGCTGCGCGCCCAGCATGCTGCGCTGGCTGAGAAGATCGCGGACCTTGCGGACGGGGAGGAGCTAGACCTCGCCGCCGCCGAAGCCGCGGAGGAAGATGCGAGCGAAAAGGTCGATGCGCTCGACCGCGAACTCGTGCCGTACCGCGAAAGCCGCCTGGCCCATGAGGCTGTGCGCCTCGATGCCGAACTTGCTGCGGCCCGCGAAAACGCGCAGCGCGTGACTCGAGACCTTTCCTCCGCGCGTGAACGCGCCGCCGACGAGGACCTGCGTGCCGAGGTCACCCGCCTAGAAAGTGTCGTGGGAGACCTGCGCGGGCAGCTGGATCAGATGGAAGCTGTAGACCTTGAGACCGCCAACTCCTTGGTAGAAGGCGCGCAGTCCCACCTGGATTACCTCACCGACCGTATCCAACGCTGCGAGGTAGACCTCGGCCGGCTTTCCAGCGAGGTGAATTTCCACTCCGGTGCCGCCGAGCGCGCCCAACAGGCCACCGCGGCGGTGGAGATGGCTCGGGCGGTATATGAGAGTGTGGACAAGCGTGCGCAAGCCGCTCGCTATCTGCGAGAACTTTTGCTCAAGCACCGCGACGCCGCCCGCCAGCGCTACGCCGCGCCCTTCGTGGCTGCACTGTCGCGGCTGGCCCGCACCGTGTACGGCGGCGACATCACTTTCGAGCTCGATGACGACCTCCGCGTGACCACCCGCACCCAGGACAATGAGACGGTGAGCCTAGCGAGCTTGTCCGGTGGTGCCCGAGAGCAGCTGGCCATCCTCACCCGCTTTGCCATCGCGCAATTGGTGGGGCCGGAGTCGGTTCCCGTCATTGTGGATGACGCGTTGGGCTCTACCGATGCACACCGCCTGCAACTTATGGCCACGCTCTTTTCCCACGTGGGCCGAGACAACCAGGTATTGGTCTTTACCTGCATGCCGGAGCGCTACTCCCGCGTGCCGGGACGCAGTGAGCGCGACATAGCCGCGCTCAAAGGGGTAATCTAGTGCCATGCCTTATCAAACTCGCTGGTTAGACGACGAAGAGCAGGAGCTATGGCGCCTGCTCCTTGGCGCCGTGCGCAAGATCGATAGGGGAATGGAGGAAACGCTCAAGGCCGGCGGCGAGGTATCTGCCTCCGAGTTCGCCGTCCTCGTCGCCCTGTCCGAGGCACCGGAACAACGCCTGCGCCTGCACGAACTGTGCACGCAGCTGGAGTGGGACCGCTCCCGCGCCTCCCACCAAGTAACCAGGATGGAAAAGCGCGGCCTGCTCACCAAGGAACCAGACGAGGAGGATGCTCGCGGCATCAACGTGTGCGTGACTCATGTTGGCTTAGAACACCTGCGGCGTGCCGCTCCTGAACACGTGGAATCCGTGCGCCGCATGGTCTTTGACCATCTTCAACCCGAGGACGTACCGGCGCTGCGGCGCTTTTTCACCGGAGTTCTTCAGGTCAATAACATCCCGGGCTATGAGGGGTACGTGCCAGATTCGCTACTACACGGAAAGGATTAAGCTCCATGATGGGACAAGAGCTCTTTGAGCACCCGAAGAAGCAATATAAGACCTACGGGATCACCGCGTTGGAGGAGCTTAGCCCGCGCATCGGCGATCCAGAGGTGCACTTGGACAACGCCGCCAGCGAGGACCAGGTTGCCGCCATGGAGGAGGCACTAGAGGCCTACCCAGATTCCGCTCTCACCTATGACCAAGACACCGAGCTGTGGATCGTCGGCGCAGAAGAGGACATTGAGCGCATGCTTGGAGACCGCGAGTCCTTCGTAGAGGCGCTGCTCAATGATGAGGACCCAGGAATTTAATTGCCGAATTTTGGTGTCAATCAAAAGTGCGAGGAATGCGGCCTTGTGGGCACTTAACTGTTAAGATATCCGTAGTTAATCCTCGGTGGATCGAAAGGTTTTATCATTATGAACGAGCGTGAGGCTCAGGAACAGCGCGAAGCGGCAGCTCGCGATAAGAGCAAGGGCTGGGTTTCCGTCTTTGTGCAGTGGATCCCGAACATGCTGCTGGCACTGGTAATGGTTGCTGCCATGTTCTTCGGTATGTACTACATCGAGCACGGCACCTTGGACATCACCCAGCCGATCACCAACGAGTTCATTACTCAGTAGCTTCGGCACATAGAAGAATCCGGCTCCCGCACAATCGGCGGGGAGCCGGATTATTTTTATTTGCCCAAGGCTTGGCGCCAGGTCATTTTGCGTCCATTGTTCAAAATGGCGCGGCGGTAGATGCGGCCAACGATGACGATAATAAGTGCCGTGACCAAGGCCATGAGCAGGTAGCTAGCGGCAAGTCCCAGCCAGCTGAGGTTGCCCCCGGCCACCTGCATAGGGGCGACCAGCATGGATACCGGCGGCAGCCAGGTCATGACCTGCATCCATGTGGCATCTAGGTGCATCCAGCCGAACATCGGTACATACATGGTGGCAAAGACGAGGAACAGGATAGGTGCCTGCGTGGATTGGAGATCCTCGGTGCGCTGCACCATCGAGCCGGCTGCAGCGTAGAGGCTGCCAAAGAAGAGCAGGCCTAGAATCTCGCCAACAAGGAGGACGGCTACCAAGCCGTAGTCCAGCTCGATGTCACTAGCCAGTCCGGTGACAGCTAGGGAGATGGCACCGCCGCCTAAAATGAGCAGCGTGGCCAGGAATCCGACGATGGTATTGCCCAGAATCTTGCCGGCCAAAAAGTCCACCGGACGCACGGAAGACAAGATAATTTCCACCACTCGGGACGACTTTTCCTCCGTGACGCGGCCGCCAATGAGGCCGGCGAAGGTCATGACGGAAAAGACGACCACCATTGCGCCAATGAGGACCGTGGCTACGCCGGCCATCTTTTGTTCCGTGCCGTCCTCTTCTTCTAAGTTCACCTGGTTGACTGTGGTGGATGGGGTAGCGTCTGCTAAATCCTGTGGGTCGATATTGAGCTTATCCAGCGCCGTTGCTTGTGCTTGAGAAGCAACGATTTGGTTGACGGTGGTGGTGACCGCGGCAGGCGTATCGCTCTTGCTGAGGAGATCCCAGCCGTCATCCTCTGCCGGCACTAAGGCGGCATCGGCGTCTTCATTCTCTACCATCTGCTGGGCTTCTGCGCGGTCTTTCGCCGCGGTGGCATCGATGCCGGAATCATCAAAGGCAGACGCTTCCATCCCCACGACGGCTACGGAATCTGGTTCGTCATCGCCGCTGAAGAAATTGATAGCGATAGGGGCGATAATGGCACCGAGGATGAGCAGCAGCATGGTGCCCACCACCATCTTCGACTTTAGTGCGACTGCCATCTCACGCCTGGCGACAACCCCGATGGTCTTCATTGCGGAATACTGCATGGCCTAGGCCTCCTCGTTCTGGTTGCTGGTGACGACGTCCTGGAAAAGCTCGGTCAGGTCTGGGATCTTGCGGCCGAAGGAATGTACCGGGCCTGCGGCTAGGGCTGCCTGCAGGATTGCCTGGTCATCGATGGTTTCATCGGCCTCGAGCACGACGGCGTCGGCAGTTTCTGCCACCAGCTCCGTGCCTTCCGGATACCAGCCGCGCGCTGGGGTAGCCACCTCAAAGCGGGGAGGGCCTTGGCTGCGCAGCTTGTCGACGCCCCCTTCAGCCACCATCTGCCCCTTCGTCACAATGCCTACGCGGTCACACAAGCGCTGCACCAGGTCCAACTGGTGCGAGGAGAAAATGACGGGCACGCCGCGGTTGGCGCGCTCGCGCAGCATGTCTGACATGACGTTGACCGCAACCGGGTCTAGGCCGGAGAAGGGCTCGTCCAGAATCAGCATGTCAGGATCATGGATAAGGGAGGCTGCCAGCTGCACCCTCTGCTGGTTGCCCAAAGACAGGTCATCGAGCTTATCGTCCATACGCTCGCCCAGGCCAAGCTGCTCAAGGAGCTCAGCGCCGGCGCGCTTGGCAGCGGGTTTATCCATGCCGTGCAGCGTGCCGAGGAAGACTAGCTGGCTCAGCAACGGCTCCTTGCCGTAGAGGCCGCGCTCTTCAGGCATATAACCTATGCGGCGGCGATTATCGTCATTAATTGGGGTGCTATCGAAATAGACTTCGCCGGAGTCTTTCGCTAGCACACCAAGCGCAATGCGCATGGTGGTGGACTTTCCGGCGCCGTTGGAGCCGACGAAGCCGAAGATTTCGCCTTCGCCAACGCTAAAGGTCATATCCCGCAGGGCTTGAGTCTCCCCGAAGGACTTATTGAGGTGATCGATGGTCAAAGTGGGCATGTTTAGTCCTCCGAGTTCTGGTTGAAGGTCAGTGCGTAGCCGACAGCGGGCAAGGTGCCAGAGATGAAGTAGCTAAAAAGCAGGTAGTAGCCGACTCCTAACAGAAATTTGGTGCTATTTATTTCGAAGGTATCTCCGCTCAGAAACCGGAAATTAGATGCGAAAGCAGCCAATCCTCCGACGAATAGCAATGTCGTTGACAGCTTGAACGCCTTTTGCCGCCAGTGGTCCAGCACCTGGGCTTCATATTCATCGAGGGTGGCCAGGGGCTTAGTATCTTTGGTGTCGATGGAAATCCGCAGAATGGTCCACGGGATGCACGAGAGTGCGATTGTTATCGACGTGGCAAAGAGAGCCCAATAGGCGGAAAATGCCAGTGCAATGACGAGGAAAATCGCGGATACGGCCACGCAGCCATACATTGCCGCGATTAATCCACGGGTGGGGCCGGGCCTGCGGAACCGTTCGGCGCGGATCGTTGTTGAAACAGGGGCGTCGTTTGCTGTCATGCATTCAAGTGTTGCATAAACCCAACACTCTGGCAACAGTTTCTGCAGATTTTCTCTGGGGTTGACCCTGACGTGGCGTTAGGCGTGACAATGAAGCCATGGACGACATCGATGAAGTTCTTTATACCGTTGGCGAGGTAGCAGCGCTCTTCCGCATTACGGTGCGCACCTTGCACCACTGGGAGGCACAAGGCTTGCTATCTCCCACGTGGCGCAGCTGGTCCAACTACCGGCTCTATACCGAACAGGACTGCGCCCGCGTGCAGAAGATTCTGATCTACCGCGCTACCGGTATGAAATTGACCGATATTAAACAGCTGCTAGATGGCGGTTCCTCCGATGTGGAGCATCTACGGAGGCAAAGAGAAAGCCTGCTCGCGCAGCGAGACAGTCTTAGCGACATGCTGGCAGCAATTGACACCTTGATGGAGGATGCAATGAATAACCGAAAGCTCACCACCGAAGAAATCGGACAGATTGTCGGCGATGCCAACTTCGCCGCGCATCAACAAGAAGCCGAAGAGGCCTACGGATCGAGCGAGGATTGGGCTGTGTATCAGCAGCGCACTGCCGGTTGGTCGGAGAAGAACTGGAGCGATGCTCAAGCCGGCGTGGCTGAGGTGGAAAAAGAACTTGCCGAAGCTGTAGCGAGCGGTAAGACACCGGATTCGGAGGAGGCGCAGGGGATCGTCGAAAAGCACCGCGAAGCATTAAGCGCCTTCTTTCCCGTCTCGCCGGCAAAGCACTTCTTAATCTCGCGCGGCTACGTGGCTGATGAACGCTTCCGTGCCCACTATGAAACGCAGCAAGAGGGGTTGGCGCAATGGTTGGCGGACGCCATTGAGCATGCTGCTAAGGCGCAAGGGGTGGATACCGACAATCCAGAGTGGCGATAGAAGGCTCGTGTCCAGCTAAGGAAGACCTAGCTGACCGGAGAAAAATAAACCGCTGCCCACCAGAAAATCCTGCTGGGCAGCGGGGTCGGAAAACTCCTTCACCAGCTCCAACCCCACACCCTTGCTACCGGTGTTCTACGGCCTCATCCGAAATGTTTCACGCCACCACGCTGAACTGGAAAGTCACTGCCACGATCAGGCACCCGTTTCGTAGCTCGACCCGGTCCGCGAGACGGAAAACCGCGCTGTCCAGGAAGGTAGACATACGCCGACAGTATCAGACACACCGCCCGGCAAGCTGTGCAAGCCGGCCACGAGTCCGACATTGAATCCGCCGTGTGCGCGGGGATTCCCGATTTTTCCTGGCCATATTCCCCAGAAAACCAGTGATAGGTTGCCCCCGAAAAGGTGGTCACTTTCGTTCCGATTTTGTGTACATGGCTAGAGCGATTGTTGGAACTCGGGTGGTTTCGGTATTGGAAGGAGATAAGGCATCTAGGTGATATTTCTTTCCGATTGTCTCATGAAAACAAGACAGTTGACGTCAAAGTTATTTCAACTATGACAGGCGTCTCAATACCGAAAGACTTATTGTGCCCCGCAGTTACGTCTTGAATTCGCAAAGTGAGCAGAAAACTACTCGTTCTGCCAGAAGAAAAATGGTTGCTTTCCTGATGTCAACCGTTCTTCCAACGTCTACTTTGTCCATAGTTCCCGCTGCAAGTGCTGACAGTATTTCAGAATCTGCCCCAATCTATAGTGAAAGGGTGGAAGGGTTTCCACCGGAGTTTTATGAAGCTCTCGACAATGCCTCGAAAGAATCTACTCCGGAAGGCGTAGCTGCGGCACTTTTTCCAAGCGATCCGGAAGCTCAAGCTGAGATAATGCCTTCGCTTCGTGAAGTTGAAGCAATCCAGAAGCAACATTCTGATTCGGAAGAGGTTTCTGTCCGTGCGGTTCCAGCCGCTATTCTGCCGTTCATTGCTGCAATTGGTGGCTGCGTCGTAGGGGCTCTTGGAGGAGCGGCTGCAAGCGAGCTGGTTAGTAAAATAAGGCATGGTCACAGATTAGAAGCCGAAGCCCGTGTTGATGCGCTAATTGGTGGCTGCATCACAGGGGCAGTCCCTCCGTTGCTTCGTCCTGTCGCAAACGCTGCAAAGGTCCCCATTCGTAATGCCGTATTAGCGCTTATGATTAGGTGGTATCAGATTACTTAAGAGCTGAGTAGGACACTTATGAAAAATGGGGCTTGGCCTCTTTGGCAAGTAGTCACCGCGTCTCTCTTAGGAGCTATCGCGGTCACAATTATATCGCTCCAGAGTGAGCAGGGAACCCTGGTGGAAGCGATTTTAATCTTCTGCTTGTCTTCGGTTTTTCTTTTTATCGTGTTCTTTTCTGCAGCGAGACTATTCAACGCGCTCTACCGACGTTGGAAATCTTTCAATCAGGAATAGGCGTAAAATTATAACGTCTATTCCTTTCTTTACTGGAGCAGCAATTGTTTCCATCATTGCCGCAGCCGTACTTTAAGGGCTGTGCATCTGGTGCACATCTTGAGTTCTGAGAGTCGTTGCAACGCTTTCCCTGGTTGCGCCCTTTAGCGTGGTGTATCTGTTACCCGGGTGAAGCCTCGTTTCGGTGAGCATAAAGGCGACCACCGCGTAGATCATATTGCAGCGTCCCCAGTTACGTTTGATTCTACGGAAGGGTGGTTCGGCCTTGGCCCCGTATCAGTCTCGCCGGATCAGCAGGGAAATGGAATCGGCAGTGCGCTCATCAAAGCCGCTCTGAACCAGTTAAAGCAGGCGGGTGCTGCTGGCACCGTTGTTTTAGGGGAGCCGGATTATTACTGCCGCTTCGGCTCTAAGCAGATACCAGGAGCGTATTTTACTGGCACGCCGGCTGAGTATTGTACTGTCCTGCCTATTGGACACGAGGCCCCGCGGGGGCCGTTCGCTATCTTCGCGCGTTTGGCTAGCGCGAAAAATTTGCGTTCAGAATATCTCTATGCGTCAAGAAGGTGATGAATCAAGGCTTCGGGGCTTTCACGAAACCCCCTGACCAGTTATATCAGATCCGCGGCTACACGACAGTAGTCAAACAAATGCCGCGAGCAGGAACTTCGTCTTAGAACTCAAAGTTAGGAACCTCCGCATCCGTGCCTTCTCGCTTCTCAGCAAGCTCCACATTCCACCGCGTCCGCTCGACAAGTTCGTCAAAGGTAAGCACCTCCGGTGACCTAAGGTTCGAGAGGAAACTTTCAAAGCTACGGAACTTCGCGTCAATCCGGTTTCCTTGCGAGCTACACAAGTCGCTCATGGAGCCGATCACCAAAAACGAGCGTGGCTCGACCAAATTCGCACCGTCGCCAGTGCTGCCTCCCTCGGTGTTCCTCTCGGCAATCCATCTAGCGTGGCTCTCTTTGGCGACTAGAACCGTTTCTTGGCCTGGGCTACTGCGCCGAAGAAATCGCGGCTGATCCCGTAAACAGCACTGCGGTATTGGTCCCATGTCAGCAAAGGCGTGTCCGGGTGTTTAATCTCTGCCAGTGCCACTGAACGCAGCAGGCCGTTGGACACTAAGAAGGCGTCGGCGCGTTTCCCGGAAGCGTGCAGGTTTGCTCCGCGAACTGTTTGCTCAAGATTTCTCTCGTCCCAAGTGGTGTAGAGTCTACTTCCGAGACCAACGCCGAGGGCCCATGGGTTGGCTTCGAGAAGGTTCTACCACGCCTTCTCAGCGCCACCCGCCGCGTTTTTCGCTTCGGCAAACGCTTCGTGGTCGTCGAGCCACGATTGCATAGTGTTAACGACGTCGCGACGGTTCTTCAGTTCCTTGATCTCGGCGGCCGAGGTCTCGGTTTCTACGAGTACCTGGAGCGCCTTAGGGTCTCGCTTGTACAGCCGCTGAAGTTCGCTTTGGTCGGCGATGATGCGGTTGAGGACGTCATCGTCAACCCTGGAGGTTTTCTCGCCGGTAACGGGAATCGAGGCGAGGCTGCGGGTGAGGTCGATAAGTTTGTTTGAGCCTTCCCGGTTCGAGACGACGACATCATCGAGTTTCGGTCGTTCGAGTCTCTTCTTCGCGCCTGAAAACAGACCTCGCCAACTACGCCAGGCTCGCGCACAACTTGGATCTCGAGCTGGCGACGCTGTTTCGCAACTTTGCCGGAATCTCTGCCACTTCCACTGTTTTCTGAGCAGCACACGCCGCTACATCGGACTTGACATGTTCAGTGCTCGCTGTATAGTTCAGTCCATGCTGACTATTGCTTCACGTCTCGACGTGATGAACCGCCTGGGTCGTGCACTGGCCGATCCCACTCGATCGCGGATCATCTTGACCCTGCTCGACCATCCCGCTTACCCGGCGGAACTGGCTCGAGCTTTGGACCTGACACGCCCGAATGTGTCCAACCACCTGGCATGCCTGCGCGATTGCGGGATCGTCGTCTCCGAGCCCGAGGGTCGTCGGACACGATACGAGATTGCCGATCCCCACCTGGCGCAGGCGCTGACGACACTGGTCGATGCCACCCTGGCAGTAGACGAAGACGCCCCGTGCATGGATTCCGCCTGCTCGCTTCCCGGATGCGACGTAGCTGGGGAGGGCGCATGATCCTCACCACGGTCTTGCAGGCGATAGGCCTGTTCGCAACTACCAACATCGACGACATCATCGTGCTCTCCCTCTTCTTCGCGCGAGGGGCAGGCCAGAGCGGAACCACCGCCCGTATTTTGGCCGGCCAGTACCTCGGTTTTGCCGGCATCCTCGTCGCCGCGATCCTTGTGACCATCGGCGCCGGAGCATTTCTGCCCCCGGCAGCTATTCCATACTTTGGTCTCATCCCTCTGGGCATCGGCCTCTGGGCCGCATGGCAGGCCTGGCGCGGAGACGATAACGACGATGACGACGAGGCCAAGGTTGCCGGCAAGAAGGTCGGCGTTTGGACAGTCGCAGGCGTCACGTTTGCCAATGGCGGCGACAACATCGGTGTCTACACCCCTGTATTCCTCAGCGTGGAACCTCTCGCGGTAGTCGCCTACTGCGTTATCTTCCTCGCGCTCGTTGCGGTCTTGGTGGCCCTGGCAAAGTTTGTCGCCACCCGCCCCCCGATCGCGGAAGTGCTCGAACGCTGGGAGGGCATCCTCTTTCCCATCGTTCTCATCGGCCTCGGCATCGTGATCCTCGTCAGCGGCGGAGCCTTCGGGCTCTGACGGAGCAGCAGTGTTCCAAACGGCCCCGACTGGGCGCACCCCTCTCTGTTCAGACCCCAACAACTACCCGCAGCCAGTCCTGCGTGATCACAGCAACAAGACCGCTATGAAGCGCTGCAAAAACCGCGCCACCAGATGAGTACGGAAACTCTTCCGCGGCTCGGTCCGCGCTCATAAACAATCCGCGCTATAACCCGAGCAGGAACGGCGTTCAGACAAAGAAAAATGACCCCTCCGAACGAACAGAGCGGGTCATTTTTGTGTTCGCGGCCGTTTTCCTTCGGCCGGCAGGAGGTTTCGTGAAAAGATTGGAACAGTTTCGTGAAACCCCACTTCTAACCGTGTCCCCGACAGGGATCGAACCTGCGACCTTCGGTACCGGAAACCGATGCTCTAATCCGCTGAGCTACGGAGACATCGCTGGGAAAATTCCCAACGATGTGATTTTAGCGCATGGGTTAGCGGGGGACTAAATCAACCCGGGGGCGTCGGCAGTAGTGACTTCGCCGGTGCGCAGGTAGTGCACGCCAATGTCATCAACGACCTTATTCTGGGACGCAAAGTGGGCATGGCCGGGGCCGTGGACGGTGACCACACGCGACTGCATCGGCTTGGAGAGGCTGGTGTGGTATTGGTACGGCGTTTGCGGGTCGCCCGTTGCCTGGATTTGGAGGGGCTTGGTGGCCAGCTTAGAGCCATCGAGAGGCGCCTGGCCCGTGACCGGCGCGCGGCCACCGCAGCCCGCGCCGGAGCCGTAGAGGGAGTTGATGAGGGTGAATGGGTCAACGCTGACGAAGTTGGCCCATAGGTAGCTTGGGTACAGCAGCGGATTACCCGGCACGGTGTTTTCATTGCAGACGATGAGGTTTTGCATATTCATCGCCTGAGCCACGGATTCTTGCTCCTTGCGCACTGCCTCCGGGTCGGGCTGCTCGGCATCCATGGGCTCGCTGCCATTCAAGTGCTTGGCAAAGGCATCCCACTGCGCAGGAACCGGAACAACGACGCGCGTCATGCCCAAGAGTGGGGAGGAAACCTGCACGGCATTGGGGTGCTGAATCTTCTGGTTGAGGAACTCCGCTTGCACCCGCAGCGGGCCGGTGGCGGTCATGATGTCCGCGCCAGGCTGGCCGGCAAACTCGAGACCTGGAGGAAGGTCACCAATCTTGGCATTTGGGGGCAAGACCGTGGGGCGAACGCCGGCCTCACGGGCTACCTTTTGCGACCACTTTTCATAGACCTGCAATGGGGTAGTGCCAAGGTGGTACTTGGCGTTATTTTTGGCAATGAACCCGAAGAGATCATGCAGTCCCTTTTCATAGCCACGCTGTTGCGAAGCAAAGATGCCATTCCACGCCAGCTTGGGGCTCATGCCCGAATCCAACAGGACCTTGCCGGTATGCTCCGGATACTTGGTGGCGTAGGCGGAGCCGAGGTAGGTGCCATAGGAGGTGCCGGCGATGTCAATCTTTTCTTCGCCCAAGGCGCGGCGCACCATTTCCCAGTCCTGCAGGGTATTCGCGGTGGTCAGCGAGTTGGTATAGCCCGGGGTGTGCTTTTCGCAGGCATCGCGGGTGAGCTTACCTACCTGGAGGCTTCCTTGGAGCGGATTACTGGTGGCCGTGGCATCGCACTTTACTGGCGTGGAGCCGGGCAGGCCACGCGGTTGTACACCGATGGTGTCCCACTCATCGCGCACGGCTTTTGGCCATGGAATAGCGCTATTTCCGGCCCAGCCATAGGCATCGCCACTAGGGCCACCAGGGTTGGTAAACAACGCGCCACGGCGGGCACCTGGGTTGGCGGCGGGAACGCGCACGAAGCCGACGCTAATGGTGCCGGCTTCAGGGTTGTCGTAATACGTAGGCACGTCGATGCGGCCGCATTCGGCATTGTCGATGTCTACCTGCTCAGGGCAGTCTTCCCAGGAAATGGCGGGCTTGGTGTCCTGCGGCGCGGGGGCTGGCGCGGCCGTAGCAATCGGTGCAGCGACACCAATGGTGACCGCAGCAGCTCCGAGCGTGGCCGCAAACTTAGAAGAAAAAGAAAGCATAGGTTAGGTCTCCAGAATAAAAGTAATTGGTAGACCTAGCCTATGCTTTTTTGATGCTTTTGGCATCATATTCACAGTAGGTGGGTGCCCTCACCGGCCGAGGCAGGAGAGGGGCTACGCAGTACTACTTAACGATGACAACGATGAGGTCACGCGGGCCGTGCACGCCCTCGACACGAGTGAGCTCGATATCGGAGGTAGCGGATGGGCCAGAGATCCAGGTCGCTGGCTTCTCCGGGTTCATGCGGGAGATGACCTCGGGGATGCCGTAGACGATCTCGTTCTGATGGACGATGCACAGGTGGCGGTCCGGAACCAGGGTCAGTGCGCGGCGACCACAACGCTCGTCAGACTCGAGCACGATGGTGCCGGTCTGCGCCGAGGTGACGTGGGAATAAGTGACCACAGCGTCGGTCTCGTTCAGCGTGCGCGGATCGACGGACTTATCGTCCGGCTTGGCGTCGAAGCCCTCGAAGAGGGTGGCGTCCATGCCTTCGGCGTAACGAATGTCGTTGCACTCGCGGTCCTTGAGGATCGTGGCGATGGTCTGCTTGAGCTCGCCTTCCTCGGTGACGTGCACCTCGGCCTTGTAATCCTCGAGTCGGTCAATAAGCATATCGCGCAGCTCGTCCGCGTTCAGGGTGCCCTCGTGGTGGTAGTCGCGCGGGGCATCAACGTGGTCGGGGAGACCAGCCTGCTTCTGAGCGGAGCGGATGCGGCTTAGGATTTCCTGCTTTGCGTTCACTTTTTGGACTCCTCACGTGCCTCGGCAAGAAGTTCCTTGCCTTCTTCGGACTCGAACCACTGGCGGAAGGACTTCTTTGGCGGAACCGCAGTGTCGCGGCCCTCGGACCAACCGGACATAAACAGTGGCAGGGATTCGATGGTCTTGTTGGTGCCACCCAAGATGCGGCCCAGGGCGACCATGTGGGTTGCCTTGTTCCACAGCTTCGGGTTGCTCCACAGCAGCTGAATGGTCTTGAAGAGCTTCGGCTCGATTGGTGGGGTGGCGTGGGTGACCTTCTGGTGGCGGTTTTCCAAAATGACGTCGGAAAGCGGAATCTTCACCGGGCACACCTCGTCGCAGCGGCCGCACAGCGAGCACGCATAAGGCAGGCTGGCGGAAGGATCGTTGTGGTCCTTCATACCGGTCAGCTGCGGCGTCAGGGAAATACCGATCGGGCCAGGGTAGACAGAGCCGTAGGCGTGGCCGCCGGCGCGCTCGTAGACCGGGCAAACATTCAGGCAAGCCGAGCAACGGATGCACTTGAGGGCCTGGTGGCCAATCGGGGAGGACAGGGCCGCAGTACGGCCGTTATCCAGCAGCACCAAGTGGAAGTTCTGCGGGCCATCGCCCTCAGTAACGCCGGACCACATGGAGGTGTATGGGTTCATACGCTCCGCGGTGGAAGAACGCGGCAGCAGCTGAAGGAAGACCTCTAAGTCCTGGAAGGTAGGAACCAGCTTTTCGATGCCCATCACGGTAATGAGGGTCTCCGGCAGGGTCAGGCACATACGGCCATTGCCCTCGGACTCCACGATGTTGATGGTGCCGGTTTCTGCTACGCCGAAGTTGGCGCCGGAGATGGCAACCTTGGCCTGCATGAACTGCTCGCGCAGGAACTGGCGGGATGCCTCGGCCAACTCTGCCGGTTCTGCCTGCAGGGTGTCATCGGTATTCGGCATCTTGTTGAGGAAGATATCGCGAATCTCCGCGCGGTTGCGGTGGATAGCCGGAACCAGAATGTGGGACGGCTTATCCTCGCCCAGCTGCACGATGAGCTCGGCCAGGTCGGTCTCGCGAGCGTTGATGCCCGCTGCCTCCAGGTGCTCGTTCATGCCGATTTCCTGGGTGGCCATGGACTTAACCTTGACCACATCGGTCTCGCCGGTGGCGCGGATTAGGCCCTCAATGATCTGGTTAGCTTCCTTGGCGTCACGTGCCCAGTGGACGACGCCGCCGCGAGCCTTGACTGCCTCTTCGAACTGCTCGAGCAGCTCTGGCATGCGGGCGGCAACGTCTTCCTTGATGGCGGAACCTGCAGCGCGCAGCTCCTGCCAATCATCCAGCTCCTCCACAGCGTTGGAGCGCTTCTCACGAATGGAGGTGGTGGCGTGCTGCAGGTTGTGGCGCTGGGTGGCGTTATTCAGGCCAACGTGTGCCAGGGGAACAAAGGCCTTGCTGCCGCGCAGGTTGCCGTAGCCTTCCGGCGCGCGCGGTGGGGTGGTATCGAGGAAAGAGGTCATTAGAGCATCGTCTCCTTGGAGTAAGCGGCGGAGGTCGGAGTCCATGGGTGCTCCTTGGTGGAAGCCAGGATCTCAGCCATGTGAACGGCGCGGACGCCGGAACGCTGGCGGCTCAAGGCGCCGCCGATGTTCATCAGGCAAGAGGAGTCACCGCCGGTGACGAACTCCGCCTCGGTTTCCTTGATGTGGCGAGTCTTATCGGTGACCATCGCGCGGGATACCTCTGCGTTCTTGATGGCGAAGGTGCCGCCGAAGCCACAGCATTCTTCCTTATTCGGAAGGGTGACCAGTTCGATGCCTTCGACTTCCTGCAGTAGCTGCAGTGGGCGGTCGCCCAGCTTCAAAAAGCGCAGGCCGTGGCAGGAGGGGTGGTACGTCACGCGGTGAGGGAAGAATGCGCCCACGTTGGTAACGCCTGCCACGTCTACCAGGAATTCCGGTAGGTCCAGGGTCTTCTGGGTGGTCTTGCGGGCGCCGTCGACGTCGGCGGAGTTGCCGTAACGGTCGGCGATGCGCTCGTGCTGCTCACGAACGGCACCCACGCAGGAGCCAGAGGCAGCAACGACGTAGTCGATGGAGGGATCTGCGAAGGCATCCGCATAGGAGCGGATCATGCCCAGGGTTTCCTTCTGGTAGCCGGTATTGATGTGCATCTGGCCGCAGCAGGTCTGTTCCTCCGGGAAGACCACCTCGTGGCCCAAGCGGGAGAGAACCAGTGCCGTTGCCTTTTGTACGTCCGGGAAAAGGGCGTCACCAATGCAAGTGGAAAATAGCGCAATGCGCATACGGTGCTCCTCGTTGATTCTTGACATGGGGGGTAGGCACAACCCTACTCCTTTTAAGCAGTACGTGCGTAATGCGTCCCTTTGTTGACCAGCGATTATTTCGCAATATCAATGTTGCAAAAAGTTGTTATCAAACGTTTGTCCTGCAAAGAGGAGTTTTCTGGCCCGGCCCTTTTCACACTTGACTTTTCAGTCCACTAGAATCGTGCGACATGACACCAGCTGATTTGGCCACATTGATTAAAGAAACTGCCGTTAAGGTCATGGAAAGCCATGAGCTTGATTCCTCCGTTTTGCCGGAAACGGTAACCGTAGAGCGCCCACGCAATCCTGAGCACGGCGATTACGCCACCAACGTGGCATTGCAGGTGGCTAAGAAGGCAGGTGCAAACCCGCGCGAGCTGGGCGGCTGGTTGGCAGAGGCCTTGGCGGACAATGATGCTGTTGCAGAGGCCGACATCGCGGGCCCTGGTTTCATTAATATTCGCCTAGCTGCCGACGCCCAGGGAGAGATCGTCACGCAGATCCTTCGCGCCGGCAAGGAGTACGGTTCTAACGATTCCTTTGCGGGTAAGAAGGTTAACCTCGAGTTTGTCTCCGCTAACCCGACCGGGCCGATCCACCTCGGCGGTACCCGTTGGGCGGCCGTGGGCGATTCCCTGGGCCGCGTGCTGGAGGCCTCTGGCGCGGAGGTCACCCGCGAGTATTACTTCAATGACCATGGCGGCCAAATTGACCGTTTCTCCCGTTCCCTGGTGGCTGCTGCGAAGGGCGATCCTACTCCGGAGGATGGCTACGGCGGAGCCTATATCCAGGACATTGCCCAGGCCGTCGTGGAGAAGAACCCATCCGCGCTAGAGGGCAGCGACGAAGAGGTCCAGGAAGCTTTCCGCGCAGACGGCGTGGAGATGATGTTTGCGCAGATCAAGCAGTCCCTGCACGAGTTTGGCGTGGACTTTGATGTCTATTTCCACGAGAACTCCCTCTTCGAATCCGGTGCGGTCGATGCCGCGCTGGAAAAGCTCAAGGCCGAAGGCCATATGTACGAGGCCGAGAATGCGTGGTGGCTCAAGTCCACCGTTTACGGCGATTCCAAGGACCGCGTGGTGGTCAAGTCCGATGGCAATGCAGCTTATATTGCAGGTGACATTGCCTACGTGGCCGATAAGTTCGACCGCGGACACGATTTGAATATCTACATGCTCGGCGCTGACCACCACGGCTATGTGCCACGCTTGAAGGCTGCCGCAGCCGCCTTGGGCTACAATGCCGACGCCGTCGAGGTGCTCATTGGCCAGCTGGTTAACCTCCTACGCGATGGCAAGCCAGTGCGCATGTCCAAGCGTGCGGGCACGGTCATCACCATGGAGGATCTCGTGTCCGCCATCGGTGTGGATGCTTCCCGTTATTCCCTGGTGCGTTCCTCTGTGGACCAGAGCATCGATATTGACTTAGGCCTGTGGGAATCCCAGTCCTCCGATAACCCCGTCTACTACGTGCAGTACGGCCACGCCCGTCTGTGCTCTATCGGCCGCAAGGCAGCCGAGCTGGGCGTCGATGCGGAAGGCGCGGATCTTTCCTTGCTCACCCATGATCGCGAGGGCGACCTCATCCGCACCCTGGGTGAGTTCCCAGCCGTGGTGGAAGAAGCCGCGCAGCTGCGCGAGCCGCACCGCATCGCCCGCTATGCCGAGGACCTCGCTGCAGTCTTCCACCGCTTCTATGACTCCTGCCAGGTTCTGCCCAAGGCTGGCGAGGACGAAGCTCCTATCCATGGTGCCCGCCTCGCGCTGGCACAAGCCTCCCGCGTGGTCTTGGCCAATGCCTTGACCATGGTGGGCGTGAGCACTCCGGAGAAGATGTAAGTGGCGGATTTCAATGAGCTGCCGGCCCACGTCTGGCCGCGCAATGCAAAGCGCGAGGAAGACGGCGTAGTAACCATTGCTGGTGTTCCGCTGCCGGATTTGGCGGAGGAATTCCAGACCCCGCTCTATGTCTTCGATGAAGATGACTTCCGGTCTCGCTGCCAGGATATGGCCCGCGCTTTCGGTGGACCCGAGCACGTGCACTATGCCTCCAAGGCATTCATTTCGAAGAAGATCGTGAACTGGGTCAATGAGGAAGGCCTGTGCTTGGATGCGGCCTCGCTCAATGAGCTCAAGATTGCCTTGGCCGCGGAGTTTCCGGCCGAGCGCATCACCACGCACGGCAACAATAAGGACGATGAATACCTGCGTTTGTGCGTAGACGCCGGCGTGGGCCACGTGGTCATTGATAACGAGCTCGAGCTGGAAGAACTCAATCGCATTGCGGGCGAGGCTGGCAAGGTCCAGCCGGTGATGATCCGCGTCAAGCCGGGTGTTGATGCGCATACGCACGAATTCATCGCCACGGCGCATGAGGACCAAAAGTTCGGCATTTCGCTCGCCACGGGTGCGGCCTTTGCTGCGGCCAAGCGTTGCTTGGAGGCGGACAACCTGCACCTGAGCGGCCTGCACTGCCACGTGGGATCCCAGGTCTTTAATGCGGAGGGCTTCAAACTTGCCGCAGAGCGCGTCATGGGGCTGTACCGCCAGATTTATACCGAGCTGGGCGTGACGCTGGAAGAGCTCGATCTGGGCGGCGGCTTTGGTATTCCCTACATGACTTATGAGGAGGCGCTGGATATCGAGCGCGTGGCCGGCGATATGCTCGGCGCGGTCAAGCACACCGCAGAGGAGCTGGGCATTGAGGCGCCCTTCCTCTTGGTTGAGCCCGGTCGCTCCTTGGTTGCCGGCTCGGCGGTGACCGTCTACCGCGTGGGTACCGTCAAGGATGTAGAAACCGGCAAGTCGGATCTGCCGCTGCGCCGCTATATCTCCGTCGACGGTGGAATGTCAGACAATATCCGCCCGGCACTCTACGGTTCGGCCTATGACGTGCGCGTGGTCAACCGCTTTAGCGATGGGGAAGAGGTGCCCTCCCGCGTGGTGGGCTTCCATTGCGAGTCCGGCGATATTCTCCTTGAAGACGGCGAGCTACCCAATGATATCCAGCCGGGAGACTTGATCGCCTTTGCTGCTACCGGTGGCTACCAGTACATGATGTCCTCGCGCTATAACGGTGCGGTGCGCCCGGCGGTCGTCGCCACGCGCGTGGGCCAGACCAAGCCCATGCTGCGCCGCGAGACCATCGAGGATCTTCTTTCCCTCGAAGTGGACTAGCCCGGCCACTCGGCCCCCGTCACAGCGCCTAATTTAATTCAGGGCCTGTGACGGGGACTTTTCTATCTGTTGACCCATTTACGGCGAAAGTAGACAGCTTGTTCTGTATAGTGTCCTGTATCCGCTTTTAGCGGGCACTAAACCTTTACCCCAACCGCACAATGGAGACGGATTATGGCTGCATCGACTAGCGAGCTTCAGGCACACGAGCATTCCGGCAAGGGCGAGGGCGAGACCGTTGGTATCGCGCTGCTGGGCTTTGGCACCGTTGGTGCTGAGGTCTTTCGCCTGCTGGGAGAGAATGCTCATGCCTTTGCTCACCGCATCGGTGGCCCAGCCGAGATTCGCGGCATCGCCATCCACAATAAAAATAAGCTGCGCCCGGGTGTGCCCCAGGAGTTGTTGACCGATGACGCCAAGGCGCTCGTCGCCCGCGACGATATCGACCTTGTGGTTGAGGTTATCGGCGGTATCGACTTCCCACGCGAGCTGGTGCTCGCCGCACTTAATTCCGGAAAGTCCGTGGTGACCGCCAATAAGGCCCTGGTTGCCGCGCACGCAGACGAGCTGGCGGAGGCCGCCGACCGCGCCGGTGTAGATCTCTACTTCGAGGCTGCCGTAGCCGCCGCGATTCCGGTAGTGGGCATGCTGCGGCGCTCCTTGGCTGGCGATCAGGTAGAGCGCATCTCCGGCATCGTCAACGGCACCACTAACTTCATCTTGGACGCGATGGAGTCCACGGGCGCTTCCTATGATGAAGCGCTGGCGGAGGCTACCCGCCTGGGCTATGCCGAGGCCGATCCCACCGCGGATGTAGAGGGCCATGATGCTGCCTCTAAGGCCGCCATCATGGCGTCTTTGGGCTTTCACACCCGAGTGAAGTTCGAGGACGTCCACTGCGAGGGCATCACCAAGGTCACCGCAGCGGATATCGCCGCGGCCAATGAAGCCGACTATTCCATCAAGCTACTGGCCATTTGCGAGCGCCTCCAGCGTGCCGATGGCTCCGAGGCGGTCAATGCCCGAGTGCACCCCACGTTGGTGCCCAAGGAGCACCCGTTGGCTTCCGTGAGCGAGTCTTATAATGCCATCTTCGTTGAGGCAGAGGCCGCAGGTTCCCTGATGTTCTACGGCAATGGTGCAGGCGGCAATCCTACGGCGTCTGCCGTGCTTGGCGACGTCGTCGGGGCAGCCCGCAATATCGTCCACGGCGGCCGCGCACCGGGTGAAAATACCTACGCCAACCTGCCTATCGCAGATTTCGGTGAGGTAGAAACCCGCTACCACATTGATATGGAAGTCCAGGACCGCACCGGCGTGCTGGCCGCCATCTCCGCCGTCTTTGCCGACAATGACGTTTCCCTGCGCACCGTGCGCCAAGAAGATGGCGCGGACACCGCCCGCCTCATCGTGGTCACCCATGCCGCAAAGGAGGCCACCTTGGATACCATTGTGGCTGCTTTGGGCGAGCTCGAAGAGGTCAAGGCCGTTCATTCCGTAATCCGCCTCGGCAGCTAGCCCCGGCCCATAGACTAGACAGCTATGAGTATCGAAGTTGAAGTCGGCACGAAAGCCATCGTGACTGTTCCTGCCTCTACGGCGAACCTGGGCCCAGGATATGACACCTTGGGCATGGCGTTGAGCCTGTATGACACCGTCGAGGTAGAGGTCACCGCATCGGGCCTTACGGTGGAAATCTTCGGCGAGGGCGCAGAAGACCTGCCGCGCGATGGCTCCCACTTGGTGGTCAAGGCGATTCGCTCCGCACTCTCGGCGGCCGACGCCACCGTGCCCGGCCTGCGGGTGGTCTCGCATAATAATATCCCGCAGTCGCGCGGCCTGGGTTCTTCCGCTTCCGCCGCGGTGGCGGGCGTGGCCGCCGGCAATGCGCTGGCGGGAAGCCCCCTGACCCGAGAGCAAGTGGTGCAGCTTTCTTCCGCCTTTGAGGGCCACCCCGATAATGCGGCCGCCTCCGTGTTGGGCGACGCCGTGGTGTCGTGGACAAATGTCCCTGTCGACGGCCATTCTTTGCCGGACTACCGCGCCGCGTCCATCAAGGTGCACGAAGATATCCGCGCCACCGCGCTCGTGCCTGATTTCCACGCCTCCACCCAGGCGGTGCGCCGCGTCCTGCCTTCACACGTGACGCATTCGGATGCGGCGTTCAACGTCTCGCGCACCGCGGTGCAAGTGGCGGCATTGCAGAACTACCCGGATCTCCTGTGGGAGGGAACCCGCGATCGCTTGCACCAGCCGTACCGCGCGGATGTGCTTCCCGTGACCGCGGAGTGGGTCAACCGCCTGCGCAACCGCGGCTATGCGGCCTACCTATCCGGCGCCGGCCCCACCGTCATGGTGCTGCACACCGAGGATATTGAGCAGAGCATTCTTGCCGACGCCCGCGAGCAGAACCTCCGCGTCATCGACCTCACCGTGGCCGGCCCCGTCCGCGTGGAGCTTACGCAGGCTTAATTTTTAGCCGGCACACGTTGGGGTGCTGGCGCGGTACCAAGGTGATCGAGGTGTCATCATCGCTGGTTTCTTGCAGGAAGCCAGCGTGTACCGCGCACAGGAACGGCGAAGGCTCAAGACCCGAAGAGACAAAGGGGCAAGCATGAAGCTCGATGTCGGTCGAGTCCGGCTTGGTGGCAGGATCAAAGCCCATATCGCGCAGGGTGGCAAAGAGCGTATCGAGCGCACCATTGGAGGCATCCGCGCCCGCGGCGCGCGCCCAGCGTCGCCCGATCTCTATGGCCTTGGCCGAGGCGGCGTCATCAAGCTCTTCCTTATCCGCCAGCATCGTGGTCAGCACTTCCACCAAGGTGATGTATTCCTCTGCCACCGCTTTATTATCCGGAATGCGGGCTTGGAAGATGAGGGAGGGGCGCCCGCGGCCCTTACTCGGCGCGGAGACTACGTTGACGGCCCCAGCGTTGACCAGCTCATCGATGTGTCCGCGGGCGGTGTTGACGTGCATGCCTAGTTCCTCGGCAACGGTGCCGGCCTTGGCGCCTTCGGGGTGGCGCTGCACAGCGGTGAGCACCTCGCGCTGCTTGGGCGAGAGGTTGAGGGCCTCCGGAAAGAGTTCGGTGGTGGACCGGGGAAGTGAATCAGGCATGGTGGAAATCCGCCTTGGGGTCTGCGAAAACAGAAATACTAGTTGGGGTGGACAAAAACGTTTGCTTTAGACACTGTTAAGGATACGATGTTACCCGCCGCGACGCTTAAAGCGAACTCGCGGTCTACCGGTACTGTAGCCTCTTGGCCGCCCAGATCAACGCGCAGCTGCGCTGCCGCGAGGCTGGTGGCCTCGACAGCCAAGACGCGAGCTGCCCATTGGTTGCAGGCCTCTGGCGCTGCGCCAATTGTGGCCGCATGCGGGTCAAAGGTCACCGCCACCTTCTGCCCAGGCTCAATAGACGCAGCCTCCTTAGTCGCCAGAACGGTAATATCGCCGCACGCGACCTCGACGGCGGACGCGCTGATCCCGGTCACGGTTCCTTCGAGGCGATTGAGCCCCGCTAGCACCGCAACGAAGCCCGTTGGCGGTGCCTCAAGCAGACGCGCGGTTGCGCCGTGGGCCCGCACCTGGCCGGATTCCATGACCAGCATGTCCTGCGCCAGGTGCGCGATATCGAGCGCATCATGGGTAACAAGCAGCGTGGTACGGTCTGCGCGGGCCGCGTGCAAGAAGCGGCGCCACCTTTCGGCCGATTTCACATCGACGGCGGCAAGGGGCTCGTCCACAATCAAGACCGCCGGCCGTGCGGCTAGCGCACGCACCAACGCCACGTGGGCGGCCTGGCCGCCGGAAAGGGCGGGAACGGGGACGTCGGCAAGCTCGTGCAATCCCGCTGCCGCCAGGAGCTCCTGCGCACGTACCTTATCGCGGGTGACCATGGCCACCGCCTCCACGGCCGTCGACCGCGGCGGCAACCCCGGCCGCTGGGTGAGCAAGACGACGTCGGCGCCCTCCGGGGAGACCTCCCCGCCGCTCAGGCGCCCGGCAATGCGCCCCATCAAGGTTGTTTTGCCGGAACCATTCGGGCCCACCACGGCCGTTATGGCGCGCGGGGAAAAATCCGTGCGCACACCGTCGACGGTCACAGACAGCGCCGGCAGATCAGTGGGCCGGGTAAGGGCGCGGAGCTTATCGACGTCCATCCCATGCAACCTCCTGGCCTGCGGCTGGTAGCTTCGCCGCCGCAGCACAGGCAAGCCCGCAAGCGCCAGGCAGGCCAAGGCCAACCCGATAAGCAGCGCGGAGAGCACGTACGCGCCATCCGCATCGACTTCGCGCTCTAAATAAATGCCCAGCGGCATGGTGCGGGTGACCCCCGGCTGCGAGCCGGCAAAGGTCAGGGTCGTGCCGAACTCGCCCAGCGAGCGCGCGAAGGCCAACCCCGCACCCGTAGCCAAGGCCGGGGCGATGGACGGCAGGGTAATTTTGCCCAGGACCTCCCACCGACCCAAGCCCACGCCGCGCGCAGAGGCGAGGATTTCCTGGTCCAGCTGGCGCAGCGCCGAATCGACCGCCACCACCACGAAGGGCAGCGCCACAAAGGTCTGCGCCATAACGACCCCGGGGAAGGCGAAGGCGAAGTGGATGCCGAGGGCGTCGAGAAGCGGGGCCAGGTATCCCTTGCGGCCAAAAGCTGCGGTAAGGGCCAAGCCGCCCACCACCGGTGGCATGGCCAAGGGCAGGTAGACCAAGAGGCGCACTACGGCGCTGCCGCGGCCGAGCTGCTGCACCCACAGGGCCAGCCCCAAGCCCAGCATGAGCGCAAGGATCATGGATTGGAAGGCGGCCGCCACTGAGATGGGCAGCATGTCCCGGATCTCGTCGCGCGCGAGGTAGTCGCCGATGCGCGCCCAGGGCACGCGCAGGCCAAGGGCGGCAACAGGGACGATGATGGTCGCTACCGCAATGAGACCAATGAGGCCGATAAGAAGCGGGGCTTTGGGGCGAATAGGCTGTGGGGCGGACATAGTCTACTCTGCCGGGGTGAAGCCGCGCTCGCGCCAGGTGGACGCAAAGTCGCCGCTCAAGATATCGAGCACCGCGCGAGCCTGGTCGGGGTGGGATGCTTCTGCGGTAACGGCGCCCACAATCTGGTTAGTGAATTTCTCTGCCCCAGGAATGTCAATCACCTCGACATCATCGCCGGCCGCGGCGGCATCGGTGGAATAGACCCACCCAGCATCCGCCTCGCCCGAGGCGACCTTTCCTAAAACGTCGGCTACCTGGCGTTCTTGGGAGGATGGATGGACGTCCAGGCGCTTATCAGAGATGATCTGGGAGGAGATATCGCCGCAGGGAACTTGGGGATCGCAGAGCACGAAGTGGTCGGAGTGGGGCAGATCCTCCACGGAATGGATTCCCGCCGGGTTGCCCTTGGGCACGACCATGACCATGACATTGGTGGCAAGCACCTCGGGCGTGGCAACCGTGCCATCCTGCACCGCCTTATCCATGGTCTTTTTCGAAGCCGTGAGGAGAAGATCGGCCGGGGCGCCCTCGCGCAGCTTGCTCACCAAATCGGAGGAGCCGCCATTTTCAAAGCTCAGATTTACCGGCGGCGCGAGCTGGCCGGCGCGCTGAGTGAGTTCATCATTGATGACGCGGGTGGAGGATGCAGCCAAGACATTGAGCGTGGCAGCATCCGCGTCCTGGGCGGAAGTCGTTGACGTTGGGGGAGCGCAGGCCGCAAGGGCGAATGCGAGGGCGGCGAGGAGTGCGGCGGCGCGCTTCTTCATCTGCGGAGGGCTCCTTCTACGGCGGTAGTGTGACCTATCCAGGATAGCCCTCCGCCCCGCGCGGGTTTAGCTCACGCGGGTGAACTTGATGTGGAAGTCGTTTTCTTCTTCCTTGAGGTAGTCCAGCTCAAAGCTCTCCTCGCGGGCCTCTACCTCCTTGAGCAGTGGAATTGGATTATGCGGGGCGATGAGGATCATGGACTCGCCTACGTTCAAGGTGTCCAGTGCGCCATGGATGGCGCCGTGGCGAACAGCGTGCGGAATTTCGGAGGCATTCAGAGTTGGGATGGAGTGTGGCTTATTGGCATCGGAGATGGGCAGTTGCATAGCGAGTGGTCCTTTCTTAAGGGGTGCGAGTTTCGCTCTGTAGCCAATATTAGTACGATAAAACCCGTGCAAAATAATAGCGTGGCGCATCGCCTCATCTTCCTCGCCTTCGCAGGTCTATCGTTGCTGGTAGGCCTGGCTGCGGGTGCCACCCTATTGGGGTTGACCGCCACCCCTGGCGCGTCTTTCGCCGCCGACCACGGACCACTCATGGTATTCGGCTTCGTGGGCGGAGCCATCGGCCTTGAGCGCACCGTTGCCGTGCGCACCTCCTGGGCGTGGGCCGGGCCCGTCTGCCACGTTGCCGGCGTGCTGGGCATTCTCGCCGGCCTGCCGCGGGCGGTCCCGGCCGTGTGTTTTGCCGCCAGCTTCCTTGTCCTTGGCTTCATTTACGCCACCATCTATCGCCGTCAGGCGAGCCTCGCGATCCTGGTGCAGGCAGCCGGTGTGATCGGGGGAGTAGCAGCAGCTGCCCTGTGGGCCATGGGCCCGGGTTTTGCCGCGGCGATGCCGTTGTGCGTCCTCTACGCGGTGGCCACCATCATCGGCGAGCGCATGGAACTAGCGCGCGTCACCATGGCCGGAACCCGCGCCGAAAACCACCACACCCTTCTGGTTCTGGGGCTGGCGGCAGCCAGTGTCGTCTACGTGCTTGCCCCAGCGGTGGGCTATCGCGCCATGGGCTTGGTGCTCATCGCCATCGCTGCGGCCACCGCGCGGGTAGACGTGGCCAAGAATCTGGTGCGCTCTCACGGCCTGCCGCGCTACTCGGCGGCGTGCATGTTGGCCGGCTACGGCTGGCTCGCCCTCGGCGGTTACCTCTGGCTGCTGCACGGGCAGTCCACCGGCTTTGCCTATGATGCCGCAGTGCACGCCATCTTCTTGGGCTTTGTCATGTCCATGATTTTCGCGCATGCTCCCATCATTTTCACCTCCGTTATCCGCCGCCGATTGCCGTACCGCCCGGTCCTCTATGTGCCGGTAGCGCTCTTACACGGCGGCCTCGCGTTGCGCATCCTTGCCGATTGCGCCGAGCACACCACTGCCCTCCGCACCGGCGGGGTGGTTACGATAATCGCCGTGTTAATTTTTCTCGCTTGCGGCATTGTCTTGACTGCGAAGGAGGCGCAACGTGCGCATTCATGACGTGTCCCTGGCCGCGCGCGGCCGCTGGCATACCCTGAGCGCCGCCATTATCGGCCTGTGGATCCTTACCGGCCTCGGCCTGCTCATCGCTGCATCCTTGGGCGCTCCTGTGGTGTGGTGGGATATCATCCACCCCTTTACCATTGGTGCGCTGACCACGGCAATCATCGTCTTTTCCACCCATTTCACCGAGGCCTTGACCCGGACTGCGGGCGGGGACTACCGGGGCGTCGGCAGTCGCGTGGGCCTAGTGCAGCTCGGGCTTATCTTGCTGCTCATTGATAGGGCAGGGTATGACTGGGGCCCGCTTGCCGACGCCGCCTCTGCCCTCATCATCGCCGCCCTCACCTGGCACCTGTGGTTCATCGCGCGGCGCCTGCGCGGCTCATTGTCTGGTTCTTTTGCCGTGACCGTGCCCTTTTATATCGCGGCGTCTGTGTTCATGATTGTCTCCGTAGTGCTCGTGATCCTCAGCGGTAATGGGGTAGGTGAGTATTCCCTCCTCGTCGGTGCCCACTCGCGCGGCATGATCTGGGGTTTCGCGTGGCTTACCGTCATCGGCACGGTGGTCACGTTGCTCCCCACGCTATCGGCCACCGCGATTTCGCCCACCGCTCGCGCGCGGTGTACTCGCGCGCTCATCGTGCACTGCGTTGGCTTGTCCTTGGCGATGGCGCTGTATGCGGTGGGCCTTACCCGCGCCGCAGGCGTGGCCCAACTGCTCGTGGTCCTGGCGGCGGTGCTCATCATCCAGCCGGTGCTTGCCACCGTCATGGGGCGCTCGCCGCGGCTGACCACCGCCACCGTTGCCGTTATCGCCGGACTGCTGTGGATGCTGGCGCTGTGTGCTGGTGACGCCATTTCCGCAGCGGTGGGCGCCTACCCGCGCGCCATCACGCTGGTTTTGTTGCCCGCCTTCCTCGGCGCCGGCCTCTTGCAGTTGGTCACCGGTGTCCTTCACCACCTGCTTCCCATCCTTACCGGCGCACGCCCTAATACCACCGAGCGCACCGGCTACGCCCGCCTGTTGCTCATCAACTTAGGCGGACTGCTGACATTGCTGGGCGCTACCGTGGCCGGGCTTATCATGATGGGGATAGGCCTTGCCGCCAACGTCATCGCCGTCGGCCGAGCCATCTACCTTAAGAAAAGACTGGAGAGTTAAATGCTGAGCGTTTCTTCCTCACAACCTGCGGACAAACCCGCGCCGAAGGATTCATCGTGGGCCTCGTGGTTGCTCATCGGCATCGCGCTGGCAGCGGTCATCGCGCTCGCGGTGGTCAATTCCACCGGCAAGGGCTCGGAGTCTGCGGCACCGGTATCCTCTGGCGAAACGCAGACCATTGACGTGGGCGTAGACGGCATGGCCTTTACCCCCTCGTCCATCGATATCGACCCCGGCACCCACCTGGTGGTCAACTTCACCAACTCCGGCGACCAAGTCCACGATCTTAAGATTGGCGACGCCGAAACCGGCCGCGTTGACCCCGGTGAGACCGTCCAACTCGATGCCGGAGTCATCGACTCCTCCGAGGAAGGCTATTGCACCATCGCCGGCCACAAAATGCAGGGCATGACCTTCCAAGTCAACGTGGGAGACGGCGCCGCTGCAGGACATGACCATGCGGTGTCCTCAGCTAGCAATCCGCATGTGGACGTGCCAACCGCCGCCGAACTCGGCGCACAGCGCGACGACTTTTCTGCCTTCGACGCCACCTTGCAGCCGGCCGCTGAGACGAAGACGCACAAAGAGACCTGGACGATGACCGAGGAAGTCGTGGAGGTGGCCCCAGGCATCAAGCAGATGCGTTGGCTTTTCAACGGCCAAGCCCCTGGCCCCACCCTGCGCGGCAAGGTGGGCGATAGGTTCGAAATCACCATCAAGAACGAGGGCTCCATGGCCCACTCCATTGACTTCCACGCCGGCGAGGTCAACCCAGATAAGACCATGAAATCCATCCAGCCGGGCGAGGAATTGACCTACAAGTTCACCGCGAACCGCTCCGGCATCTGGATGTATCACTGCTCCACGATGCCCATGTCCCTCCACATTGCTAACGGCATGGCCGGCAACGTCATCATCGATCCACCGAACCTCAAGCCCGTTGACGCGGAGTATAACCTCATGGCTACTGACGTCTTCCTGGGCGAGGAATCCACCGGCGCCGACGCCCAGCGCGTTGCCGACGGCCGCTTCGACCTCATGGCCTTCAATTACTACCCTGGCCAATACGATGCAGAGCCCATCAAGGCCAAGGTAGGCGATACCGTCCGCCTGTGGTTGACCAACCTAGGCCCCGACCAGCCTTTGAGCTTCCACGTTGTGGGCGAGCAATTCGATACCGCCTACAAGGAAGGCGCCTACCTCATCAAGAATGAGGACTCGACCGGCTCGCAAGCCCTAGACCTCCTCCCGGCGCAAGGCGGATTCGTCGAGATGACCTTCAACGAGCCCGGTACCTATTCCTTTGTCAATCACATCATGACTAACGCCGAGAAGGGCCAGCACGGCAAGTTCATCGTTACCGAGTAGCCCTCCAGCGGTACGGCCCCTCCCGCTCCTCCCGCCCTTCGCGCTCACCAGCGACCGTTCGTGGTCACATTTGATGCCCACCGTGAGCGCGAAGGGCGGGTTTCTGTATTCGTCCATCCCTCGCGCTCACGGAGGCGGCGATTTCGCGCTTGCTGCGGCTCTCAGTGAGCGCGAAGGGAGGGGAGGCGGAGACTTCTCCCTTGGCGGTCACCGGCGGAAGTGGAGGACTAGCCGAGCGGCTGCCGGTGAGCGCGAAGGGCGGTGTGGGGAGGGAACGCAGGAACCTCGCGCAGCTCCGCACGGGTGTCGTAGTCGCGTTCAGAGCCGGTGCCGGGAATCTCGATGAAGTTGGCGCCACGGATGAGGCGGCGGACGGAGACGTTCCGGGTCGTAGGAAGGGACTCGAGCTGTGTGCGGAGCGCGGGAGCGCGCCAGAGGGAACACAGCGGCTGGAGGTAGCCGTCGGCGGCGCGGGTGAGTACGGCATCGGCCGAGGAGGAGGCGAGGGCCGAGCACAGACGGGGAAGCAGTAGCGGCGAATCGGGGGCATCCACGGCGAAGAGGGCGAGCTCGGAGCAATGGGATAACGCCTGTGCGCCGGCCGCGATGCCGGCGACGGGACCACCGTAGAGCGGTGACTCGCACACCTGGGGCAGGCCGAGGCGATGCGGGGAGACGGCCACGGTCGGGGTGCCGTAGGGAAGCTGGGCGAGCAGGCGGTCGATAAAGCGCGTGCCGTGGGCGGAAAGGGAGGCTTTATCGGCGCCGCCCATGCGCCTGCCGTGGCCGCCGGCGAGGATGACCGCGCCGAGCATTAGGACTCCGGGAGGGTGCGGGACCAGTCCCCAGAGCGGCCGCCGGATTTCGCCACGATTCCGCAGCGGCGGATATACGCGGAGCGGTCCACGCCCTTGACCATGTCGATGATCGCGAGCGCGGATACGTTTACGGCCGTCAGCGCCTCCATTTCCACGCCGGTGCGGTCGGCGGTGCGGACGGTTGCGGAGATGGAAACGTGGTCGTCGGCAAGCGTGAGCTCCACTGCGCAGCCGTGTACGCCGATGGTATGTGCCAGTGGAAGCAGCTCGGGGACCTTCTTGGCGGCCGAGATTCCGGCAATGCGGGCTACCGCGAGGACATCGCCCTTGGGTACAGTGCCATCGCGCAAAGCGGTCATGACCTCCGGAGAACAGGCAACCTCGCCCTCAGCGGTGGCGGTGCGCACCGTGGGCTGCTTCTCGGTGACGTCGACCATGTAGGCGGCGCCGTCAGAGTTCAGGTGGGTAAATTCCATGGTTGCTCCTTAATACAGATAAACGGTGATGTCCTCGCCCATGGCCGGCGGCTCGGAGTCGATGAGGCAAAAGCCAGTGGTGCCGGCCAGCGACACCACGCGGTGGCTGCCGTGGGGTAGGTGCGAGGTGATGGCGGGCGCTGCCTGAAAGTCTACGGTGACGGGAACAATGGTCGGCCGGCCGCGGGAGGCGGGAAGGGGAGACTCCACTCGAGCGTGCAGGTTGACCCGCTGGCGTGGCGCGGGGTGACCGGACAGTGCGGCGATAAGTGGCCGGGCATAAAGCTGGAAATCGACGAAGGCTGCCACGGGATTGCCGGGCAAGCACAGCACCGGGGTGTCATTCCACAGGGAGTAGCCCTGCGGGGCACCCGGGCGCTGGTCGACGTGCCCAAACCACGCGGAATCCGTGCGCCCGAGTACGGTGTGCACGACGTCGAAGGCGCCGGCTGACACTCCACCTGAGGTGAGGATGAGGTCGTGGGACGGGGACAACTGATCGAGCGCAGCGGACAGCTCGGCGGGGTTGTCGCCCACGTGCACGTGCGTATCTGCGCCGGAGAGGGCAGCGAGCATCGGGCCATTGGAATCCGGTAGTTGGCCGGGGGCGAGCTCTACTGGGGAAGAGACGAGTTCTTCGCCGGAGGAGATGACCGCGATGCGTGGGCGCCGGTAGGCCGTAACGGTATATACGCCGGAGGAGGTGAGGGCGGCGATGACGGCGGCGTCGATAAGCGTGCCGGCGGTGGCGACTGGCGCGCCGGGCTGTATGTCCTCGCCGGCGGGGCGGATATGTGCCTTGGTGGGGGCCTCCGTGATGGTGGCCTCGTCCGGAAGTGCTACCGGGCCGGCCGGGGTGGTGGTGTTTTCCACGGGAATGACGAGCATTCCTGCGGTATCGGCAACCGGGGCGCCGGTCATGATGCGAACGGCGTGGCCGGCGGGCACAGCGATGGGAGCCGCGCCGGCCGGTACATCGCCGGCGACGGGGAGGGTCCATGGCGCGGAGGAGGAAATATCCGCGGCATGGACGAGGAAGCCATCCATCGCCGAATTGGCATGGGGCGGCACGGGGAAGCGCGCGGTGGCGTCGGCGGCGAGGACGCGGCCGATGAGGGAGGCGTCGACGGGCGCGGACTCGGCCGGCGGCGTGGAAGCCAGCGCGAGTACGGCGTCGAGGTGCGCGGAGATGCTGCGGGGCGTGGACATAAGATTCAGGTTAGCCGCCGATGGCGGACATCGGACGGTCTGGTTGGAGAAAGCCCTCGTCATCAATGCCATGACCGGGCTTTTTGGTCCACATTTCCCCGGCCCAAGCCTCCATGATGTCCTCATCGCTCGCGCCGGAGCGCAGCAGGTCTCGCAGTGGGGTTTCGGAATTGCCAAAGAGGCAATTGCGAATGGCGCCATCGGTAGTAAGTCGGGTGCGGTCGCAATCGCCGCAGAAGGGGTGGGTGACCGAGGCAATGATGCCCAGCGTGCCGCGCGTGCCATCCGGAGCGCTGACCTCCCACAGGGCGGCGGGGGCGGAACCGCGTGGCTCGCGCGCCGGCGCCATGGAAAAGTGGGTGCGCAGGCGGGCGAGGATATCTTCGGCCGTGACCATGTCCTCGCGGCGCCACTGCTCGCGTGGCCCAAGCGGCATCTGCTCGATGAAACGGAGCTGGGCGCCGTGGTGGACGGCATAGTCCGCCAGTGGAACGATGTCTTCTTCGTTGACCCCGGGCATGACCACGGCGTTGATCTTGATGGGATGCAGGCCCGCGGCATCCGCGGCGGCGATGGCCTGCAACACGTGGTCGAGCCGGTCGCGGCGGGTGAGTGCGGCGTAGCGCTCGCGGTCGATGGTGTCGAGCGAGATATTGATGCGGTCGAGCCCGGCCGCGGCGAGGGCGCCGGCGCGCTTTTCTAGGCCAAGCCCGTTGGTGGTCAGCGCGGTGGATGGGGAGCGGCCTTGGTCGGTGCGCAGCTCCTTGGTCGCGGCAATAATTTTCTCCAGCGACCTGCGCAGCAGGGGCTCGCCGCCGGTAAAGCGTACTTGGCGGATGCCCAGCTTGTCGACGCCTATCCGGATCAGCCGGATGGTTTCCTCATCGCTCAAGGTTTGCTCTGTGGGCATCCACTCCAAGCCTTCGGCCGGCATGCAGTAGGTGCAGCGCAGGTTGCAGCGATCCGTGAGGGAGACGCGCAGGTCGCGGGCTTGGCGTCCATAGCGATCCACCAGTGCGCGCGTGCCATCAGCGGCCGGTGCAGGCAGATCCGCCGGCGGTTTCGCTCGGCCCACGGTAGGCAGGGGCAGGGAAACCACGGGCTGCTGGGAGGAAGGGGTCATTGGTGCCAGTCTAAGAGAGGGGACGAGGTACACCAAGCTGCTACGGCGACTGACGCCAATTTATTCCTAGTTTTCCCGGCTTAAATCGGCGGCGTTGGTGGCATCGAGGCGCTGGGATTCACCCGGTCCTTTGAGCCGGATGATGTTGTACTCGCCCTCTGCCAGGTGGGCGCGCAAATCTTTCTTATCGAACTTGCCCACGGAGGTCTTATCGATGGACTTCACAAAGGTCCAATACTCCGGCAGCATCCAGCTTGGCAGCTCCTTGCGCATGCTGGCGCGCAGGCGCTCCGCGGTCTCGATGGTGGGCGAGGCGCCCTCGGCCAATACTGTGACGGCGAGTGGGCGCTCGACCCATTGCTTATCGGGATAGCCAATCACGGCGGCCTCGACGACAAGCTCGTCAGACATGATGAGGTTTTCTAGCTGCACGGAATAGATCCATTCGCCGCCGGAGCGAATGACATCGCGGGCGCGGTCCTCCACGGTAAGGAAGCCATCCTTGGTCACAGAGCCGACGTCGCCAGTGCGCAGCCAGCCATCGGCGGTGAACTTATCCTCCGCGGCCTCGACTTGTCTGCCGCGGAATTCGGAGGCGATTTCGCCCGGCTCAGCGGTGGGCGAGTGGTAGTAGGAACCGGTGACCAGGTTGCCGCGCACCTGCAGCTCGCCGGCATTGCGGTCGGTGCGAGCGACGACTTGCCCATCATTGACCACGCGGTATTCCAGCGAGGCGGGGATGCGGCCTTGGGATACGCGGTAGGCCCAGCGGGTATCGCCGGAGGCACCCTGGGGCGGGCGGGCAACGCTGCCCACGGTGGAGGTTTCCACCATGCCCCACACGTGGACCACATCGACGCCGTAGCGCTCCTCCCACATCTTGATCAGCGTCGGCGGGACGGGGGAGCCGCCGGCGTAAATCTCGGTGAGTGTCATGCGCTCTGGTGGATGATGCATGTAGTGGACAAAGAGCTGAATCCAGATGGTGGGCACGCCGTGTGCCACGCGCGGAGAAGTAGCGGCGATGGCCTTGGCAAGGGTGGGGGCGGACACGTCGGCGTCGGGAAGCACCAGCGGGGTGCCCGTCATGAAGCAGGTGAAGGGAACGCCCCAGCTGAGCACGTGGCAGATAGGAATGCAGCACAGGAAGGTCTCGCCGTGGGTAATACACAGCGAGTCCGAGGAACGCAGCTGCATGGCCTCCAGGTAGAGGGACCGGTGCGAATACAGCACTCCCTTGGGAGCGCCCGTGGTGCCCGTGGAATAGCACAGCGCCGCGGCCGTGCGCTCATCTAGTTCGGGCCAGTCATAGACGGTTGAGCGGCCGTCGATAAGAGCCTCATAGGAATACACCTCAACCCCGCGGGGGAAAAGGTGGGCAAATTGCTGCGCTGGTTGGGCGCCGGTGATGATGACGCTTCCCACGGAGTTGGTGCCCATGAGCACCTTGCCCAGCTGCTGCGCCAGGCGGGGATCGCAGACGATGGCGGAGATTTCCGCATGGTTAATAATGTGGCGAATCTGGTCATTCATCAGCTGTTTATTCAGCGGGGCAAAAATCGCGCCCTTGCAGGCGGTGCCGAACATTACCTCCAAGTGTTCGGCGCAATTCCACATAAAGCTGCCCACGCGCTCATCGCTGGTGATACCCAATTCATCGTGAATGGCGTGGGCGAACGCGGCGGCGCGGGCGGCGATATCGCGGAAGGTAACTTCCTCGGCCGGATCGAATTCCGAGCCGGTGCCCTCACCGTGCCAGGTGGTAACCGTGGTGTCCCCGTGTACCGAGGCACCGTATTCCAAAATGCGGGTCAGGGAGAGGGGGATATCCATCATCGTGGAAAGCATGCCTCTACTGTAGCGGTGTCATGGTGCGGGCGTTGCGCCCTATGCGTTATACTTGTTCGCGACTGGTAGGAAACCGGAAAGTTTTAGCTCCCCTTTCCTATGCATTCGGGCCCAGAGAAGTATTTTTGCCCGCAGTCGTTTCTTGATTTCTTCCGGTTCGCGCACTAGCTGTGCGAAGTCTCCTCGAGGACACGGAAGAGGCCTCATACTTATTGCCCGGCAGGACGCGCATGCGCCTTGGCACGAGGGCGAGAAGTCCTAGAAAAATACACATTGGCTTCCAGTGCAACGCCGCGAGCATAGGCTGCGGCGGCTCCCGCATAATCGGACCTGGTCAAGCAACGAAAGGATATCCGTGAGCGAAACGGACAACACCGCAGCACAGGATCTTGCATCCCTGAAGCTGCCGGAATTGCGCAAAATGGCCGCAGAGCGCGGCCTACGTGGTGTCTCTGCCCTGCGCAAGGGGGATCTCATCACCGCCATCAAGACCGGACAGGTTCCGCCTAAGGCCAAGGCCAAGGTGGAAAAGGCCGCTCAGGTAGAAAAGGCGGACAAGGCAGAGAAGCCTGAGAAGGCAGATAAGCCGCGCAATAAGGCGCAGGATGAAGCGCCGCACAAGGCGGAAAAGCAGGAAGAATCCAGCGAGAAGAAGGATAATCGCCAGCAGGGCTCTGGTGAGGAGCAGCGCTATGAGTCGCGCTCCCAGGCCCGCCGCGCTCGCCGCAACCGCGCCCGCCGCCAAGAGCGTCAGGAGCGCCAGGAACGCCAAGAGCGCGAGGAGCGCAACCGCAACGAGGAGCAGGGCGGCACTAAGGACAGCCGCGACAAAAACTCCCAGGACGGCTCCGATAGTCAGGGCGAGAAGAATGACCGCGGCGATAATAAGCAGCGCGGCAACCGCCATGAGGACAACAATAACCACGAGCGCGGCAACCGCCGTGGGCGCCGCAACCGCCGCAACCGCCGCGGCCGCGGAAATAACAATGACAATAACGGCGGCAACGATTTGCAGGTCCGCGAGGGCGATGAGCTGCAGGCCGTCGGCGGCATCTTGGACGTCGTAGACAATAATGTCGCCTTCCTGCGCACCACGGGCTACCGTGCCGCGGCTTCCGACGTCTTTGTGAACAACGGCATCGTCCGCCGCCTGGGCTTGCGCTCTGGTGACGCTATCACCGGCCAGGTCAAGGTCTCCGGCCCGACGCATACGCACGGCAATGGCCGCAACCGCCGCAAGTACAACCAGCTGGTACAGGTCGATACCGTCAACGGCATCGATCCGGAAGGCGCAAAGCAGCGCCCGCACTTTAATAAGCTCACCCCGCTGTACCCGAATAAGCGCTTGCGTTTGGAAACGGATCCGAAGATCCTCACCACCCGCGTCATTGACCTCATCATGCCGATTGGTAAGGGCCAGCGCGCGCTTATTGTCTCCCCGCCAAAGGCCGGTAAGACGACGATTCTGCAGAATATCGCCAACGCGATTTCTACCAATAACCCGGAGTGCTACCTCATGGTCGTCCTCGTAGACGAGCGTCCTGAGGAAGTTACGGACATGCAGCGCTCCGTCAACGGTGAGGTAATTGCCTCCACCTTTGACCGCCCGCCATCAGAGCACACCTCCGTGGCGGAGCTGGCTATCGAGCGCGCCAAGCGCCTGGTGGAGCAGGGCAAGGACGTCGTGGTCCTGTTGGATTCCATTACCCGCCTGGGCCGCGCTTATAACAATTCTTCCCCGGCTTCTGGCCGCATTCTCTCCGGCGGTGTGGACTCCAATGCGCTCTACCCACCAAAGCGCTTCCTGGGTGCCGCCCGCAATATCGAAGAGGGCGGTTCGCTGACGATTATCGCCACCGCCATGGTGGAGACCGGCTCTACCGGCGATACAGTCATCTTCGAGGAATTCAAGGGCACGGGCAACGCCGAGCTGAAGCTGGATCGTGGCATCTCCGAGCGCCGCGTCTTCCCGGCCGTGGATGTCAACCCGTCCGGCACCCGTAAGGACGAGCTGCTGCTCGTTCCAGAGGAGGCACGCATCATGACCAAGCTGCGTCGCATCCTCTCCGCCCTGGATTCCCACCAGGCCATTGACCTGCTCATTAAGCAGCTGAAGAAGACCCGCTCCAATGGCGAGTTCTTGATGCAGGTGGCCTCCTCGGCCCCGATGGCTGCGGATAAGGATGAAGAAGATTATGTCTAATCAGGTTTCACTCGTTGATGACATCGTGTCCGAGTACCAGGGCATTGAGATGCAGATGGCCGATCCGGAAGTAGCCGGCGACCAGAAGCAATTCCGCAAGCTCTCCAAGCGCTACGCGGAGCTGCGCCCCATCATCATGGTCAATGATGAGCTGACCCAGGCGCGCGAGGATCTCGCTGATGCCAAGGAGATGGCCTACGAGGATCATGACTTCCAGGAAGAAGCGGACCGGCTAGAAAAGTCCGTGGAGAACTTGGAAGAAAAGCTCGCTGACCTGCTCGCGCCGCGCGATGAGCAGGATTCCGAGGACATCATTATGGAAATCAAGGCCGGCGCGGGCGGCGAAGAAGCAGCCCTCTTTGCCGGCGACTTGGCCCGCATGTATGAGCGCTATGCGGATAAGACGGGCTTTAATTGGGAGGTCTTGGGCCTCAATGAGTCCGATTTGGGCGGGGTGAAGGATATGACGATTTCCTTCCGCTCCAAGTCCCCGTCGCGCGATGGTGCATGGTCCGTATTCAAGTTTGAGGGCGGCGTGCACCGCGTACAGCGCGTTCCGGTCACTGAGTCCCAGGGCCGCATCCAGACCTCTGCCGCCGGCGTGCTGGTCTACCCGGAGCCGGAAGAGGTCGAGTCCGTCAATATCGATGACAAGGATATTCGCGTCGACGTCTACCGCTCTTCCGGTAAGGGCGGTCAGGGCGTGAACACCACCGACTCCGCGGTGCGTATTACCCACCTGCCCACCGGGCTCATCGTGACCTGTCAGAAGGAGCGTTCCCAGATTCAGAATAAGGCGCGTGCGCTGCAGGTTCTGCAGGCCCGTCTGGATCAAATGGAGCGCGAGGCCCGCGAGGCTGAGGCCGGCGAGCAGCGCGCCTCCCAGGTGCGAACCATGGACCGTTCCGAGCGTATCCGCACCTATAACTGGCCGGAAAACCGCATCACGGATCACCGCATTGGTTACAAGGCCAATAACTTGGACTCCGTGCTGAACGGTGACATGCATGACCTTATTAAGGCTCTGCAGGACCAAGAGCGCGCCGAGCGCCTCGAGGCCGAGGGCTAAACCAGCGTGGAAAACACGTATGGACAGGCGCTGCGCCGCGGGGTGCAGCGCCTTCGTGCTGCCGGGGTGGCCAGCCCTGAGTGGGATGCACGCATTATGGCCGCGCACCTCATCCACTGCGGCCACATGGATATCCCGCTCGATCAGGCTCCTATGCCCGGCTTCGACGTGGCCTATGATGCGCTGCTGCGCCGCCGGGAGGCCCGCGAGCCTTTGCAGTACGTACTAGGCAGCGCCTGGTTCGGACCGCTGGAGCTCAAGGTGGGCCCCGGCGTGTTTATCCCGCGGCCGGAAACCGAGGTTATGGCGGACTGGGCGGTGCGCAATGCGGACGGCCCGCGGCTGGTTGATTTGTGCACCGGCACGGGCGCGCTAGCGCTCTACCTACACCACTATCTGCCTGACGCGCAGGTGAAGGCAGTGGAGCTTGCCGACGCCGCCCTCGCCTACACCCAAGCCAATGCCCGTAACACCGGGGTAGAGGTCATCCAGGCTGATGCCACGGCCGACGATACTTTGGCGGAATGGAATGGGACCGTGGATCTCCTCGTGACCAACCCGCCCTACGTGCCGGAGACCCCGGATCTTGAACCGGAGGTCTACCACGACCCGCATAACGCGGTTTTTGCCGGAGCGGATGGGATGGGGGTCATTACAGGCCTTATCCCGACCATTGCGCGCCTTGTGCGCCCCGGCGGCAAGGTAGCCATCGAACACGACGATTCCACGAGCGAGGCCGTCCAAGCCGCATTGGCTCGACACGGCGGCTTTGCACAGATCGCCCCGCTGCAGGATCTGACGGGAACGCCCCGCTTTGTCACTGCGGTGCGCGGAGTAGACTAAGACACCATTGAGGGCAGGAAGGGGAAAAGAATATGCAAGGAAAGATTTTTAACTGCGCCGATGATGCCGAGCGCGAAGAGGGCATGAATATTGCGGTCAAGGCCGCGCAATCCGGTCGCCTTGTGGTCATGCCTACCGATACGCTCTATGGCCTCGGCTGCGATGCCTTTGATAATGATGCCGTAGCCAACCTCTTGGCCACTAAGCAGCGCGGCCCGGATATGCCGGTGCCGGTTTTGGTGGGTTCCTGGGATACCGTTCGCGGTCTGGTTGCTTCCTATACGGATACTGCGCGTGACTTGGTGGAGGCCTTCTGGCCCGGTGGCCTGTCCATTGTCGTTCCGCAAGCGCCGTCTCTGCCGTGGAATCTGGGCGATACCCGCGGCACCGTGATGCTGCGCATGCCGTTGCATCCCATCGCCATCGAGTTGCTGCGCGAGGTTGGCCCCATGGCTGTCTCCTCTGCCAATATTTCTGGCCACCAGCCGCCGACCACGGCGCTTATGGCCAAGCAGCAGCTTGGTAAAGCCGTGACGGTTTACTTGGATGGGGGAGAGACGGCCGTCGGCAAGCCCTCGACCATCATTGATCTCTCCGGCGAGCGCCCGTACCTGCTGCGCGAAGGTGCGCTTTCGGCCGAGGAAATCGGCGAGGTCATTGGCGTCGACGCGCAGACCCTGCGCACCCGCCCACAGGCTTAAGGAGGCATTCGCGTGAGCGGCAGCGGTGTCCCGCTGCGCGAGCTGGCCCTCGTCATCCTCGTCGCAGCAGCATTTACGTATCTCACCACCGGTGTGGTGCGCTCCTTTCTGGTGCGTACCGGCCGCGTGGCGGAAATTCGCCAGCGTGACGCCCACACTCAGCCCACTCCTCGCCTGGGAGGCGTGGCCATGTTTACCGGCTTCGCGGCGGCAATATTCCTCGCCGCCCAGCTTCCAGCTTTGACTCGCGGCTTTATGCCCGTCACTCCGGAGATGAATGCAGTGCTCTGGGCCGCCCTGGCGCTAGTGCTTGTCGGAGTGGTCGATGACCTGGTGGAACTCAGTGCCATAGTAAAGCTTTTTGGCCAGCTCTTTGCGGCCACCTTGATGAGTGGGCTGGGGCTTACCTGGACGCTGCTTTTCATCCCTTTTGGAGGAGGCACCACGGTCGTCCTCGACCAATTGCAAAGTACCCTGGTCACCGCATTCTTTACCGTTCTGCTCATCAATGCGATCAACTTTGTCGACGGCCTCGATGGCCTAGCGGCAGGCCTTGGCATGATTGCGGGCGGAGCAATTCTGGTCTTTTCCTTGACCGTTCTCCACGACCAAGGCGGTGCAGTCTCGGCCTACCCACCGGCCATCATCAGCGCTGCCTTGGTGGGAATGTGCGCTGGCTTCTTGCCGCATAACTTCGAACCGTCGCGCATCTTCATGGGCGATTCTGGCTCGATGCTTATTGGTCTCTTGCTCGCTGCGGCCTCGACTTCCGCGTCTGGCAAGATCAACATGTCGCTTTACGGCACGGTGGACATTGTCGCTTTGATGTCTCCCATCATCGTGGTGGCCGCAGCGGTGTTTATTCCAGTCCTAGACCTTGTCTGGGCCGTCATTCGCCGTCTGTCCCAGGGCCGCTCACCGTTTTCTGCGGATAAGGCGCACATCCATCACCGCCTACTCTCGCTCGGCCATACCCACCGCCGGACCGTGCTGGTTCTTTACCTGTGGGTCTCCGCCGTAGCCTTCGGCGCGGTGTCCTTTTCCATCGTGCCCGCGCCGGTGGCCATTGGCGTCACCATCGTTGCCTTGCTCCTCGCGTTCGCGGCGACCCTCGTGCCTTTGCGCCAAGGAAAGATTGGGCCTGCCGCGCGAGAGACCGTCGTGGTGAAGGAATCTGAGCCCTCGTGAGGTAGGGTGTGTAGCCGTGAGTGAAGCACAAGCGACTACGCAACCCTCGGAATTTGATGACCACCGCCGTCCCATGCAAAGGGCGGTCAAGCTGGGTGGTCTTGCCCTGCTGGTTATTACGGTGGTCTCCTTAGCCGTCTGGGGCGGTATCAGTGGTCTCCCCGGTATTTGGGGAGTCCTGGTCGGTGCCGCTATCGGTGGCGGCTTCGTCTTATTTACCGCCTTGTCGGTATTGCTAACCGCCAATACCACTCCTGCCAACACCATGGCCGTGGTGCTGGGCGGTTGGCTGCTCAAAGTCATCGTCTTGGTCATGGTGCTTCTCGTAATCCGAGATATGGATTTCTATGACACCGTGGCGCTATTCGTGACCGTCATGCTGGCCCTTTTCGCCACTTTGGGCACGGAGGTGTGGGCCGTCGTCACCTCGCGGGTTACGTACGTCTCGTAGCAGGGAAGTGGCCTTTGTTGGGGCCCACCGCTTTTCTGGAAGGAAAGGTGGTGGGCCCTTTTGCTTTGCGTGCATGCAATCGTTTCTGCTGTGGTTACCCCCGTCAAGGTGGGGAAATAGGCAAGTGTGATGAACTCCACGTAGCAGGATTTAGGCAGAATGTGGCCTTTTTGTTGTGAATTTGTGGCGGAATTGAGCCCGCAGCGGTGAAACTAGGGGCGTTAGTGGCCCCCCACGTGCGAAAACTCTTGATCTAACTGATACGCTTTTCTTCGGGTTACCGCGGGTTAGCACAAAAGCTGGCTTTCGCAGCGGTGAATCCCTGTCTTGCGCACGCTGATGTGCGACGGAGTCCGTGTGTGAGGCAGAGAGTTTGAGACGTCCATCGCACCACACGGCCTTCGACAAGCTGTGTGGCCCGAACACGGGAGAGAACGCTGAGCGTTACAACATTGGCCATGAAGGGTAGCTTCCACGCACCCGAACTGGACCCAGAATTTTTCCCGGGGCACGTAACCGATGATGGCGGAGTCGTTGACCTCTGGTTGAGCGATTTTGCCAACGGTTGGTTCGCTTTGGATCGCATCATGCTCGTTCGCCTTCTGATGGCGGCCGTGCTGGTGCTCCTATTTGTTGTCGCCTTCAGGAACCCCAAGTTGGTTCCTAAAGGAATTCAAAACGTAGGCGAGCATGCGATTGACTTCGTGCGAGTTCAGATCGCAGAAGACATCTTGGGCAAGAAGGAAGGACGTCGCTTCCTTCCACTTTTGGCCTCTATCTTCTTTGCAGTTTTGTTCTGGAACCTCACAACTATTGTGCCGGGCCTGAACATTTCTCCGAACGCCCGTATCGGTATGCCAATCGTCTTGGCAGCTGTTGCGTATATCGCCATGATTTACGCCGGCGCTAAGCGCTATGGCTTTGGCAAGTTCATCAAGTCCTCGGTGGTTATTCCTAACCTGCCGCCGGCCTTGCACATTCTTGTCGTGCCGATTGAGGCTTTCTCTACGTTTGTTATGCGCCCAGTCACCTTGGCTCTTCGTCTTATGGCGAACTTCCTGGCTGGTCACCTCATTTTGGTCCTGTTGTACTCGGCTACGAACTTCTTCTTCTTCCAGTTCAACGCTTGGACCGCAGTGGGTGGCTTGACCCTGGTCGCAGCGGTTCTGTTCACGCTTTACGAGCTTATCGTCATCTTCCTGCAGGCATATATCTTTGCCCTGCTGACGGCGGTATACATCGAATTGTCGTTGCATGCAGATTCGCACTAACAACAACGCGAACCTCGCGGTTAACTAAATACCCCAAAATCAAACCAACACCGCCCCGCAGGACACTCCCGCGGGATATACATTGAAAGGGAACGACTTTCACATGAACGAGATCATCCTGGCTCAGGACGCAGCAACCACCTCCTTCGACGGCCTTCAGTCCCTCGGCTACGGCCTGGCCACCATCGGCCCGGGCCTGGGCATCGGCATCCTCGTTGGCAAGACCGTTGAGGGCATGGCACGCCAGCCTGAGATGGCCGGCCAGCTGCGTACCACCATGTTCCTGGGTATCGCCTTCGTTGAGGCACTTGCCCTCATCGGCCTCGTTGCAGGCTTCCTGTTCTAAAGAACGCTTTACACAAGTAAATCGAACTTTAAGAACGGAGACCCATGAACAACGTCATTTACTACCTTGCAGCAGAAGGAAGTGAGCACCTGCCGCTGGAGAGCGGCAACTCCATCCTCCTGCCCAAGATGTACGACTTAGTCTGGTCAATCATTCCGTTCGCCATCATCTTGCTGATTTTCGCGAAGTTCGTTCTTCCGAAGTACAGCCAGATGCTGCAGGAGCGTGAAGACCGGATCGAGGGCGGCTTGAAGCGTGCCAAGGCCCAGCAGGCCGAGGCTAAGGCTGCTCTGGAAAAGTACAATGCTCAGCTGGCCGACGCCCGTGCAGAGGCAGCCGAGATCCGCGAGCAGGCGCGCGAGCGCGGTAAGCAGATTGAGGCCGAGGCTAAGACCAACGCGGAAGAAGAGTCCCGCCGCATCGTCGCCAATGGCGAGAAGCAGCTGGAAGCCTCCCGCTCGCAGGTTGTTACTGAGCTGCGTTCCGAAATGGGCCAGAACTCCATCAACCTGGCGGAGAAGATTCTGGGCGGCGAGCTTTCCGACGCCTCTAAGAAGTCCTCCACCATTGATGGCTTCTTGTCCGAGCTCGACTCTGTGGCACCGGCCGGAAAGTAGGCAACTATGAAGGCAGCTAGCCGCGAAGCACTCGCAACCTCGCAAACCCGCTTGGATGAGATCCTGGCAGGCGATAACAATGTCGCCACCGCCGCGCAGGCGGGCCTGGATATCTTCGAGGTTGTCGATGTCTTGGATGCAGACCGCGAATTGCGCGTCGCATTCACCGATATCGCCGCCCCGAGCGAGGCACGTAAGTCCCTGGCAGAGACCCTGTTCGGCTCCAAGATTTCCGGTGGCGCATTGCGCATCATCCAGGAAGCTGCGGCCGCACAGTGGTCCACCCCGAAGGACTTTGTCAAGGGCTTGGTGTCCCTGGGCCGCCGCGCACTGCTGCGCGGTGCTGAGGCGCAGGGTCAGCTGGGCCAGGTAGAAGACGAGCTCTTCCGCCTGTCCCAGATCCTTGACCGTGAGGGCGAGCTCACCCAGCTGCTTTCCGACCGAACTGCTGATTCCGCCCGCAAGCGCGGATTGCTGGCAAACGTGCTCTACGGCAAGGTCACGATGTTTACTGAGGCACTCGTGCTTCAGGCCATCTCCCGCCCAGAGCAGAACCCGATCGATGACGTAGCCGCACTGGCCGATACTGCAGCTGACCTGCAGGACCGCACCATTGCGCGCGTTACCGCAGCGGGTGAACTAAACGAAGGCCAGCAAGCAGTACTCGCTGAGAAGCTGGGCAAAATTTATGGTCGTGCGATGTCCATTCACTCTGAGGTTGACACCAGCCTCCTCGGTGGCATGCGCATCCGCGTCGGCGATGAAGTCATTGATGGCTCCACGGCAGGCAAGATTGCCCGCCTGCGTGCCCAGATGGCGTAGCCGAAACGACAGAAACGATTTAAGTAAGTGCTGGAAGATACTACCGAGAGCAGGAAGAACATGGCGGAGCTGACGATCTCCTCCGACGAGATCCGTAGTGCGATTGCGAACTACACCTCGAGCTACTCCGCGGAGGCCTCCCGTGAGGAGGTCGGCGTGGTCATTTCGGCAGCTGACGGTATTGCGCAGGTTTCTGGCCTGCCATCCGTTATGGCGAATGAGCTGCTCGAGTTCCCAGGCGGCGTTATTGGCGTCGCACAGAACCTCGACACCAACTCCATCGGTGTCGTGGTCCTGGGTAACTTCGAGTCCCTCAAGGAGGGCGACGAGGTTAAGAGGACCGGCGAGGTTCTCTCCATCCCAGTGGGCGAGGAATTCCTCGGCCGCGTAATTAACCCATTGGGTCAGCCGATTGACGGCATGGGCCCAATCAACGCTGAAGAGGAGCGCGTCCTCGAGCTGCAGGCACCGTCCGTGCTGCAGCGCCAGCCGGTTGAAGAGCCAATGCAGACCGGCATCAAGGCTATCGACGCAATGACCCCGATCGGCCGCGGCCAGCGTCAGCTGGTCATCGGTGACCGTAAGACCGGTAAGACCGCGGTCTGCATCGATACCATTTTGAACCAGAAGGCTAACTGGGAGTCCGGCGACAAGGATAAGCAGGTACGCTGCATCTACGTCGCTATCGGCCAGAAGGGCTCGACCATCGCCGGCGTGCGCCGCACCCTTGAGGAGCACGGCGCACTGGATTACACCACCATCGTGGCTGCACCGGCTTCCGATTCCGCCGGCTTCAAGTGGCTGGCACCGTTCTCCGGTGCAGCGCTGGGTCAGCACTGGATGTACCAGGGCAACCACGTCCTGGTTATCTACGATGACCTGACCAAGCAGGCTGAGGCCTACCGTGCCATTTCCTTGCTGCTGCGCCGTCCGCCGGGACGCGAGGCATACCCAGGCGATGTGTTCTACCTGCACTCCCGCCTGCTGGAGCGTGCTGCAAAGCTTTCCGACGACATGGGTGCTGGCTCCATGACCGCCCTGCCGATCATCGAGACCAAGGCAAACGACGTCGGCGCCTTCATTCCGACCAACGTCATTTCCATTACTGACGGCCAGGTATTCTTGGAGTCCGACCTGTTCAACCAGGGCGTTCGCCCGGCTATTAACGTCGGTGTTTCCGTCTCCCGTGTCGGTGGCGCTGCACAGACCAAGGGTATGAAGAAGGTCGCAGGTAACCTGCGTCTGGACCTGGCTTCCTACCGTGACCTGCAGGCCTTCGCGGCATTCGCATCTGACCTGGATGCTGCTTCCAAGGCTCAGCTGGAGCGCGGTTCCCGTCTGGTCGAGCTGTTGAAGCAGTCCGAGTCCTCCCCGCAGCCGGTGGAGTACCAGATGGTGTCCATCTACCTCGCCGAGGCTGGCATCTTCGACGTCGTTCCCGTTGAAGACGTCCGCCGCTTCGAGGACGAGGTGCACGAGTACCTCAATGCCAATACCCCAGAGGTCTTTGAGCAGATTTCCGGCGGCAAGCCGTTGACCGATGAGTCCAAGGACGCATTGGTTGCGGCAGCTAAGGACTTCCAGCCGACCTTCCGCACCTCCGAGGGCCACAACCTGGGCTCCGAGGCGCCGGTAGAGCCTTTGGATGAAAGCGACGTAAAGAACACCGAGCTCAACGTCTCCCGTAAGACGGCTAAGTAGAGTTCAGAACTCACAACTAACCGTCTAGATTAAAGAAGGGAGGAGAAACGATGGCTAATCTTCGCGAACTACGTGACCGCATCCGGTCCGTTAATTCGACTAAGAAGATCACCAAGGCCCAGGAGCTCATTGCTACCTCGCGCATTACCAAGGCGCAGGCTAGGGTAGAGGCCTCTCAGCCGTACGCGGCTGAGATGACCAGCATGATGAACAAGCTGGCTGCGGCTTCTACGTTGGAGCATGACATGCTGCGTGAGCGTGAAGACGGAAACGTCGCCGCCATTCTCGTGGTCACTTCTGACCGCGGTATGTGCGGTGGCTATAACAACAACGTCTTCAAGAAGGCTGCACAGCTGCAAGCTCTCCTGGAAAGCAAGGGCTACGAGGTAGTTCGCTACGTTACTGGTAATAAGGGCATCGGCCACTACAAGTTCCGCGAGGACGAGGTAGTTGGCAGCTGGGGCGGTTTCTCTCAGGATCCAACCTGGGAGACCACCCACGATGTGCGCCGTCACTTGATTGATGGCTTTATTGCTGGTTCCCATGGCACTACCAAGGACCGCGACGGCCTGCATGCGCAGGGTGAGGGCGCCGGTGTACGTGGCTTTGACCAGGTACACGTTGTCTACACCGAGTTTGAGTCCATGCTGACCCAGACCGCGCGTGCTCAGCAGCTGTTGCCAGTTCAGCCGGTTATTCAGGATGAGGAGTACCACCTCGGTGACTCCGCTCTGTCTGACTCCGAGTCTGCGGACGACGTTGCCGCAGGATTCGAGTTCGAGCCAGACGCAGATACGCTCATGGAAGCCCTGCTTCCGCAGTACGTCTCGCGTATCCTGTTTGCTATGTTCTTGGAGGCTTCCGCTTCCGAGTCCGCTGCACGCCGTACAGCTATGAAGTCTGCTACTGACAACGCAACCGAGATGGTCGAGGACCTCTCTCGCGTGGCTAACCAGGCCCGTCAGGCACAGATTACCCAGGAAATTTCAGAGATCGTCGGTGGCGCTGGCGCGCTATCTGACAGCGCAGAAAGTGACTAGATTATGACTACAGCTCTGCAAGAGCAGAATGCACAGTCTTCGGCAGTCGCCGGTCGTGTCGTGCGCGTCATCGGTCCGGTTGTGGACGTGGAATTCCCACGTGAGGCACTGCCGGCCCTGTACAACGCACTGCACGTCGACATTAAGCTCGAAGCTGTTGCAAAGACCGTCACCCTCGAGGTCGCTCAGCACCTCGGTGACAACCTTGTCCGTACCGTGTCCATGGCACCGACCGACGGCCTCGTCCGCGGTGCCGAGGTCATCGACTCCGGAAAGCCAATTTCCGTGCCGGTCGGCGACGTCGTCAAGGGCCACGTCTTCAACGCCCTCGGTGACTGCCTCGACGAGCCGGGTCTCGGCCGCGATGGTGAGCAGTGGGGCATCCACCGCGAACCGCCAGCGTTCGACCAGCTCGAGGGTAAGACCGAGATTCTGGAGACCGGCATTAAGGTCATTGACCTGCTGACCCCGTACGTTAAGGGCGGCAAGATTGGCCTCTTCGGCGGCGCAGGTGTGGGTAAGACCGTTCTCATTCAGGAGATGATTACCCGTATCGCCCGTGAGTTCTCCGGTACCTCCGTCTTCGCCGGCGTCGGCGAGCGTACCCGTGAGGGCACCGACCTCTTCCTGGAGATGGAAGAGATGGGCGTGCTGCAAGATACCGCACTTGTCTTCGGCCAGATGGATGAGCCGCCAGGAGTCCGTATGCGCGTGGCTCTGTCCGGCCTGACCATGGCGGAGTACTTCCGCGATGTGCAGAACCAGGACGTGCTGCTGTTCATCGACAACATCTTCCGTTTCACCCAGGCCGGCTCTGAGGTTTCGACCCTGCTGGGTCGTATGCCTTCTGCCGTGGGCTACCAGCCAACCCTGGCTGATGAGATGGGTGTTCTGCAGGAGCGCATTACCTCGACCAAGGGCCGTTCCATTACGTCCCTGCAGGCCGTTTACGTTCCTGCCGATGACTACACCGACCCGGCCCCGGCAACGACGTTCGCTCACTTGGACGCCACCACCGAGCTGGACCGTGCTATTGCTTCCAAGGGTATTTACCCAGCAGTGAACCCGCTGACCTCTACCTCTCGTATCCTCGAGCCGGGTATCGTTGGCGAGAAGCACTACGAGGTTGCACAGCGCGTCATCGGTATTCTGCAGAAGAACAAGGAGCTCCAGGACATCATCGCCATCCTTGGTATGGACGAGCTGTCTGAGGAAGATAAGGTCACCGTTCAGCGTGCCCGCCGTATCGAGCGCTTCTTGGGCCAGAACTTCTTCGTCGCACAGAAGTTCACCGGCCTGCCGGGCTCCTACGTGCCGCTGTCTGAGACCATCGATGCCTTCGAGCGCATCTGCGATGGCGAGTTTGATCACTACCCAGAGCAGGCCTTCAACGGCTTGGGTGGCTTGGACGACGTCGAGGCTGCATACAAGAAGTTGAACGAGAAGTAGGGAGAGGCACATGGCTGACATCACCGCCGAATTGGTTTCCGTCGAGCGCCTGCTGTGGTCTGGACAGGCCTCCATGGTCACGGCTGAGACCACCGAGGGTGAGATCGGCGTGCTTCCCGGTCACGAGCCAATGATCGGTCAGCTGATCGATAATGGCGTGGTGACCATCCACCCAGTGGACGGCGAGCGCCGCGTCGCCGCCGTGCAGGGTGGCTTCCTCTCCGTTACCCAGGACAAGATCACCGTCCTCGCTGATTGGGCCATCTGGTCCGATGAGGTGGATGAGGAGAAGGCTCAGAAGGATTTCGTTTCTGAGCACGAGCTCACCAAGTCCCGTGGCGAGGCCGCACAGCGTGCAGTTCGCCGCGCCAAGGCTTAATACCTTGGATTGGTAGGAGAGGGCAGCAATAGCCGCCCTTCCTGCTCTCTTAAGGCGCATCGGTTTATAGCCGGTGCGCCTTCTTCGTTTTTTCTTTGCCTTTTCTTATTGGCGTGTAGGCCCTTCAAGGCGCTACAATCCAAAGAATCAGTTTCCCCACAGAGCGAGGATGGCGTGAAAAGGCCCATGAATTCAACGGTGGTTGCAGTGCTTCTGTGGGCCCTTGGAGTGGCCCTGCTGCTAGTTATTTTTCTGGCTGCGCTTCGCTTTTTCACCGTGCGATCGCGCGGTACTTCAGTCCTCCTGCGCCGAGTTCCGGCTAAGAATTCCCTTTCTTGGCGCCATGGTTCGCTGCGTTATGAAGGAGAATTCGTGGAGTATTTCAAGCTCCGTTCTGTCTCTCCGCGCTGCGATCTGCGCATCAACCGCCTCGACATCGAAGTAGTGAGCACCCGCCCGCTTGATGATGACGAGGCTTCTTTTATGTCCGCTGCCACCGAGGTCGTTCGCTTTCGGGCTAAGGGAAAAGAATATGAGCTGGCTTCCGACGCCCACGGCATCATGGCCTTCGGGGCGTGGGTCGAGGCCGCTCCATCCAAGCGCCAGCAGCGCTTTGACTTCCGGCAATTGCGCGAGCGCGCTACCCGTCAATCCAAGCGATAGGCCCACCCGCTAGGGTAGAGAGCATGCGTTTAGTAATCGCCCGATGCTCAGTAGATTACGTGGGCCGCTTGGATGCCCACCTGCCGATGGCAGACCGCCTGCTCATCGTCAAAGCGGACGGTTCCGTGTCCGTGCATGCCGACGACCGCGCTTATAAGCCGCTCAACTGGATGACACCCCCGTGCACCCTGAAGGAGTCCGCGATTGAGGACCTCGACGGTGAAGATACGGGCGAGGTCTTGTGGCTGGTGGAAAACCCTAAGGGCGAACAGTTGCGCATCACCATTGCTGAGATTCATGAAGAAATCTCCTATGACATGGGCGAGGATCCAGGCCTAGTCAAGGATGGCGTGGAGGCCCACCTACAAGAGCTCTTGGCGGACCAGATTGATACCTTGGGCGAGCGCTACACCCTGGTGCGCCGCGAATATCCCACCGCCATCGGCCCCGTAGACATTATGGCGAAGGATGAAAACAACAATAATGTGGCGATTGAGGTAAAGCGCCGGGGTGGCATCGATGGCGTAGAGCAGCTGACGCGGTATCTGGAGCTGCTTAACCGCGATGAGCTTCTCGCCCCTGTGTCCGGTGTATTCGCGGCCCAGGAAATCAAGCCGCAGGCACGTACCTTGGCTGAGGACCGCGGGATTCGGTGCGTCGTACTGGATTACCAAGAGCTGCGTGGGCTCGAGTCGAATGAATTGCGGCTGTTCTAATGCCACGGCGAAATAGGCGCAAACCCGTAGAGATCCGATCCCTGCCTAAGGACGGCTCAACTTTCCTCGGCTCGCAAACGGTCGAGGGGCCAAGCTGGACGCACGGCGAACCCTATGTCATGCGGCATATCGGTTCTGCTCGGGCCCAGAAGTATTACGTGTGCCCGGGGTGTAACCAGAACATCCCACCCGGGGTGGCACACATCGTTGCCTGGCCGCGGGACGTGGGCCGCCAGGGCGACGATCGCCGGCACTGGCACCGCCACTGCTGGGAGCGTAGGTAGACTGGCGGGCATGATTGTTGCATTTTCTGTAGCCCCTGCGGTGGTCAATAATGACTCCCAAGAAATGGCCGATGCTGTGTCCGAGGCCGTGCGCGTGGTCCGCGAATCCGGCCTGCCCAACGAGACCAATGCCATGTTCACCTTGCTCGAAGGCGAATGGGACGAGGTCTTTGACACGATTAAGAAGGCCACCGATGCAGTGCGTGCGGTTTCCCCGCGCACTTCTTTGGTGGTTAAGGCCGATATTCGCGAAGGCGTAACTAACCAGCTAACGGATAAGGTAGATGCGGTTAATCGCCGCCTTGCAAAGGAGGACTAGATGACTTCACCAAATAATGCTTATGTAGGAGGAGCGCTCGACCTCAGCCAAGTCAAGGCGCGAGCCGAGGCCCGGCAAAAGGCACAGGAGTCGCCGCAGGCAAATGCGGGCGGCATCCAACCCTTCTTCGCGGTAACCGAGGCCAACTTCGACCAAGATGTGGTTCGCCGGTCTACGGAAGTTCCGGTCGTGGTCCTCATCGGTACTGCTCGCTCTACCCAGTCGGAGCAGTTGAAGACTGACCTTGCGGATTTGGCCGCGCAAGGAAACTTGAGCTTCTTGGTTGCTTACGTGGATGCGGATGCTACTCCGCAGGTTGCGCAGGCCTTTGGCGTTAAGAATCTGCCGACAGTCGTGGCCTTGGGCGCTGGACAGCCGCTGACCAATTTTGAGGGCGCGCAACCCAAAGAAGCCCTAAAGCAATGGGTCGATACCTTGGTGCAGAATGTTGGTCCACAGCTGAAGGGCTTGCAAGGCAATGAGGCATCGGAACAGCCACAGGAGGAAGAAGAGGATCCGCGGCTCCAGGAAGCAGAAAGCTTCTTGAACGCCGGCGACTTTGATGGCGCTCTCAACGTCTACAACTCCATCTTGGAATCTGAGCCCGATAATGTGCAGATCAAGCAGGCGCGTGACACCACGGTCTTGCTCAAGCGCCTCGACCCCGCCAACCAAACCGAGGATCCGATTGCGGCCGCGGAGGGGGATAAGGGGGACGTCGATAAGCAAATGCGGGCTGCCGACGCCGAAGTGGTAGCCGGCGCTCCAGAAAAGGCCTTCGATCGCCTCATCGAGACGATGAAGACAACGGCCGGCGATGAGAAGTCCCGCGTACGCGAGCGCCTGCTAGAGCTCTTTGGGCTCTTTGAAGGCAATGACCCGCGCGTGCTCGACGCCCGCACCAAGCTGGCGAGCGCCCTGTACTAGCTTGGGTAGCATGGGAAAGCATGACTTCAGTGCTTTTTCTTTGCAATACCAACCGAGGCAAGTCGCAAATGGCAGCGGCGCTCGCCCTCAAGCATGCACCAGATTGGGATATTTACTCTGCTGGCGTGCAAACTACCGATGAGCACGTCAAGCAGGGAATCAACAAAGAAGCGAAAGCTTCCCTGGCGAAGGTAGGAGTAGAAATGTCAGGTACGCCCACTCTCGTGGATCCCCAGATCGCCGCAACTGTTGACCACGTGGTGGTGGTAGGCGACGCGGATTATGATGGCCCTGCGCAGAGGTGGGACATTGAGGACCCATCGCTACGCGGACTTGAAGGGGAAGAACGCATGGACGCGTTGCGCGATGACATAGACGCTCGCGTAGCTGAGTTCGTGCGCGCTCAGCGGTAGCTCTTTAGCCTTTCAAGACATACCACTGCACGGAATTGGCCGGCAGATGCAGCGTCGTGGAGTTGTTCTCCACGCGGATGCGCTGGGGAAGTGGGTTCCCAGCGCCTTCATAGACGGCGTCGTCGGTGTTGAGCACCATCTGCCACTCGCCGTCGTGTGGAACCCAAAGGCCGTAGTTGGGAATGGACGAACCAGAAAGGTTGCACACGGCGAGTAGAGCAGAGCCGTCTGCGCCGTAGCGGACGTAGCCCAGAACGTTATTGGTCGAGTCATCCGCCTTGCCCCATTGGAAGCCGTCCTGGCTGAAATCCTGGCTCCACAGTGCTGGGGTACCGCGGTAGACGAGGTTGATATCGCGCACGAGGCGCTTGATGCCCTGGTGCCATTCGCTACCCCAACCGTCGAGGTTGCTCCAGTCCACGGAATGTCCCTCGGCCCACTCGGTAGTCTGGCCAAATTCCTGGCCCATGAAGAGCAGGTTCTTGCCGGGGTGGGAGAACATGTAGCCATAGAGGGCGCGCAGTCCGGCGGCCTTATTCCAGTCGTCGCCAGGCATGCGCTCCCACAGCGAGCCCTTGCCGTGCACAACTTCGTCGTGGCTAAACGGCAGTACGTAGCGCTCGGAGTAGGCATAGACCATGGAGAAGGTGAGCTCGCCGTGGTGATAGGAACGGTGAATGGGGTCGTGCTTGAAGTACTCCAAGGTGTCATTCATCCAGCCCATATTCCACTTCAGGGAAAAGCCTAGGCCGTTTTCAGAGGTAGGGGCGGTAACGCCCGGCCAGGAAGTGGATTCCTCAGCGATGGTGAGCACGCCTGGATGCGTGCGGTTGAGGGTGGCGTTGGTTTCCTGCAGGAATTGCACGGCCTCTAGGTTCTCGCGGCCGCCATATTGGTTGGGCAACCACTCATCGCGGGAATAGTCCAGGTAGAGCATGGAAGCCACGGCGTCTACGCGCAGGCCGTCGATATGGAATTCTTCGGCCCAGTATAGGGCGTTGGCCACGAGGAAATTGCGTACCTCATTGCGGCCGAAGTCAAAGACATAGGTGCCCCAATCGGCTTGTTCGCCGCGGCGGGGATCGGGATGCTCATAGAGAGCCTGGCCGTCAAAGCGACCAAGGGCCCAATCATCCTTGGGGAAGTGTGCCGGCACCCAGTCCACGATGACGCCGATGCCGTTTTCGTGCAGGGCATTGACCAGCTCTCGGAATTCATCCGGCGAGCCCCAACGCGCAGAAGGCGAGTAGTAGCCAGAGACTTGGTAGCCCCAGGATCCGCCGAAGGGATGCTCGGCCACGGGCAAGAGCTCGACGTGGGTGAAACCGTGCTCCTTGAGGTACGGGATGAGCTCCTCGCGCAAGCGGTTGTAGTTGGCACCAACCTTCCACGAGCCGACGTGAACCTCATAGACGCTCATGGGCACATCGAGGTTGCCGGTGCGTTTGTCCATCCATGCGGAATCGGACCAGGCGAAGCTGGTGGAATCCACGATAGAGTCCGTCTCCGGCGGGCAGGCGGTGCGCTTAGCTAGGGGATCGGCCTTGTCCTTGCAGCCCTCGTGGCTAAAGATGGCGAACTTATAGTGCTCGCCAGCACCGATACCGGGAACAAAAACCTCCCATACTCCGGTAGATCCTAAAGAACGCATCGGATATTGGGTGGGGTTCCAGCCACAGAAATCGCCCACAACGGCAACTCCCTGGGCATTAGGAGCCCACACGGCAAAGGAGACGCCGGAAACGGTACCCATCTCGGTGTCATAGGAACGCAGGTTGGCGCCGAGGACATCCCAGAGGCGCTCGTGGCGGCCTTCCCCAATCAGGTGCAGATCTAGCGAGCCGACGGTGGGAAGGAAGTGGTATCCATCGGCCACGGTGCGGGTAGGGGCCTCGGGGTAGGTGATCTCTAGGCGGTAATCGCAGTTATCGCCGATTTCCGCCTCCCAGATGTCATCGCCGACCAAATCCATGGACACGGACTGCGTGGGAGTGTGCAGCTGCACCTCGGTAGCGCCTGGTTGGCGGGTGCGGACGGTACCTTCGTGCCAGCCGTAGAAACCGTGCGGGTCATGGTGGCGGCAGTCATTGAGGCGAGCGAGGTCGGCGGCCGGGATAGTCATACAATCAGAGTACCTAGTTCGAGTGCGGTCCGGTGGGCGAATATTTACGGGCGATAGTCGCTTACTCCGCGCCAGGTGAGCTGTTCCTGGAGGGCGTGGTCGGCAGGGGGAAGGACGAAGACATGGGCGACGTCGCGAAGCGGCTCTAGGCGCACAAAGTTGCGCTCGGACCAATGGTAGGCAGAGCCGGTAATCGTGTCCTGGACGGTATAGGACTCGCCGGGGTGGCGGCCGATAGCCTGCATATCTACCGTGACGGTGGCTTCCTGTGCATTGCGCGGATCCAGGTTGACCACAACGAGGACTACGTTGCCGGTGGTCGGATCCGCCTTCGAATAGGCAATGATGGCTTCATTGTCGGTGTCATGGAACCGCAGGGTGCGCAGTTGCTGCAAAGCGGGATTATCGCGGCGGATCTGGTTAAGCAGCCGGATATAGGACTCAAGGGAATCTCCGGAGGCAGCCGCCGCCGCAAAATCGCGCGGGCGTAGTTCGTACTTCTCAGAGTCGAGGTATTCCTCAGAACCTGGGGCTACCGGGGTGTGCTCGTAGAGTTCGAAGCCGGAGTACACGCCCCATAGAGGCGACATGGTGGCTGCCAATACAGCGCGAATGGCGAACATGGCGCGCCCGCCAGTCTGCAGGGACTCGTGCAGGATATCCGGGGTATTAACAAAGAGGTTAGGGCGGCAGATATCTGCTTGGTCGACGTGCATTTGGCCAAACTGGGTGAGTTCGTGCTTGGAGGTTTGCCAGGTGAAGTAGGTATAGGACTGGGAAAAACCTGCCTTCGCTAGACCGAAGAGGCGAGGGGCGCGGGTAAAGGCCTCGGCCAAGAAGATGACATCCGGATGGGTGGCATGCACGCGGGTAATTAGCCAGTCCCAAAAGTTTGCCGGCTTGGTGTGCGGGTTATCCACGCGGAACGTACTCACTCCGGCTTCGACCCAAATCATCAAGGTTTCATAGATTTCGTGGTAGATGGCATCAGGAGCGTTATCGAAATTAAGCGGATAAATATCCTGATACTTCTTTGGCGGGTTCTCGGCATAGGCGATGGTGCCATCCGGAAGTACGGTGAAAAATTCAGGGTGGCTCTTCGCCCACGGATGGTCGGGCGACGCTTGAAGAGCAAAATCGAGTGCTACTTCCAGCCCGAGTTCCTGGGCGCGGGTGACTAGTTTCTGGAAATCCTCCATTGTGCCCAAGTCCGGATGGGTGGTGGAGTGATCTTGGATGGCCCAGGGGCTTCCCACATCCCCAGGCTCGGCAACGACCGAGTTATTCTTTCCCTTGCGGTGCACCTTGCCGATGGGATGGATAGGCGGAAAGTACACTGTATCGAAGCCCATATCGGCCACCCGCTCCAGTGCCTTGGCAGTGGTAGCAAAAGTGCCGTGGACCGGATTTCCCTCTTCATCCCAGCCTCCCGTGGAGCGGGGAAAAAGCTCGTACCACGAGCTATAGAGTGCGGCCGGGCGCTCCACATATACCTCGTGGATCGTGCCCTCCACCAGCAGGTCGCGCAGGGGATGCGAGTGCAGGATGCCTGCCACCTCCTCCGAGAGCGCTACCTGCACGCGCTTATCGACGTCCAAGGACTCATCCCCCAAGTCCCGAGCGGCCGCAAAGAGCGGTTCCACCACATCCGACGGGGTTTGCAGAGCCGCGCGAGAAAACAACTCTGCGCCATGCTGCAGGTCATTGGCCAGCTCAGCAGCGGATTGCCCAGCCGCCATCTTCTTGGTTACCGCGTTTTTCCACGTGGCGATGGGATCGGACCAGGCATCGACGCGGAAGTACCAGGTGCCTTGGGTGCCCGGGGTAAATACGCCGTGTACGCGATCCTGGTCATCGGGATCAACCTGCATGGTGACCGAGGAGGTAGCCGTGGTCCGTGCCGCCCACGCAGACAGGGTTGCCGAGACCGCGTCGTGGCCCTCGCGCCAGACGAGGGCGGTGACAGGAATTACCTCGCCTACAATTGCTTTGGAGGCTACAGAACCGGCGGAGATAAGCGGGCGGACATCGTCAATACCAAGGCGAGTAGTCATGCCCATAAGACTAATGCAGCTGTGTCAATTTCACCGGGCAAAGAACAAATCAGTCACAATGGAAGGCGTGAACGACGTAACTCCCACTGATCAAGATTGGCTCGTAGATTTTCGCGGCGTCGAGCTGCGCCGCGGCGGCAAGACCCTCGTCGGACCCGTGGACTGGCAAGTAGAGCTCGATGAGCGCTGGGTCATCATCGGCCCCAATGGCGCGGGCAAGACCTCGCTGGTGCGCATGGCCGCGGCCGAAGAGTTCCCCTCGAAAGGCACCGCCTTTTTGATGGGGGAGCAAATCGGCAAAACCGACATGCGCGATCTGCGCGCGCTTATCGGCATCTCCTCCGCGGCGGTGCAATCGCGCATCCCGGACACTGAGCGAGTGGACGATCTAGTTGTCTCCGCCGGCTACGCTGTGTTGGGCCGCTGGCGCGAAGAATACCAGGACATGGATTTCTCCCGCGCGGATGACATCTTGGCCCAAGTTGGCGCCACCCACCTCAAAGAGCGCACGTGGGGAACCCTGTCTGAGGGAGAAAAGAAGCGCGTCGTCCTCGCTCGCGCTCTCATGTCTAACCCGGAGTTGCTCATCCTCGATGAGCCGTCCGCCGGAATGGACCTGGGAGGCCGCGAAGACCTGGTGGGATACCTTGGCAATCTAGCTATGGATCCCGATGCCCCAGCGATAGTCATGATCACCCACCACGTGGAGGAGATTCCCTATGGCTTCACCCACGCCATGCTGTTGGATGAGGGTAAAGTTGTGGCAAAAGGACTGATTAATTCCGTCCTCACCTCCGAAAACCTGACTCGCGCCTTCCACCAGCCAATTCAGGTGGACCGCATTGGACAGCGATACTTCGCCCGCCGAGCTTCTCTATGACCAATCCTTTTCATGATCGTCTCGATGCCATTGACGCCAGCGATACCACCGGCTTCCACGGTGGGCGCCTGGCGGCAACCGTCCTGCTCCTTCGGGACGGCGCTGACGGTCTTGAAGTGTGGGTACAAGAGCGCGTCCACACGATGCACAACTACCCGGGGCATTCAGTATTTCCAGGCGGCGGTGTAGACCCCCGTGACTTTCCGCCGCGTGCCTGGGACTCGGGCGAGCTATGGGCCGGAAAGTCTGTCATCTCCATGGCCCGCCGGATGGGCGTGACCAAGTACAAAGCCCACGCTCTCGTTTTCGCCGCTGCCCGCGAGCTCTTCGAAGAGGCCGGCACCCTTTTCGCCATCCGCGAGGACGGCATTGTCTCCAATGCGCGGCGCTACCACAAAGAGCGAAAACTACTAGAAAACCACACCATTTCCTTTACCGAATTCCTCAGCAATAACGGCATGCGTGTCGACGCCGATATGCTCCTTCCCTGGGCGCGCTGGGTAGGAAAGGGAAAGAGCCATTGGTTCGACACCTTCTTCTTCGTTGGGGTGTTGCCCTCCGGCCAAGAACCCGATGGGGATACCGATGAAGCAGACGATGCCGGATGGTTCTCCCCGCAGCTCATCCTGGACGGCTGGCGCGCCGGGCTGGTGCGCCTTGCCATCCCCACGTGGGCACAGATGCAGAGGCTGAGCAAGTATTCCTCCGTACAAGAGGTCCTAGAGGATGCGTCCTTTTCGGACCTGCGCCCCGTCATTGGGGATCCCCGCGAAGATCCCCGTTACCGCGAATTCTTCTCCACCACCCCTTTAGACCGAATATGAGTTATACCCCCGCAGAAGTTGACTTCCTTGCCGAGCACCAAGAGGACATACCACACCTCGACCTCACCTTAACCAAGGCTTCTCGGCTCAAAGACACCGAAATCCTAAAGTCTAAGTTCGGTGAGTATGGCCGCGCGGTCATGGAGCTGGTAACCGCCCGCAGTTCCGGCAAGCTTCCGCACGATTGGCTTATGGATGCGGACTCCGCCCAGCAAGCAACCCCCTTCGAAGTGGCGGCGTATCGGACGAAATTCCTCGCCGAGCAGGGAGTGCGCAGCGTTCACGACGTCACCTGTTCTATCGGCACCGAAGGCTATAACTCTCCGCTCGACTATTTTGGCTCAGACCTGGATGAATCACGGGTAAGAATGGCGAGGCATAACCTCTCTTCCGCCAGGATTTTCCGCGCGGATGCGCTGACGACTACTACCACTGCCGATGTTCTCCTTGCAGACCCGGCCCGCCGCGCCGGCGGCAGGCGGATCACGCGGCCGGAGGATTTGGTGCCACCGCTCCCGGAGGTCGTCGACAAGCACCGCGGCAAGGAATTGGCCATCAAGTGCGCGCCTGGCCTTGATTTCAGCGAGTGGGATGGTCTCGTTACCGTCGCAAGCGTCGATGGCGGGGTAAAAGAAGCCTGCCTTTATACCCCAGGCCTTGGCAGCGGCCGAAGGGCAGTGGTGATTCGTGGAGGCAAGCTAGATGTCCTCGACGACCGCGCAGACAACCTACCCGATGCCGGAGACATTGGCAGTTACCTCATCGACCCGGATGGGGCCATCGTGCGAGCGGGATTGGTCCAGCATTACGCGGCCAGGGAAGGGCTGCATCAAATCGATCCGCGCATCGCATACCTGACAGGAGAGAGGATTCCGGAGGGGACTTCGGGATTTCCATTCATAGAAAAAGTACCCCTAAAGAGATTAAAATCCGTACTTAAATCCTATGATGCGGGAAGCCTAGAAATCCTTGTACGCGGGGTAGAAGTGGACCCTGACCAGCTGCGGAAGAAGATGAAGCTGAAGGGAAAGAAACCTTTTGCGGTCATCATTACGCGAATTGGCTCACAGGGAATCGCCTTGCTGTGTCAACCCCGAGTATTATCGTCCGAGGATAATTACGCAACATAAATATATCGGAAAGGTGAGTGCCCAATGCCAACTATCGTGGCTCTGGTCAAACACGTGCCGGATACGTGGTCTACCAAGTCTTTGAACGATGACCACACCCTGGATCGCACCTCCGTGGATAACGTCATTGATGAGGTTAATGAGTACTCCGTGGAACAAGCCCTGCGACTGCGCGACAATAACCCCGATGCTGGCTACAAGGTCGTAGCGCTGACGATGGGGCCGGCCCAAGCCGACGAGGCACTGCGTAAGGCTTTGGCCATGGGCGCCGACGATGCCGTGCTCGTCTCTGACGACTCCCTGGCTGGAGCGGACGCGCTATCGACCGCGTGGACCCTCAATGCCGCGCTCAATAAGCTTGACGACGTCCAGCTGATCACCGCCGGTGCCGAGGCTTCCGACGCCTCCACCGGCCTGCTTGCCGGCCTGCTCGCCGAATACCGCCAGCTGCCGGCCCTTACCGGTCTCCACAAGGTAGTGCTAGTTGACGGCACCCTGCAGGGCACCCGCGATGATGCACGCGGCACTTGGGAACTCGAGGCGCCGCTGCCAGCGATCGTTACGGTGAACGATAAGAGCGACAAGCCGCGATTCCCCAACTTCAAGGGCCTTATGGCAGCTAAGAAGGCGGAGATCACCACCTTCACTCTGGCCGACCTGGGCATTGAGGCCATCGCGCCGACGACCTCTGTGTCGGCCGCGGAGAAGCGCCCACCACGCACCGCCGGCGAAGTTATTTCGGAGCCCAACCCGCAAGATGCAGCGAAGAAGATCGCTGACTTCCTGTCCGCAAAGAACTTGATTTAGGAGTAGATATGTCGCACGTTTACGTACTAGTTGAGCACGACGCGGACAACCTCCTTCCCGTTACCGGCGAGCTGATTACGGCCGCGCGGGAATTGGGTACGGTGTCCGCAGTGGTCGTCGGCAAGCAGGCCGATAAGTTCGATGCCGAGCTTGCCGCCCTCGGTGCCGCACAGGTGGTTCAGGCAACGGCCGAGGATTATGATCAGCGTTTCCTTACCCCGGAGGTTGATGCCCTGCATGCGCTTGGCGCTGCGAACCCAGCGCCTATCGTGCTGGCCGCAACTCCGGCCAATAACGAGATTGCCGGCCGACTCGCAGCTCGCCTCGCCTCTGGCGCACTGGTCAATGTCAATGGCATCGACGCCGATGGCTCCGCCCAGATGAGTATTTTCGGTGGTTCTTATGAGACCACCTCTACCGCCGCTGGCCAGTGCCCGATCTACACCCTCCGCCCAGGCGCGGTTGAGGCTGCGCCACAGCAAGTGGAGGCGCAGCCGGCGCCGATGCCGTTGCCGGCCGCCACGGGCAAAGACGTCAAGGTAACTTCCTTTACTCCGGCACAGAAGTCTGCACGACCGGAAATTACCGAGGCTAAGGCAGTCGTCGCCGGCGGCCGTGGCGTGGGCGACGAGTTCGGCGCCGTCGTCGAGCCGCTTGCCGACGCCCTCGGTGCCGCAGTCGGTGCCACCCGCGACGCCGTCGATGAAGGCTTTTATGACGCCGCCTATCAGATCGGCCAGACCGGTGTTACCGTCTCGCCCGACCTCTACATCGGCTTGGGTATCTCTGGCGCTATCCAGCACACCTCCGGCATGCAGACTTCCGGCACCATTGTGGTGGTCAACCAAGACCAGGATGAGCCCTTCTTCCAGATCGCCGATCTCGGCGTCGTGGGTGACCTGCATGAAATCGCACCGGCCCTGACCGAGGAACTGAAGGCGCGCCAGTAATGCCGCACTACTTCGACTATGCCGCTACCCAGCCGATGCGCCAGAGCGCGATTGACGCGTGGGTGGCGGCGGCCGGCTCCCTCAACTCCGGCGCGCAGTATGGTTCCGGCCGCAAGGCTCGGTCCGTGCTGGATGATGCCCGCGAAAAGGTGGCTTCCCTCCTCGGCTGCGAGCCCATCGAAGTCATCTTCACCTCTTCAGGCACCGAGGCGGACAATATCGCCATTCAGGGGCTCTACGCGGCTGGGCAAACAAACCGCATTATTTCTACCGATATCGAGCACCCCGCCGTGCGCGACACCGTCTCTAAGCTGGAGAAAACCGGAGCGGCCGTCGACATCCTTCCCGTCGACCGTTCCGGGCACATCGCAGATCTGTCGGTCCTAGACACGCTTGCCGACGTCGCTACCTGCATGTGGGCAAACAACGAAACCGGCGCCATTCAGCCCATCGAAGAGATCGCAGCCCGAGCGAATGCGACAGGCACGCCCGTGCACGTGGATGCGGTCCAAGCTGTTGGCAAAGTCCCCATCAACTTTTCCTCGCTAGGGATCACCAGCCTTGCCGCCAGCGCCCACAAGTTCGGCGGCCCCCGCGGCATCGGTCTGCTTTTGGCCAAGCGCAGCCCTGCGCCCCAGCCGATTGCCTACGGTGGCGGCCAAGAGCGAGGTATTCGCCCTGGCACCGTGGACGTCGCGAGCGCTTCCGGTCTAGCTGCGGCGCTGGAGGAATCCGTTTCCGAAATCGCCGTCCAAGGCGAGCGAATTGCGGCTCTCCGCAATAAGCTGCGCGACGGAATTCTCGCCACCATTGATGACGCGGTGGTCAATTCCGCTGAGCCGTGCTTGCCTTCCCACCTGCACGTCTCTTTCCCCGGTGCTGACGGCGATAGCCTCATCATGCTGCTGGATTCCTTGCAGATCGAGGCCTCTACCGGCAGCGCTTGCAGCGCAGGCGTAAACCGCATGTCTCATGTCCTCGAAGCAATGGGCGTAAGTGAGGCGGAAGGTATTGGTTCTCTTCGCTTTACTCTTGGCCGACTCACTTCGGACGAGGACGTTGACTACGTCTTGGCTCATCTGCCGGAGGTCATTTCCCGAGCCCGCTCCGTCTAGCTATCATTCCTTTCCTTTGCCGCCGCCCGCCGGGCGGCGATAGCTTGGCCCACCGTTAGTGCCCAGTTCTTGTTCTTGGGCGCTAGCGGTCCTTGGGGCTCATCGTATTCCCAGCGACCGTCATCAAAGAGCCATACTATGTCCCCAGTATGTGGATCCATGATGTAGAAGGCGCCACCATCAGTTTTGATGTTGTGATGGTGCTGGCACAGTGAGGCCAAGTTGCTTCCCGAAGTTTTCCCTCCCTTTGCATGGTCAATTCGGTGGTCCTTTTGACAGTTTTCTGCGGGGCGATTGCAGCCCGGGAATCGGCACACGCCATCGCGGCCTTCTACGTAGGCGCCAATGAGCGGGGGAGTGACGTAGCTTTCGCTCTCCATTCCTTTGGCACGATCCATGTCTCGCGTCTGGGTGGGGCACAGACTGTCAGCGGTCTCTGGGCTTACCCACCCGAATCCCCGGATAAATGCGGGAGCCGCCTCCTGGTC